>NZ_CP172056.1:3215000-3563266 GCF_049860565.1 Desulfitobacterium nosdiversum
CTGTATTGATAAATATGATCCATAGCCTCATCTAAATCTTTAACCACTTTTACACTGATAATCAGATCAAGATACTCTGTACCCCAGTCTTCTTCGGTTGCAGGCACAGCGTAAGGCAAAATTGCGCACGTTTCTGCACATCCTCTGATTTCAACATGATGCTTTTGCAATTCTGCTCCCATTAAAGGCAAAAACTCCTGAGCAATCTTCCGATCAACAAGAAGCGTTTCAAGAGCGTTGCAAACGCCTGGTTTTTGAGTCTTCCCATTGATCACAATCGGGATAGCTTTATCAAAGTCAGCTTCCTTTTCAACATAGGCGTGACAGATACCGGTTCCGGTCTCAATAACGGGCACAGTCGCATTTCGCACAACAGTTTGAATCAATCCGGCTCCGCCTCTTGGGATAACGACATCAATAAATTGATTCATCTTAATCAGCTGCTGAACCCATTCATGCGTTGTTTGCTCGATTAACTGAATTGAACCTTCGGGTATTCCTTTTCGTTCAGCAGCTTCGGCAATAATGCGAGCTAACACTTTATTGCTTTCGATAGCCTCTGACCCGCCCCGTAAAATCACGGCATTTCCCGATTTTAGGCAGAGTGCGGCTGCATCCACGGTAACATTAGGCCTTGCCTCATAGATCATAGCCACAACTCCGAGAGGAACACGCATCCGCTGCATCCGCAAGCCATTAGGACGTGTCCAAAAATCGCCTTCTCCGACCGGATCTGGTAAAAAAGCAACCTCACGAAGAGATTCACTCATCTGCCGAATCCCTTCAGAAGTTAAGCTTAAGCGATTGATCAGGCTTTTCTTTATTCCTTTTGCTTCGGCAGCTTTAATATCGACAGAATTAGCCTTAAGAATTTCTCCTTCATGCAATATCAATGCTTCAGCCATTTCTAAAAGGGCTTCATTTTTAGCTGCTGTTCCGATATATGCCAGTTTCCGGGCAGCAAACTTAGCCTTTTGCCCGATCTTTAGAAGTTCAGTGTCAAAACCGCTCATTTAAATCCTTCATCTCCTTAATTTTTTAATTATTAACTTTCTTTAACCATTAGTGTCATATTATCCCTATGAACAATTTCTTCCCCTTCTAAATCAGGTATAAGGATTAGTACTTCCTGTGAATGCTTTCCACGCGTTTGCAGGACTTCCTCACTGCTCAATTCTGCCAATCCGCGAGCAATTTCCGTTCCTTTTTTATTTACAATTCGAACAAGTTCCTTCCGTTCCCATTCACCTTCTACCCCAGTGATTCCTTTAGCGAGAAGACTTTTTCCTTCTCTCACTAAAGCCTTGACTGCTCCGTCATCAATGTAAATACTTCCCTCGGAAAGACCGGCATAGGCAATCCAACGCTTCTTGCCAACAAGGCGATGGTTTGATGGAATAAAATATGTTCCCGTCAGTTTCTCCCCTTTAAAGAATGATGGCAATTCATTCATGCGCTTTGAATTCAAGAGATAAACACCAATTCCAAACCGTGTTGCCATTTTGGCGGCCTTAATTTTGGTGATCATTCCTCCTGTACCGAGCTGCGAGCCAGCTCCGCCTGCTAATCCATTAACCTTCGAAATATCTTCGACCTCTGCTATGAGTTTTGCATTAGAATCGGTTCTAGGATTTGCAGTATAAAGCCCGTCAACATCTGTGAGGATTATCAAAAGATCTGCATGAATCAGCCCGGCAACAAGTGCTGAAAGCCGATCATTATCGCCAAAACAGAGCTCTTCTACGGCAACTGTATCATTTTCATTAATAATTGGCATTGCCTTATATTTTAATAAGCGCTCAAGCGTATTTTGTGCATTTTTATAATGCAGGGGCTCGGCAAGATCTGTTCGTGAAAGCAGTACCTGAGCACCCACAAGGTTATAGTTTTCAAGTGCTTGAGCATATTTTTCAATCAATACACCTTGCCCGACCGAAGCTGCCGCCTGTTTCCCTGCAATATCTCTCGGTTTTGCCGATAGTCCAAGCTTTCCTACCCCTGCTGCAACTGCTCCTGAACTGACCAGAATGCACTCAATTCCTTGGCAAGAAATTTCTGAGATCACCTTCACGATATTTTCAATTGAAGCTTCATCCAAACCACCCGTAGAGTGATTTAAACTGCTGCTTCCAATTTTAATAACGATTCTTTGGATCACTCCTGATACTCCCTTTCCATTTCTTCCGCACGATCCTTGCACGCTTTGACCGCACGTGTGACTAACCCTTGCAAATTATTTTCCCAAAAAACATTGAGAGCTGCTAACGTTGTACCCTTAGGCGAGGTTACTTCTTCCCGCAGACGTGCCGGGGATTTACCCGATTCCTTAATCATTTGTGCCGCACCAAGCAAAGTTTCTTTAGCTAATTGCAGTGCCTCTTCTTCTGCTAACCCAGCACTTATTCCTGCCTGAATTAAAGTTTCTGTAAACAGATAGTAATAGGCTGGACCGCTCCCGCTGATTGCAGTTAAGGCATTGATTTTATCTTCAGTAATCCAAAGCGTTTTACCTACAGCTTGGAAAATTTCCTCAGCTGCCTTAGCCTGCTGTTCCTGAACGGCTGTTCCCCGCACTAGGCCCGTCATCCCTTTTAAAACTGCACTTGAAGTATTGGGCATCGTTCGAACAACAGGTATCCCAGACAAGACCGTTTCATAGGATTTCAGCGGAATTCCCGCTGCCACAGTGATTAAGAGTTGATTGGGATTCAACTTATTTTGCAAGCTCTTTAAAACGTTCAAAACATCCTTCGGCTTAACGGCTAAAAGGATGATCTCTGAGTATTGAATAATCTCTTCAAGTGTTGAAGGAATAATTCCATTTTGTTCAGCCATGCGTTGTAATCTTTCATGGTTAGAGCGATTTGCAACACGAATTTCACTTGTTACACCTACCGAGCGTAAGCCATTTATGATAGCTCCTCCCATATTTCCAGCACCAATAAAACCAATCGATTGCATCATTTATCATCCTTTCCATTTATAGATTTTTATAACAAAAAGGTTACCTTCATCCTCTTTTCAAGGACGAAAGTAACCTTCCGCGGTACCACCTTAATTGCTATTGCCAGCTTAATATCCCATAAATAATACTTCATGAGACCCCCTATTAACGGTGGGTTCCGTCTGATTCTCATCAGCACTTCCCGACTGGGTATCGGCTTACGCAACAGGTAACTTTCAGCAGTTGCTACCTTCTCTAAGGATACGTGATGGCCGCTTTGGTCGTTCATCAGCCTTTTTAAACCATTTTTTATTAGACTAATTCTACCACACCCGCTTAGGAATATCTATGCTATTTTTCTAAAGCTGCAACAACAGCATCTCCCATTTCCCTTGTCCCCAAGACCTTATCGCCCGAGCGTGCGAGATCAGCTGTCCGATATCCTTGATCAAGAACCTTAATGACTGCAGTTTCAATCTTTTGAGCCTCTTTTTCAAGACCAAAGGTAAGCCTTAACATCAATGCGGCTGATAAAATTGTAGCCAACGGGTTAGCCAAGTTCTTGCCGGCAATATCCGGAGCTGAACCATGAGCGGGTTCATACATACCTTTTTTGCCATTCATGCTAGCCGAGGACAACATACCAATTGACCCACCAAGCATCGAGGCTAAGTCAGTAAGGATATCGCCAAACATGTTCTCTGTAACAATAACATCAAATTGAGCAGGATTGCGAACCAATTGCATCGCCGCATTATCCACGTACATATGAGTCAATTCCACATCGGGGAATTCCTTGGCAATTTTGTTCGTAATTTCTCTCCATACCCGCGATGTCTCAAGCACATTGGCTTTATCGACCGAGCAGAGCTTTTTCCTGCGCTGTTGAGCGGTTTGGAATGCCAACCGGACAATTCGCTCAATCTCCGGAGCGGAATAGGTCATCACATCATAGGCTGAAAGAGGTTCTTCCGTTCTTCCCTTTTTACCAAAATACAACCCGCCCGTGAGTTCACGGATCACGATTAAATCAACCTTCTCCACGACTTCCTTCTTCAGCGTGGAAGAATCAATCAGGCTTGCTGACATTTTAACCGGACGGATATTAGCATAAAACTCGAGTTCTTTCCTGATGCTCAAAAGTGAAGCTGTTTCAGGCCGTTCCGAAGCCGGGAGGTGATCCCACTTCGGTCCGCCGACAGCACCCAAAAGAATGGCATCAGCTTCTTTGCATCCCTTTAACGTTTCATCTGGTAAAGCTTTGCCCGTTTTATCAATGGCTGTACCGCCAACCCAATATTCCTGATACTCAAAGCTAACTGGAGAATCTGCCGTAACGGCCTTTAAAACCTTAAGCGCTTCAGGTACAATCTCTTGTCCTATTCCGTCTCCCGGTAAGACCGCAATCTTAGGCATTTTTCTTCCTCCCTTTAACATAGGGAATGAGTCCCCCGGCATTGATCAATTGCTGCATAAACGGAGGGAAAGGTCGGGCCTTAAAATCTGTTCCTTGGGTTACATTTTTAATTTCACCCGTCTCAAAGTTTACTGTCACTTCATCCCCAGTTTTAATACCTTGAACTGCTTCAGGGCATTCCATGATCGGAAGTCCGATATTTAAGGAATTACGGTAAAAAATCCGTGCAAACGATTCAGCAATTACGACTTGTACACCGGCTGATTTAATGGATAGCGGAGCATGTTCACGTGAAGAACCGCAGCCGAAGTTTTTCCCGCCGACAATGATATCACCCGGTTGAACTGCTTTGGCGAAGTTGGCATCTGCATCTTCCATGCAATGCGCTGCCAGGTGCTCCGGCGTTGTTTGATTCAAGTAGCGTGCCGGAATGATCACATCCGTATCGATATCATTCCCGAATTTCCATACCTTACCCATCACACTGCCTCCTCTGGATGCACAATTTCACCTTTAATTGCCGAAGCAGCAGCAACTGCCGGTCCCGAAAGATAAACTTCACTCTCGGGATGCCCCATGCGTCCGACAAAGTTTCGGTTTGTCGTCGATAGGGAGCGTTCACCTTTTGCCAGAATTCCCATATACCCCCCTAAGCACGGGCCACAGGTTGGAGTGCTGACAACAGCCCCTGCATCAACAAAGATGTCGATCAGGCCTTCTTTAATGGCTTGTTTATAGATATTTTGTGTACCGGGAATGACGATTAAACGAATATCCGGATGCACGCTTTTACCACGAAGAATTTGAGCGGCAGCACGCAGATCTTCAATTCGTCCATTGGTGCATGAACCAATCACAACTTGATCAATTTTAATGCCTTTGGCTTCCTTAACGTCTTTGGCGTTTTCCGGCAAATGCGGGAAAGCCACTTGAAGCGGGATATCTGCCACGTTAAATTCAAAGACCTCGTCGTAATAAGCGTCTGCATCGCTTTGATAAACCTTAAAGGGGCGTTTAGCCCTTTCATTGACATAACCAAGCGTCTTATCATCAGCCGCAATAATTCCATTTTTTGCACCGGCCTCAATTGCCATATTGCAGATCGTAAACCGATTATCCATAGACAGAGCGGAAATTCCTTCACCCGTAAATTCCATCGCTTTATAACGAGCCCCATCGACACCGATTTTGCCGATGATATAAAGGATTAAGTCCTTGCCCCCAACCCAAGGCTGAAAGTTTTGACCGTGAAAAACAAATTTTAGAGACTCAGGAACGCGGAACCACGCTTCACCTGTAGCTAGACCGGCAGCTAGGTCTGTACTTCCGACACCGGTAGCAAACGCTCCGAGTGCACCATAGGTACAGGTATGGGAATCCGCACCAATGATCACATCTCCCGGAAGAGTAACCCCTTGCTCAGGAAGAAGACAGTGTTCAATCCCAACTCTTCCTTGCTCCCAATAATGAACGATTTTTTGATCTTTGGCAAAACAACGAACTTTCTTGCTCAGCTCTGCCGAAGCAATATCCTTATTCGGTGTAAAATGGTCGGGGACCAAGGCGACCTTAGCAGGATCCCACACTTTATCCGTCTCAAACTTTTCAAATTCTTGGATCGCAACTGGTCCGGTAATATCATTGGCTAACGCTAGATCAAGCTTTGCCGTAATCAGTTCGCCGGGAGAGACTTCCTTAAGACCGGCATGGTCAGCTAATATCTTTTCCGTTATTGTCATTGACACTGTATCGATTCCCCCGATCTAACTTAATATAATTGGGAACGGATGCTTATAGAGTAAATGTAATCCAACCCCGCTCATAGGCGCGGTTCACAGCTTGCAAATAGGCTTTGACACTGGATTCGATAATATCCGGGCTCACCCCTCGACCCCCAACGGTGTGCCCATTAAATTGAACACTGATTGTGACTTCCCCTTGCGAATCTTCTCCTTCGTTGATTGCCTGCAAAGCATAATGAAGGAGTTTATGCTTAATGCCTAGAATTTTGTCGATTGCTTTGTAAGCTGCATCGACCGGACCATCCCCGCAGGCCGCATCTTCATAGCGTTGATCTTTATAATTCAAGCCTAATGTAGAAGTAGGGACAATTTGAGTCCCACTCGAAACTTGCAGGTATTCTAACGTAACTTGAGGACCATTATTCGTTTGAGAATCGACCAAGGTAAAAAGATCATCCGTTGTGACTTCTTTTTTCCGTTCAGCTAAAAGCTTAAACTCTTTAAAAACCTCATCCAAACGGCTCTCATCAATCTCAAGTCCTAACTCCGTGAGGCGTTCCCGTACCGCGTGCCGGCCAGAATGTTTACCTAAAACGATCGTATCCATATCCGCGCCAATCGAATCTGGGGACATGATTTCATAAGTGGAACGTTCTTTCAGCACCCCATCCTGATGGATACCAGACTCATGAGAAAAGGCGTTTTTCCCGACAATCGCTTTATTCGGCTGCACAATCATCCCGGTCAGGCGGCTAACCAGTTTGCTGGTACGAGAAATTTCTTTACTGTTGATCGTTGTTTCAAGCTGAAACTGATCACGTCGTGTCTTGATTGCCATTGCAAGCTCTTCAACAGCCGCATTTCCTGCACGTTCGCCGATTCCATTGATCGCGCCCTCAAGCTGATGAACTCCAATTTGAGCTGCCGCGAGCGAATTTGCTACAGCCAAACCCAAATCATTATGGCAATGAACACTTAACTTAACCTTTTCAACACCCTTTGTCCGTTCCATAATTGCTTTAATAAATGCGGCAAATTCTTCCGGCGTTGCATAGCCAACTGTGTCGGGAATATTGAGAACGGTTGCTCCAGCCTCAATCACGGCAGAAAACACACGGCCTAAAAAATCAGCATCGCTACGCGAGGCATCCTCAGCACTAAATTCTATATTGGAAACTTTGGACTTGGACAATTTTACGGCTGCAACTGCCTGTTCCAGGACTTGTTCAGGAGACTTCTGCAGCTTATATTGCATATGAATGGGTGAAGTTGCAATAAAGGTATGGATTCTTGGATCTTCTCCTTTAGCGATCGCTTCCCAAGCTCGTTCAATGTCCTTCGTGTTCGCTCGTGCCAAGGCACAGATTGAAACCTGGCGAACTTCATCCGCAATTCGTTTTACAGCTTGAAAATCACCCGGAGATGCGATGGGAAAGCCTGCTTCGATGACATTTACTCCAAGCTTGGCGAGTTGTCGAGCAATCTGCAGCTTTTCTTCCGGACTTAAAGCTACTCCTGGGGACTGCTCCCCATCTCTTAAGGTTGTATCAAAAATATCAATTTGACGCATCCAAAAAACCTCCTCAACTCACGCTTGGTTTTTTCTAAATAATAGAAACTGACTTCAGGCGGAAATTTTAAGCTCCGCCTGAAGTTCATAATCTTTTCTCTAAACTTAATTCTATGAATTATAGAGTCTTATTAAATAACCATTCAGTCAAACTCATTATCCGCGTTTTTTCAACCAAGGCATCATGCTGCGAATTTCTGAACCGACTTTTTCAAGTTGATGCTCTTCTTCTTTACGAGCGATTGCATTGAATTGAGGACGTCCTATTTTGTTTTCCAATAACCAATTTTTAGCGAAGGTTCCATCTTGAATTTCTGAAAGAACTTTCTTCATTTCTTTACGTGTTTCATCTGTAATGATCCGTTTTCCAATCATTTGATCGCCATATTGGGCTGTATCGGAAATGGAATAACGCATCCAGCCAAAGCCGCCTTCGTTGATTAAATCAACAATGAGTTTCATTTCATGAAGGCATTCAAAGTAAGCACTTTCAGGTTGATAACCGGCTTCTACCAAGGTTTCAAAACCAGCTTTCATGAGTTCGGTAACACCGCCGCAAAGTACAGCTTGTTCACCGAAGAGGTCTGTTTCTGTTTCTTCTTTAAATGTTGTTTCCAAAACTCCGCCGCGTGTACCCCCGATTCCTTTGGCGTAAGCCATACCGATGTCATGAGCTGTGCCCGTAGCGTCTTGATGAACAGCGATCAAACAGGGTACTCCCGCACCTTCTTGATAGGTTCTGCGAACCATGTGTCCCGGGCCCTTCGGAGCGATCATAAACACATCAACATCTTTCGGAGGAACGATTTGTCCAAAATGAATATTAAAACCGTGCGCAAAGGCAAGAGCTTTACCCGGGGTTAAATATTGTTTAATTTGAGTTTCATAAACTTCAGCTTGTTTTTCATCAGGAAGAAGGATCATAATTACATCCGCTTTTTCTGCAGCTTCCGGAACGGTCATTACTTTTAATCCTGCTTCTTCCGCCTGTTTCCACCGAGCAGATCCTTTGCGCAAGCCAACAATCACATTCAGCCCTGAATCATGAAGGTTTTCAGCGTGAGCATGTCCTTGGCTGCCAAAGCCCATTATCGCAATTGTTTTTTTTGCAAGCAACTCTAAATTAGCATCGGAATCATAATACATTTTCGCCATGATTAATTCTCTCCTTTAATCTTTCACTTTTTTTATCCTTAAATATATTTGAAATTTATGGATAGCATAAGAATAGCGGTTAGCTGTCGAGGCGAGTAATTGCAATTCTGCCCGTTCTGACCAGCTCCATTAACCCGAAGGGACGCATTGTTCGTACAAAAGCATCGATCTTCTCTGCATCTCCCGTGAGCTCCACGGTTAAATTGCTTCGGCCCATATCAACAACCCGCCCTCGAAAGACATCTACGATCTGTAAAATCTCCAATCGAGTCTCGGCCCTGACCTTAACACGAACAAGTGCAAGTTCTCGGTCAACGATCTCTTCTTGAGTTAAATCTGTAACTTTATGCACAACAACAAGTTTAATGAGCTGCTTTGTAACCTGTTCAATCACAGCATCATCACCGTCTACCATAATCGTCATCCTGGAAATGCCGGGGTCTTCCGTCTGACAAACAGAAAGGCTGTTAATATTATAGGCTCGCCGGGCGAACAGCCCGGAAACCCGTGTTAAAACACCTGGGTTATTCTCAACGAGTACAGCCAATGTATGCAGCATTCAACTCACCTCCCCATCATTTCCGTAATTTCTTTACCTGGAGGAACCATCGGAATAACATCTTCTTCTTCTGAAATAACAAAATCCACAATTACTGGGCCATCACAATTTATGGCCTGATCAATTGCCGGACCAACCTCGTCCAATTGAGTTACGCGAATTCCAAGGATATGATAGGCCTCAGCAATTTTGACAAAGTCCGGATTGGCCTGAAGCTGAATTTGGCTGTAGCGTTCGTTATTTAAAAACTTTTGGAGCTGTCGAACCATTCCGAGCACTCCATTATCCAGAAGAATTATTTTAATAGGAAGATGACATTGAACCATCGTTGCAATTTCCTGAATTGTCATTTGCAGCGAACCGTCCCCAGTGATAAGAAAGACCTGCGCTTCCGGCCGAGCCACCTGGGCTCCGATGGAGGCGGGCAAACCAAACCCCATCGTTCCGAGCCCCCCGCTCGTGATAAATTGGCGCGGTGAGGAAATAGGATACATTTGAGCCGCCCACATTTGATGCTGCCCTACGTCAGTCGCTATAATTGCTTCTGAATCCGCTTTTTCACTAAGAGTCTTAAGAATTGCCTGCGGTGTTAAAGTTGTATTATCTTGCCTATTTTGTAATCTTTGATGACGTTCCTCTTGCCAGTTCTTAATTTGTTCCCACCATGGCTGAACATCAGGGGGAGTTAGTTTTTGATTGAGTTCTTTAAGAATAAAACGTGCATCTCCAACGATCGGAATATGAGCGCGTACTACCTTCCCTATTTCGGCAGGATCAATATCAATATGAATTACACGGGCTTTTGTTGCGAATTTATGTCCTAACCCGCTTGTTACACGGTCATCAAAACGGACGCCAACTGCAATTAATAAATCACAATCTGTAACAGCATAATTCGCTGTGGAAGTTCCATGCATTCCTACCATTCCTAAAAAATTAGGATGTTTGGAAGGCAAGCTTCCTATGCCCATAAGGGTCGTTACAACTGGGATATTCGCTTTTTCTACAACTTCACGCAATATTTCCCCGGCTTCAGGATTATTTACTCCCCCACCGGCATACAACACAGGGCGCTCACAATCTGCTAAAGCACGAGCTGCCTCAGCAATTTGACCCGCATTTCCCTTGGTAAAGAATTTATAGCTTTTAAGGTTAAGCTCTGTTGACTCTGGTTCAATATGTGCAGCGGCCTGAACATCTCTAGGAATATCAATGACCACGGGGCCTGGCCGTCCTGTTCTGGCAATATAGAAGGCTTCCTTTATAATCCGCGGAAGTTGGCGTGCATCTTTTACAATATAGGAATGTTTTGTAATCGGATGGGTTATTCCTGTCATATCCACTTCCTGAAAGCAATCTGTTCCCAGTAAGTGAGTATTTACTTGACCTGTTAAAACAACAATAGGAATCGAGTCCATATATGCATTAGCAATCCCCGTCACCATATTGGTCGCACCGGGTCCAGAGGTTGCCAAACAAACTCCTACCTCACCGCTGACACGGGCATATGCATCCGCCGCATGAACAGCCCCTTGCTCATGACGGGGTAAAATATGCCGAATAGGAGACCGAAGCAAAGCATCATAAATAGGTAATACCGCTCCCCCAGGATACCCGAAAATAACTTTAACTCCCTCATCAATCAAAGCGTTGAGTAGGAGATCTGCCCCCGTTGTTTGATCGTTAATGTGATTTTTTTCTTTCTTGGGTTGCGTTTTGCTATTACCCATTTATTCTCTCCCCCTTAAGAATTCTATTTTATCTTTCTAAATGCTGCCCCCCGTGAAGCCGATTGTACAAATTGTGAATAGCGGCCAAGATACCCAGCTCTTAATTCCGGATTTAAGTTTTCGAGCTGAACCTGATTCTGTTCATATTTTTCTCGTCGTGACTTTCTTTCTTCATTAGAAACCACCCAGTCGAGAGTTCCTTCCTTTAAATCAATCCTGATCTTATCCCCGGTTTGCAGCAGAGCAATTTCTCCGCCTAAAGCGGCTTCAGGAGAAACGTGCCCAATGGATAACCCGCGGCTTGCACCTGAAAATCTTCCATCCGTAATGAGTGCTACCGTTGCATCCAAACCCATTCCTGCTAAGGTTGAGGTTGGTCCGAGCATTTCACGCATTCCCGGTCCGCCCTTAGGCCCTTCATAACGAATAACGACGACATCGCCTTCTTTAATTTTTAGATTGCGAATAGCGTCAGCAGCCGCGACCTCGCCGTCAAAAACTTGAGCCGTTCCCTCAAACACCATGGATTGATCCGCTAAGGCTCCTTGTTTAATAACAGCGCCCTCTGGAGCAAGATTACCAAAAAGCACTTTAAGTCCACCTTGAGAACTGTAGGGAGTGCCCATCGGATGAATCACTTGAGAATTTAGGACTTGAGCCTCTTGTAATCGTTCTGCTTGACTGACACCTGAAACAGTCAGTGGGTTGCCGTCAAAATAGTCATTGTCTAAGAGCTGCTTTAAGACTGCGCTTACGCCGCCTGCTTCATGAAGGTCGGCCAAAACGTAATCTCCTGCTGGACTAAGTTTGCAGATTTGTGGTGTTTTGGAACTCACCTCGTTAACTTTACGAAGTTCCCACGGGATATCCCCTTCATTGGCAATCGCCGGCAAATGAAGAATAGTATTTGTCGAACATCCCAATGCCATATCAAGGGCCACCCCATTTTTTAGGGCTGTTTCCGTTACGATATCACGAGGTCTAATATCCTTACGGAAAAGTTCCATAACCTGATAACCTGTTTCTTTGGCAAGGATGATTCGCTCAGAATAAACAGCCGGGATTGTTCCATTCCCCGGTAAAGCAAGTCCAAGGGCTTCAGTCAGACAATTCATGGAATTCGCCGTAAACATACCTGCACAGGAGCCAGCTGTCGGGCATGCTTTTGCTTCTATATTATGAAGCCAATTTTCATCCTTTTTGCCGGCAACAACTTGGCCTACTCCCTCAAACGCCGAATTCAAGGTCAGTGATTTACCTTCGTAACGTCCAGGCAGCATGGGGCCTCCACTGACAACAATTGCTGGAATATTGAGTCTCATGGCTGCCATCATCATACCCGGAACGACTTTGTCACAGCTCGGAATGAGAACTAAAGCATCTAATTGATGTGCACGAGTCATAACCTCAATAGAATCGGCAATCAGTTCGCGGCTTGCAAGAGAAAAGTGCATTCCTTGGTGTCCCATAGCTAAACCATCACAAACTGCAACAGTAGAAAATTCGAAAGGTGTTCCACCATTTTCCCGAATTCCCGCTTTTACTGCATCAGCGATTTGTCTTAAATGCATATGCCCTGGAACCATTTCAGTAAAGGAGTTGACCACTCCGACAAACGGCTTTTCGATTTCCCGGTCCGTTAAACCTAAAGCTTTCATCAAGGAACGATGTGGTGCCCTATCGACTCCTTGTTTAAGGATATCACTGTTCATCTTTTACTCCTCATTTCTCGTCAAAAGTAATGTATGCCTTACCCCAAAACGTAAAGCAGTTTATAAAAAGACCCCGAACGAAAATCCCTCTAGACTTGAGGAACTTTCCGCTCGGGTCTTTTCTACCCACGGTGTAAATCCAATGGACTGGACTTCTGTGCCGCTTGGACCAGTCAGAATATCCTCGGAACCCTAGGCACACTTCCCTGTGTGTTATAATACATTATTCAGTACTGTTAGTGTATATGTCACAGCTTAGAGTGTCAACCATTTTTCTAGAGGAAGTTAAAATTTTAATTAAATTAGCGAAATTTTATACCAATCTATAGGTAAATTACGAAATTCTTTCTTGTCAAACCTCGCTATTCATACTATAATGTCCACTATATGAAAACACTTGTTTCTATAAGGCGGATTGGAGGAGATCCTTTTGAATGAAATATACATCGGGATATTAGGACTCGGCACGGTAGGGTCTGGAGTTGTTCAAATTCTTACCAGCAACGCCGAGGACATTACAAATCGAACAAATAGCCATATCCACGTAAAGAAAGTATTGGTCAGAAATTTACAAACACCGCGTTCCGTTAGTGGTGATTTTACCCTAACAGATCAGCCAGACGATATTTTGCAGGACCCGGATATCGATATCATTATTGAAGTAATGGGAGGTATTGAACCTGCTCGAACCTATATATTAGAAGCTTTGCGTCATGGCAAGAATGTTGTTACTGCCAATAAAGATTTGCTGGCCCTTCATGGTCACGAACTTTTGGATGCAGCCAAGGCAGCGGGAAAAGATCTTTATTTTGAGGCCAGCGTTGCTGGAGGGATTCCGATCATCGCCGCGCTTAAACAGTCTTTAGCCGCAAATAAAATCTCGACGGTAATTGGAATTATCAATGGAACAACAAACTATATCTTAACCGCTATGACTGAACAAGGCCGGAATTATGAAGAGGTTTTAAAGGAAGCTCAATCCTTAGGCTATGCTGAAGCCGATCCGACTTCTGATGTTGAAGGTTTGGATGCAGCTCGAAAGCTCGCAATTCTTTCCTCAATCGCATTCAATTCCCGTGTTACCATTAATGATGTTTATGTCGACGGGATATCGCGGATCACCGCTGAAGATATCGCTTATGCCAAAGAACTTGATTCCTGCATTAAATTATTAGCTATAGCTAAACATCAAGACGACGGCTTAGAAATTCGCGTTCATCCTGCAATCTTACCAAAATCCCATCCTCTCGCTTCTGTCAGCGGAGTCTTTAACGCCGTCTATATTGTAGGTGATGCTGTAGGTGAAACAATGTTCTTTGGACGCGGAGCTGGTTCCCTGCCCACCGGAAGTGCCGTTGTTTCTGATATAATGCAAGTTGTTCGCAATATGGAAACACAATCGACTTCGGCGATTAACTGCACATGCTATTATGATCTTCCGCTTAAGAAGTCGGATGATTTCCATACCTCATTTTATATTCGGATGCGGGTTAAGGATGAACCTCGTGTTTTAGCTACACTTGCTCTTCTCTTTGCAGAAGCAAATGTAAGTTTTGCCACTATCATTCAAAAACAAAAAGCGAATCAGGAAGCTGAACTCGTTTTGGTCACCCATCCTATTTATGAATCCCAGCTGCGGGAAGCCCTTGATTCAGTCAAAGCTTATAGTAAAGTCTTGTCTATTCACAACGTGATTCGCTTTGAAGCCAATTAAATCTGGAGGACGGAAATATGCTTTGCGCTAAAATACCCGCTACTTCTGCCAATCTTGGGCCTGGTTTTGACTGCCTTGGCTTAGCTTTAAACCTATATAATACAATCACGGTTGAGGAAAGCTCAACTTGGCAAATTCGTCTGGCAGGAAAATATTCTACAGGTTTACCCGTTGATGAAAGTAATCTCGTCTGGCAAACGATGCTTTTTCTTTGGAAGAAAGCAAATCACCCTGCACCTAAAGTCACCTTAACCTTAGAAAATCAAATACCGCCGGCACGCGGCCTAGGGAGCAGCTCCGCTGCCATTGTCGGGGGACTCGTTGTTGCTAATTCACTTGCCGGATCACCCTTTTCCCAGCTTGAGCTTTTGCAAATGGCCAATGAGTTGGAAGGACATCCAGACAATGTAACGCCAGCGCTTTATGGAGGTGTTACTCTTGCCGTTGAAACTGCCGAAGGTGTTCTGCCCAGAGTTCTCTGTGAGAATTCTAATATCCATGTTTTAGTCACTATTCCTGATTTTCTGCTTAGCACTTCTAAGAGTCGAAAAGTTCTGTCACCAAAAGTCGACCGTCGTGATGCCGTTTTTAATATTGCACATGCCGGTTTAGTCATTGAAGCCTTTCTCCGTAATGATTACAAACTTCTTAAGGAAGGTATGCGTGATCGACTTCACCAAGATCAACGCGCTGCACTCGTTCCCGGACTATCCGAAGCACTAAGTTCCGCTCTTGAAAACGGAGCATACGGCTCCGCCTTAAGCGGCTCAGGCCCGACCCTTCTTGCTTTTCTATCACCTGAGCATACCCAAGCTGTTTCTGCATGTATGCTGCAAACCTTCGCCAAGCACGGCCTCAATGCTGAAGCCTTTCCGTTACTCATCAGCTCCCGTGGAGCTCATATCCTATAACGAAATACTTGGGCTCATTAGAATTGAATTCATAGAAATAGAAAAAGGATGTAAGAAGGGCTAACCTTTCTTGCATCCTTTCTTCACTTTCGAAGGACATTTATCTTTATTCTATAGTGCTAATTTCGACTCCAATATTTGATGACTTACCAAAGTAGACCGAAGTTGTGACAATTGCATCGACACGTAAACATCTATTGAAGGTTATCTTATGGCTTCAGCGGCAGTATCACTGTTACTGTAGTACCTTTACCTAATTCGCTGGTTAGCGACACCTGTCCGTCATGAAGTTCAACTAAATGTTTAGCAATAGCTAAGCCAAGCCCGGTGCCGCTGCTTTTACGTGACTTGTCTGATTTATAAAAGCGATCCCATACATATGGAAGATCATCTTCAGGAATTCCATAACCTTGATCCTCTACACTGACTTCGAGTTCATTATTGCGTTTAATTTCTAAAGCAACCGTAATACTTGTGGCTTCAGGCGAGTATTTAACGGCGTTATCGATAAAGATGATAAATAACTGCCTTAAGCGGTCATAATCTCCGATAACCGCAGGGACCTCCGTGGGACCTTGATAACTTATTTTGATGTCCTTTTTATCAGCTATTGTTTGAAGACTTCGAATAATACCGGACAGAAGGCTGGGTATATGAATTTCTTCGTTATGAATTGAGATTTTACCTGATTGCAGGCGGGACAGTTCTAAAAGGTCACCAACGAGTCTTTCGAGGCTCTTCGTCTCTGAGAGCATTCTTTGATGATAATGCTCGATATCCTCGGCTTTATCGACTGTCCCATCCACAAGGGCTTCCAATGAGCCTTTAATAACGGTAAGAGGAGTCCTGAATTCGTGCGATACATTCGCTACGAAATCCTTTCGAAGCTGCTCCAAGCGTTCGCTTTCGCTGATATCTTGAACAAGAGCAACACTTCCGGAAACCTTATTCTGATTGTCAATAATGGGAGAAAGAATAAACCTTAGCTTTTTTCCTTTCCATTCTTTAACCGTTTGCACCGCCCTTTTTTCACGAATCACTTGATCAAGCAAGCTATAAATTTCTAAAGCTTCAAAATCCCTTTTCAAGTCCTCATCTGAATATGCGAGAGGTTGATTCATTATCTCAGATAAAGCATTATTCAGACTGAGCGGAAGAAAGTCCAAGTCAAAAGCAACAATTCCTTCGGAAATACTCGAGATAATATCACTCATTTTTCCTTTTTCCTGAAAAAGCTGATTTATCGTCAAGCCTAATTTTGCCGCCAGTTGATCAAGCGAACTCCCCAATTGACCTAACTCGTCTTCTCCCTCAACGCCTGTTCGCACTTCATAATTTCCTTGGGCCATTTCCACAGCGGTACGCTTCATTGCTTTTAAGGGGCGTGTAAATAAATATGAGTAGAATAACCCAAGCCCAGCAGCAAGGAGTAGAGCGATTAATATACTTATCTCTAAAATATTAACCGCTTTATCCAACGTTGCCGTAATCCCCGTAACAGGAGCATGTAAAAGGACTGCACCTACAATTTTCTGGTTTGAATCTCGAATCGGAACTCCTACAGTGAGTGTTGCTTCATTATATACACTGCTGAAACTTTGACTAATAGACTCTTGCCCTGACAAAACACTTTTGATAACATCTTCAGCTTCTGCAGGCAAGGGCTCGGTACTTAAGGCATGCCCTGAATTCAAACCCAATCCCATTCCTCTACCCATTCCCATTCCCGAAATGACTGCAGGAGTGCCTGTATCATCCGTAACCCATACTTTCGCCTCGGCAAGTGTACCCAGCATTTGCATCAATCCGCCATAGCCTCTTAATTGCCCATTGGTCGGCGGATTTTGACTCATCAATTCAGCAATGCTGTGTGCCCTTTCAAGAAGAACTTGCTCCTTGCTATTAAATGTGTACTGCCTAAACATTTGAATAAAGAACAATCCAATTGTAAGCATGGATATGAGCACGATAAGTACGAACCCTGCCGTCAATTTAAAGGCAATCGTTTTTCTAAACATGCTTAATCTCAAATTTATATCCCACTCCCCAAATTGTTTTAATATCCCAATTTAAAGACTGTGAAAAATCGATCTTCGAACGAAGCCTTTTGATATGGGTATCCACCGTACGTGCATCTCCAAAGTAATCATAACCCCAAACTCGATCAAGGAGATTATCCCTTGAAAAAACCTTTCCAGGATTTCCAGCCAACAGCCAAAGAATTTCGATTTCTTTTTTGGTTAAATTGACATTTTCGCCTTTGACCATAACTTCATAAGAGGAAATATCTATTTCAAGTCCTGGGAGGCGTATGATATCCTTCATTTCCTCCTCTAAGACATCAATTCGTCTTAAAACTGCGCGAATACGAGCCATAACTTCTGCCGGGCTAAATGGTTTAACAATATAATCATCTGCGCCAATATCCAGCCCCATTATACGGTCTCCATCTTCCCCTTTTGCCGTAATCATGATAATCGGCACATTTGAGGCTTCACGAATCTTCCGGCAAACTTCAAAGCCATCTATTATGGGCATCATTACGTCCAGTAAGATTAGAACAGGGTTACATTCTTTAAACTTTAGGATAGCTTCTTCTCCATCATGAGCAAGAATTGGAGAATATCCCTCTTTATTTACGTAACGATTTAAAATTTCAAGTATATCTTCATGATCATCTGCGATTAAGATTGACTTACTCATGAATATCCCTCCGATGCTCATTATTGATTCACTTATTTACTCTTCTTCCATCTTATTCTACTTATTTATCTTAGTATAAATCTATCACATATCGCGGATCACGTTGTGACAAATTTATGACAATAATTTTTTGAACTTTTGCCAAAGTTTTGCCAAACTTTTGACACACTTGCTGTTTATACTCTAATCACAAGGTAAAACGAAATTAGCCATCAAAAAAGGAGTGTGTTTATGATGAAAAACTTAAAAAAATTAGTTGTCCTGGTTACAGCACTTGGAGTTTTAGGAACTGCCGGAACAGTTTATGCAGCAACATTCAAGACACCTGCAGAAATCACCTCACAAGTGACCGGAAAATCCGTTGAAGCAGTCAATGAAGAAAGAGCTTCTGGCAAAACGTACGGTACGATCGCTAATGAAGTCGGTAAACTTGATGAATTCCAAAGCCAAATGTTAGAACAAAGAAAAGCAATCTTAGATCAACAAGTTAAGGATGGAAAACTAACACAAGAACAAGCCGACACAATTTACAACAACATCAAAAACAATCAAGCGACCTGCGATGGAACGGGTATGGCACAATACGGAAGAGGCTATGGTATGGGTGCAGGCATGGGTCAAGGAAGAGGTATGGGCCAAGGCTACGGCTGCGGCTTAGGTAACGGATATCGTTCAGGTGCTGCTGCTCAAGGTACTGTAACCCAGTAAGACAGCATTTTATTTTGCATCAAATTTAAACATGAGAAATGAGAAAG
Source organism: Desulfitobacterium nosdiversum (assembly GCF_049860565.1). Lineage (GTDB taxonomy): Bacteria > Bacillota > Desulfitobacteriia > Desulfitobacteriales > Desulfitobacteriaceae > Desulfitobacterium_A > Desulfitobacterium_A nosdiversum. The sequence goes on from NZ_CP172056.1 coordinate 3,233,913, forward strand.
GCTGCAAAACGATAATACGAAACGTCTTGCAGCTTTTCTATAAACGGGGAGTGAAAAGAAATGAAAAGCAATAAATATATTCGCTATTTGCGATGGGCTCTTTTAGCTCTTTTTACACTATTGATTACTTATACCTCTTATCTCCATATTTCCCTTGGCGGCGGGAAATCTCCTTCAATTCATGCTTTATGTCCCTTCGGAGGATTAGAAAGTCTCTACCAAGTGTTTGCAACTGGAAGTTTTATCAGCAAGATATTTGCCGGTACATTAATTCTTTTCGGAATTACTGTTGTTTTAGCTTTATTTTTCAGACGCAGTTTTTGTGGATTGATCTGTCCATTTGGTGCTATTCAGGAATTCTTTGCAAAGATTGGTCACAAGTTCTTCAAAAAACGATTGATTATGCCGCAGAAAATTGATAAGCCTTTGCGCTATTTAAAATATGCCGTTCTTCTTATAACCCTATTCTATGCTTGGAAAACAGCAGGCTTATGGATGTCCCCTTATGACCCCTGGTCGGCTTATGGTCATCTTTCCGAGGGAGTAAATAGTGTTTGGGAAGAATCTGCTGTAGGGTTAATTCTTTTGATCATTACAATTGTAGGATCACTTCTTTACGATCGGTTCTTTTGCAAATATATCTGCCCTATGGGCGCAGTCTATGGAATATTCGGTAAAGCCAGTCCGTTTAAAGTTGTGCGAAATGAAGATGCTTGTATTAATTGTGGAAAATGTAATAAAGTCTGCCCTATGAATATTGACGTTCAACATTCCATTGAGGTTAAAAACGCCGAATGTATTAACTGCCAAACCTGTGTATTAAATTGTCCGAAAGCTGGAGCTTTGGAAAGCAAGGAAGGTTCTAAAGCATTAAAGCCAATCGTTATTATTGCCTTGGTCATGGCAGTATTCTTTGGTTCAATCTTTGCTGCTCAAGCTGCAGGTGTTTATACCTTGCTGCCTGAACAACTCAAAGCTGGGGAAACCATGAACTTTGATGAAATTAAAGGTTATATGACAATTAAAGAAGCAGCTCAAGCGACGAATACAGATCTTCATGAATTCTATAAGATGTTTAAAATTCCTGAAAACATTCCCGCAGAAACCATGATGAAAGAAATTGGGAAAACTGTACCGGGTTACGAATTTGGTGATGTTAAGGAAAGTTTAGAAAACTCAAAGGGTGAGGTTAAAACAGAGTCAGAGAAATAGAAATTGGTGGTTTGATCTGAATAATAACAAAAGGGAATCCGCAGATCATGAGCGTAATGCAACATGAAAAGCGGATTCCTTTTTGTTATTCAAGACTAATTAGTTAGAATTGATTTGGTGTAATATTAAATTTATGGGCACAATTCGGGCACGTTACTGTGATTTCTCCTTTATTGATCGGAACACGCATCTTGCCATGGCATTTTTCGCATTCGGCAACGCGATGATCGACGAGCTGCAGAATTTTGGCTTTATCTAAACCAACCACAACATCCTCACCGATCATAAATGTGGGCACGCTGCTGATTCTTCTTTGGATCAGCTCAGCTCGGGCTTGTTCATCAACATTGATATCCTTTTCAATAAAGTGGATTTTTTTCTGCGAAAGAAACTCCTTCGCCATTGTACAATACGGTCAGGTCTTTGTAGTGAACATAACAACATTTTTCATTTTCTTCACCTTTTCCTTTGCTAAATTTATAATTCAATTTATCTAAATACGGTTAAAGTGTCTGAATACAGTTAAGACCAGTTTTTAAATGCTTCCTCATACTCAGCCGCAGAAAAACCAACAAGAACCCAATCTCCTGCTTTAACCACCGGAACAGTCATTGAACTGGTAACTTGCTGCATTTCTTTGCGAGCGGCTGGTATTATAATATTTTTCTCAACCCATTTGATTCCCTTACCCGTAAGGAACCGCTTAGCGCGTACACAATGCGGTCAAAGAGGCACAACATACATAATGACTTCTTCCATTGTTTCACTTTCCTTCGTTTATTATCTAAATTATTTTATAGCTCCCACCATTGCTTTCATAGAATCATAGGTCATCGGCCCAACAAGTTTCTTTTGAATTACACCTTGGGTATCGATGATGAAGCTAGCCGGAATGGAATAGACATCATATAATTCCCCTATGCTTCCTTTTTCATCCAAAACAACAGGAAAGGTAATGCCAAAACTTTTTAAGAAGGGAGCCACATCAGCACGATTCTTTTCAGCATTCGTCAGATTCACGGCAAGAACTTCAAGGCCCTTATCTTTTTGATCTACATAGAACTTTTCTATATCCGGCATTTCTGAGCGACAGGGCGGACACCAGGTTGCCCAAAAATTAAGGATAACCTTTTTTCCTTTCAGACTCGAAAGTCGAATTGAATTCCCATCCAGTGTCTTCAGTTCAAAATCAGGCGCTAAATTGCCTTCATCAATCCCCACCGTCAGTTTTGAACTGGATGAAATCGTATTTGTAGGAGTATTAGGTTTTTGAACACTGTAAAAGCCCCAAAAGATCAAGCCGATAAGAACAGCAACCGCAAAATATTTTTTCACGCAGCACATCTCCTCTAGTTTGCAAAGTAGGTATATCGTGATAGCCAAGCACTGATTTTTTGCAATTGGCCTGCATATAAGAGCAGCCCCATTCCCACTAAAATCCAGCCATTGATCATTGAGAGCAGCCCTAATCTTCTATTGACGGCTTTAACAGCTTTAAGAGAGTATGTAATGACTAAGGAAATAGCTAGAAATGGAATACCCAAGCCCATGGAATAGACCAACAGCAAAAACATTCCGTTATATACTGTATCGGTAGATCCCGCGAGTAAAAGAATTGAAGACAAAGCTAAACCAACACAAGGAGTCCAACCCGCCCCGAACGAAACCCCCAGCAGCAAAGAACGCCAGACCGTATTCTCTTTTATGGCCTTTCCTTCCCAGCGTTTTTCCATCATCAGAAAGCGCAGCTTTAATATACCTGCCATTTGCAGGCCAAAAATAATGATTAAAATACCGCTCAATTTCTGAACCAATTCTCGATTATGCGTAAAAATTCTGCCCACTGCACTTGCTGAGGCGCCCATCAACACAAAAATGAGGCTAAAACCAACAATAAAACTTATGGATCGTGTCAGCAATAACCGTTTCGAAACCTCAATTCGATCATTGCCATAGATTGAACCCGTCAGGTTTGCAACATATGCCGGAATCAAAGGAAAAACGCACGGAGATAAAAATGATAGCATTCCTGCTGTTAACGCAAAGAGAACTGAAATATTCTCCATTTTACTCCTCCTGAGGAACCTAGTTCGTCTTAGTCTCTACTTTCCAGAAATCTATGGTAATACATACCAGGGCGAGGGTCAAATAAAAAATTTGCTGTGAGGAAAAACCCCATACCAAGTTTTGCTTTAATGGATTCAGGAAGGAAATAAAGGCTTGACCTAAGTTATACCACATAAATGAATGTAGTATCTTCTTAAACTTTGCATTTTCATTTTGCTGCGATATACTCTTCCAAAAGTAAAAGTAATATAGAAACAAGGCAAGTAAAGCTTCAGTTCCATAAACCGCAATTCGACTAGGTGCCTCTCCCAGCGCAAATAAATAGTAAACAATGCTTCCCGTCAGAAAGCTTGAAAGGAATAGTTCCCCGTAAACCTCAATCTTAATTCTCTCTTTTCTCGCTTGGAAATAAAAATACGTAAAGGTTGCTGCAGCAGCAAGCCCCATTCCCCGTTCGTCACCTGAGTAATAAAGAAGTGCCAACGGGTTGCTCATTGACTGAAGAGGATGAAAAAAGAGCAAGCTGAATTTCCAGACAAATAAGGCTAAAACCGCACCTTTTTCTACTGTTTCCTTAATTTGTTCTTTAACAGATGAGTCAAGGGTATCTAATCTCTTTAAATGATATTTTACTACCCAATAACTCATAAAAATAGCAAAAATTAACGCAAGCCCCTGAACTTTGATTACAAACGGGCCAAGCTGAAAACTAGAACTCATCTTTTTCCCCCGGGAAGCTAAACGTTTCTGTAAAATAGCAATTTCTTCCTCTAAGCTCTCTAATTGGAATATCAGCTCAGGTTTAACGGAGTGAGCCGGCCAGCGTGCTATAACATCGATAAGTTTTTCCTGCAACTCCTGAAAACGGCGTTCCTCCATTTTCTTTTGTTCTTTATCCATGAACGATGTCCTCCCCGTTTTCGTCTCGGAAGGTGATTGCGCCTTGCATGCAGACTTCCATACACTCTTCACATTCAATACACCGTTCCGGTTTTACAACAGCAAGATGAGCGACCATAAGAATTGCATTTTGAGGACAGGCATGAACACATCGCTGGCAGCCTCGGCAGAGTTTTTCAAGAATAAAAGCAGACATCCAAACTCCTCCCCGTTAATCCATAAGCGAAAAGACTCACGGTCTTCTTAACATCCTGCTCAGCCAAAGCCTGACGATCTTACGGGCGCACCGGCTGAACTAGTACTACCGCTTGTTTTGCTTCCTCCGATATTGACTGCTGTAAATCGTTGACTGATTTTTTGACTTTTACACTGCGGACATATTTGTTGATCTTTCTGGCTTATACTGCAGAAAACCGAAAACTTATGCCCGCATTCCTGACAGATCAGATCATAGCTTGGCACTTTCTTCGCCCCCCTAAAATCCCATCTTGAGTAGATTATCTCCGTAGTATTTCAGACCTAGTGTAAGAATTTCCTTAATGGGACGACAATCCGGCCCTTGAACTCGCCCTGTTCTGTCTTTGGCAATAGCGCCGCAGCCACCGCCGCATATCAAGCTCACATCACAATCCTTGCATTCAGGAATAGTTAGGACGCTGCGTTCTTCCCAATCTTTAGTCTCTTTTTCCTTGATCGTATATTCTGGATAAAATGTTCCCAGCTTAAATTCATCCTGTCCCGTTGAAGCCGTACAGCCGTATATATCACCATAGAGATCGTATACCCATTCCGTTTTACACGCCGGACAAGTATCATAAGACGGTAAATAGAGTTCACCTGTTTGTACGAGATGGTGGATTCCTTTAAATTCCGGAGTATGGAATTTCTTAAGGATAGGATATTTTTCGGCTAATTCCAGAAACATTGCCCAATGCTCTGCTTGCCCCATAAGATGCTCCGGTTTAGCATAACATTCAAAAAGTTCATAATTACGGCCAATTGCCGTCTTAAAACGCTGCGACGGCAAATCAAGCCAGCCGCGTCGATCTAAATCTTCGGCTAAGGCAACTAGAGACTCAAAATTGTTTTTGTCAACAACAGTCCTTAAATTGATCGGTATTCCTCGATTGATAGCTTCTGTAAGGCCTTCCATAATTCGATCATACGTCCCTTGCCCTCCTGCAGTAGGACGGCGCAGATCGTGAACTGGCTTTGGACCATCGAGAGTAATCTGCAGTTCCTTAATTTCAGCTTGCTGGAGAATATCAAGGTATTCTATCAGATCGTAACCGTTCGTGACTGCCGTGATTGCATAGCCTCCGCTTGCAGCTTTTTTAACGATATAATCGATCATTTTCATCTGTCTAGCCGAAGCCTGGAGAGCCTCCCCGCCAAACAGCGTAATAAAAGGTTTCTGCTCTTGATATTGGCGTCCTATATGCTCAAAAAAAGCATCTACCACCTCCTTGGTAATAAGATCTTTTTTATGCTTAATTCCGTTTTCATAACAGTAAAGGCATGCAAAATTACAGGTGTAGGTTGGTGCGAGAAGAACCTGAGGTGCTGTTTCACGAAGCGCTTTATTGAACTCCGGCAAGCGTTCTTCAAGACGTTTGTCTTCTGCTGTTTTGTCTTGGTATAAATATCCCCTGCTTTGCAAGTAATTTATAAGCTCGGGCTCGCCAACCTCTCCGCCCTGTTTTAGAATCATCAACTTTTCATAATCCTCTTGCGGTACAAGATCAAACCCCCCGGATAACGCATTTAAAATTGCGTAAGGATATTTTGGATTCTCTTTCATCGGTAAAACCAGGTTATATTTGCTAAAATACATTTCTCCACCCTTTTCTTTAACATATTATATTTCTTGTCTTATTTTCATTTGTTTTTTATATCTGTCAGTCTATATATTTAACTCTAATACGAATAGAGAAACTTCATGCCAAAAAGCGGCAGAACTTTTCTGCCGCCAAGGGATTAGTCGTGGCAACCCGCGACGATTTGGGATGATTTAGAACAACATTGAGCAACGGTAAGTGCAAGGCTCGTATTGCAGCAAGCCGAAGATGTTGAAGTAATTGGGCGCATGACGCTCACCTCCTTTCAATTCGATAACTTTTAATACTTAGTTTTCTTTAAATCCTTGAAAGGTTCGGCTGATCATTTCATAGCCATTTTTCATATAGCGCCTTTCCTTAAAAACGGTCACCTTATGAAATCCGGCATCATTTAAGGCCTGCTCATATTCTTTTATGGTTATGGCCCCTCCAAAGCAGTCCGCAATCGCTTCTGGATCCGTTTTGATCTCCTGCGGCAAAGGCTCTTCTGTCATAATATCTGATACGACAAAGCGCCCGCCTGGCATAAGCACCCGAAAAATCTCCTGATAAACTGCAGTTTTATTCTCAACATGGTTAATTGCACAGTTGCTGAGTACAGCATCTAAAATATCATCCTGCAAAGGAATATGATCCATGGAGCCCAACAAAAACTCCACATTTTCAACCTGTTCACTTTGTGCCCGTTTCTGTGCTAGCTCGATCATACGTGGAGTTAAATCGAGTCCCCAGGCATAGCCCTCAGAACCGATCCGCTTTGCGGCTTGGATTGTTTCGCCGCCGCGTCCGCAGCCTAAGTCTAAGATCTTTTCCCCGTTGTTTAAATCCAAATACTCAATATTTCCGCCGCAGCTTAAGTTTGAATTTATATCTTCCGCTGTATACCTTTTCACAATCTCAAAAGTCGCCACGTTTTCTCCCCCTAACCCCCATGGGGTACGACTATTCTTATTTAATCTATTCTAGTGAACCTATTCTTAGATCTTTGTTTTTAATTTTTCTTTTCTTTGAGCGCATCAAGGTATTTAACTGCATATAAAGCCGCTGTTGCACCTTCTCCAGCTGCCTTTAAAAGCTGATAAGGCTGACCAGTACAGTCTCCTGCAGCAAATAAACCCGGAATGTTCGTCTCCAAGTGATGATCAACTAAAACAGATCCGTTATCCATCTTGAGATCTGGTATTAATTGCTCTGCCGGCATGTTATCCCGCAAAAGAAAAACACCATCTACTGTAAGTTCCTCTTGTCCCAGGACTAGTTTTTCGACATGATCGCTTCCCGCAATCTCTTTTATCTTATCTTTTTTTAAAACAATACGTTCATCCAAATTTCCGATTTCTTTATAAAAAGGAATATAATAGACTGCTGAACAGATTTCTGCCATATAATTCGCTTCAGCTTCAGCTTCTTTATCATAAGCAATTATGGCAACCGATCTGCCTTTATAAAGGGGTCCATCACAGGTTGCACAATAACCCACACCCCTCCCCAGCAGTTCAGACTCCCCAGGGACTAACTTTTGGGCGGAAACACCGGTGGCAAGAATAACAGCATCCGCTTCGAAAGCTTGATCACTTCCGATCAACGTAAACGGAGGTCCAGGATAAATATTATTAACCTTCCATGGAACAATCTCTATTTCCATTTGCTTTAGGTGATTTAAAAATCGCTGTCGTAATTCTTCCCCCTCAATCTCTGGAAACCCTAGGAAATTATCAACTTGAGGAGCTTTCGCTAATTTAGGACTGCAAAATTCCGATCCGAGAAAGATGAAATCCTTTTTGCGAATTCTTGCATTTATCGCGGCAGCCATTCCCGCTGGGCCGCATCCTACGATTGCTAGTTCATAGTGAGATTTAAATTTAAAATCTCCTGACATTATTGGTTCACCCCGGCTTCTAGTTTATTCATCACCAGCTGCAGTTTTTGGCAATCCGGGCATTGATGTTCTGATCCACCTTCTTGACAAGTACTGAGGCAGTGATTACATGCTTTCAATAAAATAATGATTTCTTCCGTTGTTAAATCAATATTCATGGGGAAACCTCCTTTTAAAAATATCCTTAGGAGTTTCCCCATATTTTGTATATTTTACTCTTACTTTTTATTTTTTGATGCAAGATAGCGCTCCGCATTAACCGCGGCTACAGCACCATCACCTACAGCTGTAGCAACCTGGCGAACAGTCTTGCTGCGAACATCTCCAGCGACGAAGACGCCTTCTATATTCGTCCGCATCTCGTCATTCCCTTCAATATATCCCCAGTCGTTAATTTTTAATTGATCTTTGAATAATTGCGTACGTGGCTGCATGCCGATATAAACAAAGGTACCATTGGCATTCACTGCACTCATTTCATGTGTTTTTACATTTTCAATTTGCACTCCGGTTAAATGTTTTTCTCCAATAATTGACCGCACTTCAGAATCCCAGATTACGCTGATCTTATTATTTGCCAGAGCCTCTTCCTGTGCTGTTTTCGAAGCTTGAAAATGGTCAAACTGGTGAACAATCGTTACGTGTTTTGCAAATTTAGTTAAAAAAATGGACTCTTCTACAGCGGAGTTTCCTCCGCCAACAACTATGATATTTTCAGCATCTTGATACATTGCCCCATCACAGGTTGCGCAGTAGTGTATTCCATTTCCGCGGAAATCCGCTTCTCCTTCTACCGGAAGCCGTCTTGACTCTGCCCCGGTGGCAATTACAATAACCGGAGCGCGGTAAATTGCATCTTCCGTGATGATTTCCTTCTGATCCCTAATCAGGTTTACGCTGAAAACCTCTTTCAAATCATGAATATCAGCTCCAAAACTCTTGGCTTGGCTGATCATATTTTCCACGAGATCTTTACCCCCGATCGTTCCGGGAGTACCCGGGTAGTTAGCCATATGGAACGTTGTTGCTGCCTGACCGCCTGCAATCCCTTCTTCAACCACTATCGTTTTCAGTTTGGATCGAGAAGCATAAATTGCTGTGGTTAAGCCAGCAGGACCTCCGCCCAGAACAAGAACGTCGGCGTTGAATACTTCTTTTTCGACCTGTTCACTTTCAATGCCTAAAAGGCTTTCCAAGGCGATCCGCATTTGCGATTTAGTAATATAACCTCCGATTCGTTCTCCTACCTCTTGGCCATTTTTAAAAAAAAGAACAGTTGGGCTTCCTTTTACGCCAAAGCGTTCAGCGAGTGGACGATGCTGCTGACGCATCATCTTCACGAACTTAACCTGAGGAAACTTCTCAGCCATTCTTTCATAAATAGGGGCAAGTTGTGCACATGGCGGACAATCCTCAGAAAAGAAATCTAAAACAAGTAAACCCTGATGACTTTTCAATTCATTTTCAAATTCTTCTGTAGAGAGATATAGAATTTTATCGCTCATAGTGAATCGCTCCTCTGCTTATCCCTATACCATAGGGGGGTATTTAGTTATTTTTAATATATGCGATTCTTTCATTTTTGTCAATAGTAATTGGCTAAAACAATTGCAACTGCGTCCGTAATAGTGTGACGCAGTTGCAATTGTTTTATAAGCTTGAGTTTCGCACTTTGAACTTAAGCTCGCTATTAAGTTTAACGATTTTGCTTAACCGCAAGTCCTTCCAGCGTTGATAAGGTATTCTTCGTAAGAAGATAGAACTGACGATAAATTTCTTTTTTCTGTTCTTCAGAAAGCTTTGACATACCGATCTCTTTCAGTATTTCTTGCAAAAGAGATTGTCGTTCCAACTCTTCTCTTGCAATCAGCGGCACTTTGCCAAGGCTGTTAAAGATATAGTTCTCATCAAGCTCACAATTTTCCGATAAGCTTCTTATAAATTCATCATCCGGAAGCCTCTCACCCAGCTCAATTTCACGTAAATAAGAGGGATTCACACCCAGTCTTACACTTAGGTGTTGAAGTGATAATTTTCTTCGTACCCTACAATCGTGAATATAGCTTCCGATTTCCGCTAGAATATCTTTATGCTTACTCAACTCTCGACTCAAGGCCATAACAATTGCTCTCCTTTGTCCTTTTCTGGTGCGAAACTCTTCTGCTAATCTTACTGAATACGGTTTAAAATCTTGTTATAAGAGAATTTAATTCTAACTGATTTTAGCGGTTACCGCCGCCGTGCTTACAACATGCTTCCTTGTTCCTAACACTGAATTTGGAATTCCTAAGGCCATCCCTAAAAGTTCGGTAATATACATGACCGGAACTTTAGATTCCTTCCCTGTAGCTTTTTGAATTGCGCTTTGCCGTAAATCCAAGTTAGACATGCACATTGGGCAGGCAGTCGAAATAGCATCCGCATGCGCTTCTTTAGCCTGATAAACAATTCGGCCAGTCAGTTCAAGAACGACTTCCTGACGAGTAAGGACATGGGCTGCCCCGCAGCAGTCTGTTTTAGCTCCCCAGGTAACCACTTCTGCTCCCAAAGCTTCTAGCAAACGGTCCATACTTTGTGGATTGACTGGGTCATCAAATTGGGCAATTTTTGCCGGGCGGGTCAGCACACATCCATAATAAGGAGCTATTTTCAGCCCTTTTAATGGCTTCTTCACCTTTTTGGCAATGTTCTCAATGCCGATGCGATTGACTAAAAGATCCAGAATATTGAGTACATGGACTTGATTATTGAAGTTCATCTCAATAGCCTTTTGCACTTCTTGATGTGTTTTTTTGTCCTTAGCACATTCTACCTCTGCAGTCCGTAAATGGCTGAAGCAAGCGGCACATGGCGCCATGATTTCTTTCATCCCCGCTTTTTCTGCTAAAGCCAAATTGCGAGCAGACAAAGACAAGGCAAGAAGATGATCTGTTTGATGAGCAGGAGTTGAACCGCAGCAGCTCCAATCCGGAATTTCATCGAGCTGTACGTCTAATGCTTTAAGAACGGCTTGCGTTGAAGACTCGTAGTTTTTCGCGGTGGAATGAAGGGAACACCCCGGGAAATATCCAATTCTCATCTTGCATGTCCCCCTCGCATTTTCTCAACATTCTCAAAAATCTTGGCTACAGCGCGTTGCCCTTGAATCTTATGGCCCAGAATATCACCAGGTCCCATAATTCCTCTTAAAAACATGGGTGGACCGATTGGAATTAAGGAAACCGCATCCTTGACAAATTGACCTTGATTCAGCATGTTTTTAAGCATTAAATTGACTTCATGCATCCGGCCAAGATTTTTCACTTCCCCGAGGAAAATCTCATTCATTTTAGGAATCTTTTTCTCATGTGTAATGTATCCTTCTTCTTTAGCCATAGCCCTAAGGACATTCATGACCTCATACAGTTCAAAACCGGCAGGGCATTGGGCCCCGCATGTTCCGCATTGAACACACATCTGAATTGCCTTGCTTGAAAGCAATTGGTCTTTCATGTTGTATACAATCATTTCCAAAATGGAATTAGGCGCATAGTCCATAATTCCCGAAAACGGGCATCCGCCCGAGCATTTGCTGCATTGGTAACATTCTTGAACCTTCTGCCCGCTTCGGGCTTCAACCTCTTCCAAGAAGCTATGCTTCTCGTCCATCCATACTTTCACTCGCTTCACCCTCTCTTCGGTGTTTCGCACAGTGTTCAAATTTATGATAGATTAGCGAAGGCTGCGCATATTTGGGCTCAATGCTTCGTTCCTCCGCTACTCCTCTAAGCACTGACATAATTTCATTTAAGGGCAGCCCAACGGGGCAGATGATCTGACATCCGGAACAATTTTTTCCGCACATCCAAATTGTCCGGCTGTCCAATACCTTTTCATCCTGACAATCCAACAATGATTCGATGATTTGACGCGGAGTAAGATCAAATTCTTCCGTATAAGCACAACCTCCCCCACACTTTGAACATTGGAGGCAAGACGTTAAAGTTCTTTGAATACCCTCTTCGACTTGATTCCGGATACCGTCTTCATTAATGCGTAAGCGCATACGATTTCACTTCCTTACCTCACCTAAAACATTTTTAGGCGGAGCTTTATTCTATATAAAGTGATCGGAATTTACCGGGCTAAAACCAAAGCTTCGGTAGCTGCTAAGCCTCCCATAGCCACTGCACTTGCAATTTCCATGGGTTGAGTACAACTTCCGGCTAAGAATACTCCCGGTTTAGAGGAATGACAGGGACGTACGTTTGCTTCAACCTCTTGGAAAAATCCGTATTCATCCGTTTCAATTCCAAGGATTTCAGCCAATTCACGCGAACCTTCCGGCGGCTCCATAGCTGACGCCAAAACGACTAAATCTGCTTCCACTTCAATAGGATTGCCAATGAGGGAATCTTCTGCACGAACAAGAAGTTTATCTCCTTCCGGCAAAACCTTGGCAACTCGCCCACGGACATAGCGAACATTATATTCTTCCATAGCAGACCGGATAAATTCCTCATATCCTTTTCCTAAGGCACGAATGTCAATATAGAAAACATAATTTTTAGATTCGGGATTCGCTTTTTTCATCATAATGGCGTGTTTTGCAGAGTAAGAACAACAGATTTTTGAACAATAGCGATACCCTTTGGCTTTATCACGTGATCCAACGCAGTGAACAAAAACAACGCGGGCTTTTCCCTTCGGAAGGCGCCCTTCGGCTGCCATTTTTTCAAATTCAAGGCTCGTAACCACTTTAGGACTGCGGCCATAATAATATTCCGTATAGGCTGTTGGCTCCATGTAATGGAAACCGGGAGCCACAATAATTGAGGCCGCACTTTCCATGCGCTTGCCCGCAGGAGTATTCAGCTCTACTGTAAAATTACCTGCACTTCCGTCAACCTTTGCCAATGTCGTTCCCTTTAATATCTTGATTCCCGATAGAGATTGAGCTGCATCAATTTCTTTATTCAGCAATGCTTTTGCATCACCCAGCACCGGGAAAGTAAAGGTTAACTTGGCAAAATTGCCACCAAGCTCATTTTCCTTTTCAATAAGAACGACTTCGCCCCCGTTTTGAGCTACTTTTTCTGCTGCAGTAATCCCCGCAATTCCTCCGCCGATAACTAACGTCTTCTTCACGTTTTTTCCTCCTTCTAACGACCGATCTGGTCGAGAACCTTTTCCAAACGTTCACGTCCACTGATATGGGCAGCAAAGGCTAATTTAGGAAGTTCAAGCCCTAAAGCCAAACCTACCAGCTGAGCAATATGAATAACTGGAGTTTGATAATCCGCTGATCCAGACCCACGATAATTCAACTGCTGTTGAACCCGATCCAGCTGGCTATGGCAATATGGGCATTGGACAATGAGGAGATCGGGATCCGCTTCCTTAACTGAATCGAGTTTAAGCTGAGTATGCTCAAGAGATAAGTCTTTTCCATTGATAATCTGGGTAAAACCTGTGCCGCAGCATTCGCGGTTTGCAGTATAAGGAACAACGGTTCCTCCCATCAGCTCAATCAATTCTTCCATATAGGTAGGCATCTGGGCATCATCAATAGCTGTATATTTACCGCCGCCGAGATAATGGCAGCCATAGTGAGTAGCAATCTTAATTCCAGTAAGCGGCCGTTTCACATTTTTAGCAATATCATCTTTCAGGCGATAAAACATTTCAGCAATATGATAAACGTTGCTCGTTCCCTTGAATTCACGGCCCATCATATTCATCATCATATTGATGCTGGCCTTAATTTCCTCATTATGGCTCATAAAGTGTCCGAATTCGTTTAGAAAGGTCCAGCATCCGTTACAAAGAACACATGTATCCAAACCTTTTTCCTCTGCTAAAGAAAGATTGCGTGCAACGGCCGGCATAGAAGCCGTTGGCGCAGCCACATTGGCAAAGGTAACGAATCCGCCGCAGCAGGTCTGTTCATCCGATTCAACAGGTTCAACCCCGAGAATTTGAAGAGCTTCCTTCCCGCAGGCTTCAATTCCAGGATATTTATTACTCGCTACACAGCTTTTAAAGAAAAAGATTTGTTCTGGTTTAGGAATTTGAGCTACTTTATCAAGCCTCGGCATGATTCTTCCCCCCCGGTTCACCATAATTATAAAAACGTAGATGAGTTTTTATTTTGCCGACTCTCGAAGGCATCGGCTTATGCTTGCAGCGCTTCTCCTGTTCAGGAGTACACGTCTTGCAATCTAAAAGTTCAACCCCGCCGATTTTCTTCATAAAAGATGTCATCCCTGTTAAGTCAGAAATCATATTGATTTCCGCCACCCCTCGCTCGCTGACCTTGCGCGTCCTGGGTAACCCTGCTGCCTCGCGGATATCGCCGATATCTCCAATCGTATCCACCACAAAGGGATTTCTCTCAAAGGAAGAAACCGTGGTCCCAGTTTTCAAATAATCCTTTTCTGCATAGGCTTCAAGTTGTTTAACATCCTCCCAACCATAGCCTTCATTCATCGCTGCCAAACGAAGCATGAAGATGAAGAAGGGAAAATTAATGTCCATCGGGCATGTTGAATAACAGCCGCTGCAGAAGAAACATTGCCAGAGTTCAACACTGGACAAGACCCGTTTAATATTACCGTTAACTAAATCCCGAATTAATTTACGAGGGTTATAGCTTGGAGTCACTGCGGCTGCCGGACATTGCCCCGTACATTTTCCGCACTGCAGGCATCTTTCAGCTTCATTGACAAAGCCCATTGCAATCGGCTTCCATCTCTCGTAAAAATCATCGCTCCAGTCTTTGGTTTGTTCGAGCACGGTATTCCCCCCTATTCCTCTTTTCTACCCGTAATGGCTTGTTTCATCATGGGCATCATTTGAGGCATAAACTTCATTAAATCTTCCCGTGTGTCTTTCCCTGCCATCATGAATTTAACCATGCCAGGCATCATTTTCATCATCCGTGATAATGGCATTTCCATGCTAAAAAGTTCGCTAAAATAATTGAGAGTACGTTCGCCGACATCTTGACTTGTTTCCTTGCCATAAGCTTCCAAATAATTCTCTGCCAAAATGTTCACCTCCCTACTGGAATTTTTCTGTAGTTATCTTGTTCACAAAGTTATTTATAATATAAAGAAAAAAACTTAGATAACTCAAAAGTTTTAGTAATCTTTCATACATTGACCCCGACAACCCAAATTAAGAATTTGGCTAGGATCCATCGGATTGACTAAGGGTTTGAAATACTCACAGGATTGCGAACAATAGTTTAAGTTGATAGCATAGTTGATTCCTGAACAATTTGGGCATATTATCTCTTTCACATTTGGAGGCATAGGGTCTATTTTTTCTAAAATCATAAAAAACTTAGGACGAAATTCTGAGATAAGTTGCCCGCAATGTGAACATTCCAACATCATCTTGTCTCATCTCCCTATCCCCCGGGTAGGGGTTCTTCTGACTTCAATATACCTCGCTCTCTAATTCTCGTCAATATCTTTTTAGGAAAGCAAAGTGTTTTTTTTTAGCTTTTTTCGATATTATTTTTGTCGATAAGTGCGCCATAATGGAAGTGATTTAGAGAAAGTTATAGTATCTTTTTTATTGTTATATGAAAGCAAAAAAGAGCCTATAAATTGATGCTCAATAAAGTGCCCCCCATGTCAAGGACAATTTAAAAAAAGGGCCTATAAAATCTCTGTGAAACTGCTTAAATGGGTTTTACGGAGGAGATATGCAAGCAAACGCTGGCAGTTATATCACTTCGATATGACTGCCAGCGTTAAATATATCCGCATATCTATAAACATTATGAAAGCTACTGTAAAAAGATTTCGCTCATCAAAGCAAAACTTCAAAAAAGAATACGAGCAGTTAGAAGACTTTTTCGAACAGCTCCGCAGTGATTACTGGTCAGTGAAGAGTTCTCTGGATGAAGCAAATAAAAAAATAGAGTTATTAGAATCACTGTGTCGCATACATGGCATCTCTATTCCGGAAGAAATACCGTTTTGATCTTAATATACCGATGCGAAAGAGCCGTCGTTCCGGAATACAGTGAGCCGCTTGTATGGAAAAATTGAGCCATAGTTCCGGAGACATAGAGCCTTGGTAAATCTATTGAGAAGACATTGCTTAACAGCCTGCTTTATGACTCAAAATAAGACTTGATATGGGGGCGGCGGATGCTACCCTAGATTAAAGGGATGGGGCTTACCCCAAAGGAATACATCATTTGAGCCACAGCCCTCGACCCATTGAAGCATCCGTCGTAGGGTCCCATGTCAAGTCTACCCCAGAGTGGTTTCGCTGTTTCCGAATACTGGCTTCGTAAAACGGAACGGTGGCTCTCACTCGCTGGAACAATCGCTCATAGTGCCCTGTATTAAATCCGATCTACACATGAATAGGATAATTTCCAGTCCGGAGATATTTTTCGTACTGGTTTGGTGACAGCTTGGCTAAATCCCATTGGTAGCGATCATTGTTGTAGTAATCCATATAGTCTTCAATAATGACCGTTAATTCTTCGAATGTATTGCAGCCTTCCAGGTGGATTTCATCTTTCATATGGCCAAAGAAGGACTCCTGAGGCGCGTTGTCCCAACAATTCCCTCGCCTTGACATAGACTGACGCAGTTCTTTGTCCTTGAGCAAGGCCTGGAATGATATGCTGGTATAATCGACTAAAGAAAAGGGATTACTCCCTTTCCCTCGTCTAAGAACCGTACGTGAGAGTTTCCCGCTCATACGGCTCAAGCATTTCTTTACCATTTCTGGCGGCAATCAGTGAGGCTAGTTTCATTTTTCTCTTTGTAAAGTATTCTTCGTCTATAAAGGGATTTTGAGATATCTTTAATTTAGGGTGACGGACGATATCTATCCTTCTTAGATTGATGAGACTGTATTCATCCGTCATGAACAGCCATCTCTTCCCATTCTTTTCGTGCCAATATTTGTTTAGTCGCCACCATTTATTTTTGTTGGGGTGGCGATGTTTTGCCCATTGTTGCAAGAGAAGATAGAGAGTGTTATTGATGTAAGAAAAAGTTTGACTTGCCACGACATGTCTATGATAGTTAGTCCACCCTCTAATGATTTGATTAAGCCTTCGAATTATTTCAGACTGACTCGCCGCTTTGCCTTCTTTCAGAATGATAGTAGCGCATTTCCGTGTCAGGGCTTTGATGGAATTCTTTGATGGTTTGACAATCAATTTTCCTTTAAACTTTCGAAATGTCCAGCCAAGAAAGTCGAAGCCGTCATCTATATGCGTAATCATTGTTTTCTCTTCGGATAGAGTTAGCCCGCGATTTTCTAGGAATTGACTAACAGTTTCTTTCAGTTCTTCTGCTATTTCTTTTGTATTTGCGGTAATGATAAAGTCATCAGCGTATCGCACCAGATTTACTTTGGTTTTGGCCCGATAGTGATTTTCTATTTTACCCTTTGAATTTCGATGGTATTTGTCTTGAATTAACTTTTCAAGACCATCTAACGTTATGTTTGCATATAGGCTTGAGATGGCTCCTCCTTGTGGTGAACCTGTGTTTGTAGGAAATAAGTTGCCCTCGTATATGAACCCTGATTTTAGAAATTGCTTCATTACTTTTTTGTCCATCGGAATATTCTGTTGTAGCCAGCCATGGTTGATGTTGTCAAAACATCCTTTGATGTCTCCTTCTAATATCCATGTCGGAGAACATTGCCTAGCTAGTACGCAAAATATCTGTTCACAGGCATCTTTAGTGCTTCTTCCTTTACGAAAACCAAAAGATGTAGTGTCGCCTGTAGTTTCAGCTACGGGTTCGAGTGCTAGCGCATAGAGTGTTTGCATGGCCCTATCATACATAGTGGGGATTCCCAACGGTCGTTTCTTGTTCTTGCCTTTCTTTTCAATGAAGACTCGCCTAAGGGGTTTTGCTTTGTAGTGTTTATCCGTAAGTGCTAATACAGCCTTCATCTTTGAAGCTGCAGTTGACCATAGTTTTTTGTCTACCCCAGAGGTGTTCTTTCCCTTATTCGAGGTTACTTTCTTTACAGCCTGAGCTTTGGCATAGAATGAGTGTGTTAGTAAGTACTGTAATCTTTTGACTTTGTTTTTGTCGCCCTTCACTGTTGCCTTGGCAATTCTGGTTTGTAGCCTATTAACTTCATTTTGCACCTGCATCCAATCAATGGACTCCCATTGACTGGCAAGTGTGTTTCTGTCTTTTAGTCTCTCGGTTTTATCCGTCGTTGAATTACTAAAATTCATAAGTTTACCTTCCGTCTCTGCCAAGAAATACCATAGGATAAGTCAGCACTCTTTCGAGTTAGGGCAAAGTTTGAACCCCTATCTTCTTTCATTACAAAAGTAGCGTTTGCTTTTTATCCTTTTCTTCTGCCCTCTATGCCGTTTCTTTCCCTTGCGGTTGGATACCTCATTCTTGTGAGGAGCATATAGGGTTTACCAAGTTCCGCATGATACATAATTGTGAAAGCCTTAGGAGCCACCTTTAAACCGGGAGTTCTTCATCCATTCGCATTGGTTTATCAGTTCGCCTTTGCTCGACTCCTTACCATTTTGGTCGAAGCGTTTCAGCCTATTTCGCTTCCTCCAGCGTAACGATTCCTACAGTGATTCACTTTACGTTCTCCATAGCTTTCTTACTCTAGCAGTTATCCCAGCTTTAGGCTACTCGGACTTCCACATTGTCTTGTGAGCTTTCTAACCCAGACGTTACCATCTACGCTAGTCACAATAGAGTTACCCCGAATGGATGGGGTAGCCTTTAGGCAATATATCATGCGACTTCTTGTCGCACATGGCAGCCCTGATCTGAATGGATAATGGTTTCCTTGTTCAAAGAAATTCCGTGTTCTTGGATCAGATGATTGACCGTTTCTAATACAAAGTCCACTTCCAAAGAGTTGCTAACTACATATGCCAACACCTGCTTGGTGCAGGCATCTAAAATTGTTGAGAGATACGCTTTCTGGCTGTTGCGGTAGAACATGTAAGTAATATCTGTTAAAAGTATGGCCCTTGGGCCGTGTTCCTCGAACTCACGGTTAACAAGATTATCGGCTACATTGCTGGTTCTCAAAGCTTTTGCCATACGTCGGTATGGATTTGCTTTCCGAATCGTGCATTTCAGTCCAAACTTTTTCATCAGCCGCGAGATTTTCTTTCGGTTCATACGGATTCCCTGGTGCAGCAGTCGCATGTAGATACCTCGGACTCCTTTGTCATAACCGCGGAACTGGTAAGCCGCCAGAATCACCTCAAAGTCTTTCTTGTCCTGTTCATATTGTGCAGTTCTCACATCTGCAGCCTTCAGCCAACGGTAGTATCCGGAACGGGAAACGCCGGCATATTTGCACAGCCATGTTATGTTCAAAAAGTTATTATCCCGTCGGGTCATTTTTTGGATGATCTTGTATTTTTCTGCTGGCGCCGCTTGGCTTCCCATTGTGCCTTCTTTTCTAAAAAGTTGATTTTTTTTAGAAATTCATTCTCTTGTTTTAAATACTGAACCTGATGCTCTAAGCGAGATATTTTCTCCTCGGACGTCAGGTCTTTTGTTCTTGGACGACCAGTACTATCTTTACGCCGGTCATGAAAATCTTCGTTGTGCGCCTCGTACTTACTAACATTTCCAACAAAACGGTCAATCCGCTTTTTCCCCAACACACGAGGATCAAAACCCATCCCTCGTAAAATAGCAGAAGGCATATTTCCAGCCTTATATTCACGATAGAATCGTTCTTTAAAGTCAACCGAATATGTAATCGATGTTTCACTTACCTTGACTACATATGGATTCTGCCGCAGCATTGCCTGCTGTTCCTCTGTAAAACGATTTGTTCCCATCTTTTCATCCACTCCACATAGTCAGCATAACAAAAAATGCCCCTGTAAAACAGAGTCATAAAAAGTTCGGCATGATGCCTCTTTTTTGCTGTCCATTTTACAGGGTACATTTTACAATCTATAGGCTCTTTTTATTTTTCCCAATTTACTGATTTAACTTTAAAAGGGTTTCTACAGCCTTATTCATAACTTCCTGCTGGTTTTGTCCTTTTTCCAAAGCTTCGAGCATACATGTATTCGCATAGTGCTGAGCTACAACAACAGAAACTTTTTGTACTGCTGAACGGATAGCAACAAGCTGCAGCAAAATCTCTTCGCACGTCTTTCCCTCTTCAATCATTCGTTCTACTGCAGCAACATGGCCGCGAACCGTTTTAAGACGCGTTAGGATTTTTTTAGTGTCCTTTGGATCAATACTTATGTCAGACATTTGTTCCCCTACTTTCTTACACTCTCCACTAGTACTTGGTTATTAACCCCTTATCCTGTACTGTAGAGCGCCTTATATTTTGGATAATAAAACAGAACGCGTTGGACATATTTGCGGGTTTCTTGAAAAGGAATGTCTTCAACTCGCAAGTGGTCAATATCCAGCTGCTGAGTTTTTATCCATTCTTGGACATGCCCCCGCCCTCCATTATAAGCGGCTAATACCAACGTCGTATTGTTAAATTCCTTTTGAAGACTTGCAAGATACCATGTTCCATATTGGATGTTCTTTTCCGGATCTTTCAAATCCTCTAGCGTAAAACTCTTGTCTCCCTTGCTTTTAGCAATCCATTCAGCTGTATCAGGCATAAGCTGCATTAAGCCTTGAGCCCCTTTATGAGATTGCGATTGGGGCATAAAATTACTTTCCGCCCGAATAACTGCAATAACTAAAAAGGGATCTACCCCATACTGTACCGCGTATTTTTCAACAATCGGACGATACGGATAAGGGTAGAACAGCTTTTGAGCATACGAGGTCTGAAAAAACAGTCCCAACCCTATGACAATCACCAGTAAACCTATTAAACCTCTTTTGATGAGGCGAAACCATAATCGTCTCTTCTTCATCCAAACTCCTTGTTTAAAATTTTAATCTATTTAATAAGCTTATATGCCCATTCTCTTTTTTATTCTTGCCAAAATATTTTCTAACTGTATCACTGTATTTTCCCACGTACCTGAGTTATCAATCACAATATCCGCTAATTTTATTTTATCCTCTAAGGGCCACTGAGCTTTTATTCTAAGTTCAGCCTCAGCCCGAGTATAAGAATCTCGCTTCATCACCCTCTCTACCTGAATCTCCGGTGTGACCCAGACAACCCAAACTTCATTCATGGATGAATTGAAACCTGCCTCAAAAAGAAGCGGCACATCCCAAACACAAAGCTTTTCCCCTGCTGCAGCTAAAGCCATTTGCTCACTAAACATCTTCCCTTTAACAAGAGGGTGAAGAATTTCTTCCAAGAGCTTTCTCGCTTCCGGATGATCAAAAACCTTTGTACCCAAAGCTTTGCGGTTTATCTTCCCCTGATGATCCAATATATCCTGACCAAAAGCCTGGGCAATACGTCGGATCGTTGGTTGATCCTCACTAAGCAGCCGATGAACAGTCTGATCCGCATCCAAAACAGGTATAGCTTGTTTTTTCAACCACAGACTGACCGAAGATTTTCCGCTGCCGATCCCTCCGCTTAACCCAATAGTCCACATTCTTCCACCTCATATATTATACTATCATATCAATTTGCCTAATCCAATGATTATCAGCATTGTTCCGGGTAAGAATCCAATTCGCTTAAGTACTTGCTCAGAAACAATTCCAGTTACAAGCTGTCCGAGTAATAACATCAAAATCTGTGTAAGTGCAACAAGGAAGATCATCGGCAATGAGTGAACAATCCCCGCCGATACACCAACCGCCAGGCCTGAAGCAAAAGCATCCAGAGATAAAGCTGTTCCTAATAATGCGCTTTCCTTAATCGAAATACTCCCTGACCCATCAAGGTCTGCTTGCTCCGGATATCTAAGTACTTGAATGACTATTCCCAAAAATTCAAATTGGAATTTAATAATGGGTTCTTCAGCAGCTACATTAAATGTTGATACTGATATCGCTTCAACTTCACCATTGTTCCTTTGTCGGAAAGCCCTAATGACCTGAAGAGACCCCAAGCTTAACAAGATTACCGCACCTAAAACATTCGGGGGGAGGAACTTGATCCAAAGAACAAACCATCCGCCGAAAAGTACTGCCGAGCTCATGGCAATAATAGTACAAAACGCAATCATTAACATGGACGCCCAGGGAATACGAATCCTTCGTAATCCATATGACATTCCAACACCAAATCCATCTAGGCTTAAAGCTAATGCCAATAAAATTGCTGTCCCCATATTCATCCTCCTTTTTACGGTTAGGATAATATATGGGGCACCTCACAGACGGGTGCTTTTCTATGCCTTGGACTTTGGGTTTCTCGTGCCAGATTTCTTAAACTGAGAGCTCTAACCACTCCATCATTATTGTATCCAACTGTTCTTTTACTTTATCGTACTCTTGCTGGAATTCCATAGCTTTCTCATAATTTGCCGCAGTTTGAGCAAGTGCCTCTTCGATTCCTTTGAGATTTTCTTCTAACTCCGCAATCTGTTTTTCTAAATTGAGAATACGTTTATTCCTTTTTTGTGTTTCGCGGTCACGTATACCTTTTTCGCGATTTGATGCGGGATCAGCCGAAGAATTGAGTGATACTGAAGAAACTGAGTTTGATAAATTCGCTGCTGCAGCCTCAGCCTCTTCCTGAACTTGTGCTTTATACTCGCTGTAATTACCTTCGTACAGTTGAAGACCTGTTGGTTTTAAGTGGGCAATTTTATTAACCACTCTGTCCAAAAAATAACGGTCATGCGAAACAATGAGTAGTGTACCTTCATAGTCTGCCAAAGCTTCTTCTAAGACATCACGCATTTTTGTATCAAGGTGATTTGTCGGCTCATCCAGCAAAAGCAGATTGCCCTGAGCCAAAAAAAGCTTAGCCAAAGCCAGACGGCTTTTTTCACCGCCGCTTAAAACGCTGACCGGTTTAAAAACCTCTTCACCGATAAAGCCAAAACGCGCTAAAAGATTGCGAATTTCGGGATCCTTTAAGGAAGAAGCATTACGGATTTCGTCAATGGTTGTCCCGCAAAGATTGAGCTCCTCATGTTCCTGTGAATAGTAGCCGATCTGAACCTTTGCTCCTAAGCGTATCTCCCCTTCAAAAGGGATTTTTTCTGAAATGGCCTTAAGCAGGGTCGTCTTGCCGATTCCATTCTTACCTAGGAGTGCAACCCGATCCCCTCTGCGCAATTCCATTTCCACTTCGGTAAAGAGCGTACGATCCCCAAAACGAACCCCTACATCTTCAAGCATAAGAACCTTGTCACCGCTGCGTGTACCTGCCTGAAAATCGAAATGGACTTCCCGTCCTGATTTCGAGGTTTGGATCGGCTTAAGCTTATTTAACTGTATTTCTCTTCCTCGTGCCTGTTTTGCGTTAACACCCGCTTTATTCCTCCGGATATATTCTTCAAGCCGGCTTATCTTTTTATTGAGTTTTTCTGCTTCCCGCTCCAATGTTTTTTCTTCAAGTGCTCGCTGAAGCTCATACTCGGAATAATTGCCCGTATATTCTTTCAACGTCCCATTTTCGAGGTGAAGAATCTTTTGGGCAATTCGGTCAAGAAAATAGCGATCGTGAGAAACAACGAAGACCGCCCCTGCATACCCGCGCAAAAAATTTTCCAGCCATTCTAAGGCGTCCATATCTAAGTGGTTCGTAGGTTCATCAAGAACCAGAAGCTCAGGCGCACTCAGTAATAGTTTGCTTAAGGCTAAGCGTGTTTTCTGTCCCCCGCTTAAACGACCGACATCGGTTTTTGTTTCATTTTCCAAGCCTAATCCCGCTAAAATCCTTCGGATTTGAGCTTCTAAAGCATAACCTCCAGCACGCTCATACGCTTCTGTTAAAAGACTGTATTGCTCAAACACTTTATCCTCTGTTGTTTCAGCCATCCGCTGTTCAAGCGTCCTCATCTGTTCCCGCATCTGAATGATTTCCGAACGCTCCTCCAACATGCTTTCCCAAACGGTACCGTTCCCCTTCAGCAGTGGATTCTGAGGAAGGTAACCATAGGAACACGTAATTTGAACCTGCCCGCTCTCCAATCGTAATTCTCCCAGACAGGCCCGAAGCAAAGTTGTTTTACCCGCACCGTTAGGACCCACCAACCCTATCTTTTCTCCGGGTTCTATGCCGAAGGTCACTTGCCGGAAGAGGGGTTCTCCAGAAATATCGACTCCGCAGTTCCGGCAGTACAGTATGCTCATGATCGAAAAAACTCCCTCGCTATAATCACTTATGGACTGTTTTTAATGTTGGCAGTGTGAACAAAAGACAGTCGTCCTGCCCCCTAAGCGTTTGCGGACAAGAATTTTCCCGCAGGTCGTACATTTTTCTCCCCCGCGCCCATAAACCTGAAGAGATCTTTGAAAGCTGCCTTTTTCCCCATTTGCATCCCGGTAATCGCGAAAGGATGTCCCCCGGGAGTCAATTCCGGCTTGCAGCACCTTTTGAATTGCTGCATGAAGGGCCTTGAGCTCTTTAGGTTTTAAGGAATTAGCAGCTCTTTCCGGCGATAATCCTGCTAAAAATAGCGATTCATCCGCATAAATATTTCCCAAGCCTGCAACTGCCTTCTGATCGAGCAAAGCAATTTTCAAGGCTACACTTCGATTCTTTAAGCGCTGCCCCAGCTCTTTTGGGGTAAAGTTCGGGTCGAATGGTTCTGGACCAAGCACACATAAAGAAGGATGCTTTGTGCACTGCTCAGTGGGAACAAGCAGTATCCGGCCAAATTTGCGGGTGTCCGTAAAATGCAGTTCTCCCTTGGATAACTTGAAAACCACATGGGTATGTTTTTCCGGCTCCCGCTCTTCTTCATAATAGTTCAGTCGTCCGGTCATCCGCATATGGGCAAGCAGAGTCCAATCTTCATCTAAGTGGATCAGAAGATATTTGCCTCTTCGATCTATACTGAGAATTTGCCGTCCCCTAACCCCCTGTTCAAACGGGATAGCCTCCCAGCCTCGGACCGCTCCGGGCCAACGTAAAATAACATCATCAATTGTTTGATTAAGAACATGTTGAGCCAACGTTCGACGAATCGTTTCCACTTCCGGTAATTCAGGCATATTATTTCATCTCACCTTAAGAACTTTCTCAATCTATAACTTCTCATTTATCTGTAAAAAACGGCTCCATTTCATACCAATTTCTTCCGGTTTTACATTCTACTGTTAACGGAACAGAAAGAGGGAATGCATTCTCCATTTCTTCCTTCACAATTTTCGCAACCTGATCAAGCTCTTCCGGTGCAACTTGAACCACCAGTTCATCGTGTACTTGTAAAAGAACATCCGCCTGAAAGGGTTCTAAGGCTTGAACGACTCCGAGCATTGCCAGTTTCATAATATCCGCTGCCGTTCCCTGAATCGGGGTATTCATGGCAATCCGTTCACCAAACTGACGCTGATTTCGATTGGGATGGCGAAGCTCTGGAATCCGTCTTAACCGATTTAACAGAGTCCGAACTTCTCCTTCTTCTTTCGCTTGAATAACAACCTCAGCTAAGTAACGCTTGACTCCAGAATACCGGTCAAAATACTTCTCAATATAATACTTCGCTTCTTTCCGCGGAATCCCTACATCCCTAGAAAGCCCAAATTCCGTCAACCCATAGACAAGCCCGAAATTGACAGCCTTTGCTTTCCGGCGCATATCCTTTGTAACTTCCTCCATCGGCACGCCGAAAACTTCAGACGCTGTCCGGGTATGGACATCCTGACCCAGAGCAAATGACTCGGAAAGTACTTCATCCTTAGAATAATGAGCTAGAATACGAAGCTCAATTTGAGAATAATCAGCTGAGAGCAGCACCCAATCCTTATGGGGAGCTTGGAAAACTTTTCTTAGAAGTCTGCCCTGCTCCAAGCGAATCGGGATATTTTGAAGATTGGGTTCTGTACTGGATAATCGTCCGGTCGCAGTAACCGTTTGCTGGAAGGTTGTATGAATTTTTCCCTCCTTAATCTGCGCCAGCAGGCCATTGACATAAGTCGACATCAGCTTGCTCAATTGACGATAATCCAGAACGTTCTCAACTATAGGATGAGACATTTTAAGCTCTTCAAGTGTTTCCGCGTCGGTTGAATATCCCGTTTTTGTCTTTTTGACGGGGGGCAAGCCGAGAGTCTCGAAAAGAACATGCCCGAGCTGATGCGGAGAATTGAGGTTAAACGATTCTCCGGCCAGCAAATAGATCTCCTGTTCCAAACGCTGCAGTTCCGTGGTCAAACCTTCGCCAAACGATTTCAGTTGTTCCGCATCAACGCCAATACCGGTTCTCTCCATTCGAGCCAATACGAAGCTTAGAGGTTCTTCCACTTGGTGCAGCAATGCCGTTAAGCCGAGTTCTTCTAAGGTTTCTTTATAACGATCTGCCACTTGTGCAAGGGCTGAAACTTCTTCCGTAAGACTTGAAAAATCAGGATACCCGGGAACATATTCTCGAACCAGTTCCACTGCGTCGAATTTAGTTCGGGTGGGATTAATAAGATAAGCTGCCAGACTTAAATCCAAGCTGACACCCCGCAATGTCATTTCTTCATTCTGCAGGACACTATATAAAGCTTTCCCATCACCCACTGTCTTCGAAACCTCAGAATCCTCTAAAAATGAAGCAAATGAGCGTTTAACTGCTGGATCTGCTTCTGCCCAGAGTAGGCTGTACGTATTTTTCTGAACGGCAATTCCCCATTCAAGCACACGGCTCCAATGAGGATTTCCAGGTGTAATTTTGTATGACAAGGTAACCGGCTGCTTGGCGGCTCTCCAATTGTCAAGCTGTTGAATCCATTCCTCGGAATTTAATTCTTTAGCAGGCCAACCATCAAGCAGTGTATTTGTATTTGTATTTTCACTGCTTGCTGTTTCTGGATTATCTTGATTATCTGCATTCTCAGTGCTTGCCTCTTTTGAATCATCTAAGTTTTCTGCATGATTTTGGTGCCAAATGCGAGCGACATTTTTCAGTGTATATTTATCCAAAACCGTTGCAAATTCCGCTTCATCTGGTCGGCGATAGCTAAACTTTTCAAGATCCATTTCCAAAGGGACTTCATGAAGCATGGTTGCAAGTTTTTTGCTTAGGCGGGCCTGATCCGCATAAGTCCTTATATTTTCCTGAAGCTTTTTCCCTTTTATTTCATCGCTATGAGCCAAAACGTTCTCGACTGTTTCATATTCTCCGAGGAGCTTTAACGCTGTTTTTTCACCTACTCCGGGTATCCCTGGAATATTATCCGATGCATCACCCATCAACCCTTTTAGATCAATGATTTGAGCAGGCCGAAGCTGATACTTCGCATAAAGCGCTTCTTCATTGTACTCATCCACTTCGCTGATACCTTTACGTGTTAAATAAACCGTTGTTTTGGGCGATATAAGCTGCAACGCATCCCTGTCACCCGTATAAATCTGGACATTCCAGTCGCGTTCTTCCGCTTTCGTTGTTACTGTGGCAATCAGATCATCTGCTTCATATCCGGCGCATTCAATAATGGGGACTGCAAATGCGGCGAGCACTTCTTTTAAGTAATCAAACTGAGGTCTCAAGGCATCAGGCGTTTCTTTACGATTCCCCTTATATGCCGCAAATTGTTCAATCCGCACCGTTGCCTTTGTTTTATCAAAGGCAACAATCCAATAATCCGGTTTTTGTTCAGCCAAAAGCCGGAGAAGCATGGTCATGAAGCCATGCAAAACATTGGTAGGTTTGCCCTCTTTCGTTGTCAGCATGGGCAATGCATAAAAAGCCCGGTTAGCCAGGCTGTTTCCATCGAGAATTAGGATTTTCGACATATAAAAACCCCTTTCTTACCGACAATACTATATCATACTGATACATCTTGTGCCAATTCAACATCAAAAAAGCTTCCAGCAAATTATAATCGCACTGAAAGCATGTTCTAATAGCATGTAGATATTATTAACTCCTAGAAATTCTTTTTATATTTACTTCTGATAAACGTTCATATAATTCCTCTTTGGTTCTCGGCAGAGCGGAATCTGCAGCGAACAACCCCATCTGAATCAATTGATCATGCAGCTCCACAAGCCAAGGAAGACTTAAATCTGCAGCCTTGATGATATCTTCTGCGCAGAAAATCTCTTCTGGTTTACCTTCTTTAAGCAATTGTCCTTCTTTCATAACAAAAAGCTTATCTGCCCATGAATAAGCTAAATCAACATCATGGGTTGAAATGATAATTGTCTTCCCATTTTGACTCAGCTCATTAAGAAGCTCCATAAATTCGCGTGCATGCCGCGGATCTAACCATGCAGTCGGTTCATCAAAAATTATAACTTCAGGTTCCATGGCTAGGATATCGGCAATGGAAACCCTTTTCTTTTGCCCAAAACTCAGCATATGAGTTGGTCGATCGATAAGATCACTTGTTTCTGTGTCCTGAAGAGCCTTATCCACTAAACGGCGCACTTCGGCAGAATTTATACCAAGATTCATTGGGCCAAAAGACACCTCTTGCAAGACACTTGCCGAAAAGAGCTGGCTGTCTGGATCTTGAAACACTATCCCCACCTTACTGCGAAGATTCTTTAGTTCAGCACCTTTATAAGAAATAGCTTGTCCTTTGAAGTAAATGCTGCCCTTTCGAGGTTTAAGTATACCGTTAAAATGTAAAAACAGCGTCGTTTTCCCAGCTCCATTTGAACCAAGAACGGCAATTTTTTCACCGCGCTGCATCGCTAAATTTACTTTTCTTAATGCCTTTGTTCCGTCGGTATACGAAAATTCTAGGTCTACTGCCTCTAAAATCGTTTCAGCCAAAAAAGTTGCCTCCCTTTAAAATGACGCTGGACAAAATCAAAACCGACTCGACCATGATGATGAACACAATACTCCGTTTTGAAACCGCAAATTCTTTTTCTAAAACCCGGATCTCACCCTGATAACACCGCGCTTCCAGCGCTGTTGCAAGCATCTGAGAGCGTTGAATAGATCGTACAAAAATAGCATAAATCAAGTGGCTTATGGATCGAAATGAACTTCTCAAGGTTACGTAACCCAATCTAGAGCCCTGCGCCATATATATTGCAGCCGCTGACTCCAACAATACGAAAATAAATCGATAGATTAAACTCATCAGTTCAATAAATAGTTTAGGCATTTTAAGTTTGCGGAGAACGGCTATAATTTCTACCATCGGCGTCGTTAACGCAAGGAAGTAAAGACATGAAACCGTGCCCAGTGATTTGAAAAAAAGCAGCAAAGCATTATTTATATCCAGGAGGGTTATTCCTATAATATAGCTACCAGATCCCCAATAATATAAAAAATCTTCGATTCTATTCGAAATTGAAAAAACAAGAGTCAGTTCACCCATCAGCAAAAAAACAATGGGAATTCCCAGTAAATGAATAAAAAACTTAGCTGGAATTCCCGCTTTTACAATAACCAGCCATGCCATGATAATCATAGCCAATATAGGGGTATAAATAGATGGCGAACTTAAACAGACGACCATCGTAGTGATCGTCAATGAAAACTTCTCAATAGGATGAACTTCCATAAGCTTATTTGCATAAACATACTGATCAATACTTATCATGAAACTTTCCTTTCATGAGAGTTAGACTTCTTCTGACCTTTTTTATAGCCTAAATAAAAACATACAATTCCGCTTCCCGCCGCCGCTTGAACAGCAAAAAGCAAGGACTCTACCTCACTTCCGGGCGGTTGATATATACGCTTAAACCAAGGTTGATAATTCGGATCAATCCCCTGTATTGCCGTTGTCGCCTTGTCGTCTGCACCGATAAATTCTCCTTTTGAGAAAACTAAAGGCATAAAAATAATCAAGACCGCGCAAATGGCCAAAAGGCTGTTTTTTACGTAAGGCTTCATTTTTCCACCTCAAGCTCGGGTTCTTTTTTGCATTGCATCAAAGCTAGTTGTTTTAACTCCTTACCACTATAGACGGTTAAGAGATTAAATACTAAGGTAGTGATCAGACCTTCGCTAATCGCCAACGGAATTTGGGTGACCGCAAAAATCCCCATGAACTTCAGAGCAGATGCAAATACACCGCCATGGGCTGATGGAAAGGCCAAAGCCAGCTGCATAGCTGTTGTTATATAAGTCATAAGATCTCCCAAAGCTGCAGCCATAAAAACTGCAATACCTTTTGAAGTCCCTAATCTTTCAAAGAGCTTATATGTACCGTAGGAAACAAAAGGTCCTACAATAGCCATGGAGAATGTATTTGCCCCAAGTGTTGTCAGACCGCCGTGGGCTAAAAGAATAGCCTGAAAGATGAGTACGATAACCCCAAGAACACTCATTGCCGTTGGTCCAAAAAGAATCGAGCCTAGACCTACACCCGTTGGATGAGAACTGCTCCCAGCAACTGAAGGGATTTTTAAAGCGGACAGGACGAAGATAAAGGCACCTGACATGGCTAAAAGCATTTTGAGATTCACATTATCTTTAACGGTATTATTGATTGACCGCAATCCTAAATAGAGAAATGGAAGCATGATCATCCACCAAAAGGCTGCCCAGTTCATAGGGAGAAATCCTTCAGCTATATGCATGGCGTAGGCGTTCTTCGGAAAGATCATAAATACCGATAGACAATAGAATAAAGCAAATGATATGCTTCTTATTTTCTTCATCACTCAACACTCACCTGTCCTCTATCTGAAAAATTTAAAAGCCCTTCACAACAGAAGGGCTTAGAGCTTGTAACTGTATCTGGTTAATGAAATCAAGATACACGCATTACCTCCCTAACATCCCGTAGGTAGTTGTAAGGATTGGAATGAGCAGGTCTCCTGGCTTAAGATCTCCATTAACTTACGTCTTCCCGAGAATATCTCAGTGACATCCTGTAAGCTAACTCCCTATTACAGTGGCGGGTACCGCGTCAGCTTCTCTGACTTCCCTTTTCAATTTTTCCTTAGAAAAATTTACTCATTTCCGATATTTAATTATTAAGATGATTATAACATCAAATAAAATGGATTTGTAGAGTTGTCCTTAGATTATGCTTATGTAGACATGATTTCTAATTCTTTGCGAATATATTCAGGCATGCTGAATAATAAGTCTTGACATATACCCATATGGGGTATATGTTCTAAACAAAGAAATTTCATTTTATACTTATGGAGGTAAAGATGGATTGCACAAAATGTTCGATTAAAGGATGCAGAAAACAGGAACCATGCTCTGATCGAAGCCATGACTACATTGAAAAGTACGCTTCTTCTGATTATCAAATTTATACTAAAACAGCCTCTGAATTAATTGACAATGGCCGAGCCGGAACCCTAACGCGACTAAACGAAATCGTAGAATATTGTCAGTTACGCGGTTATATAAAAATTGGTGTGGCTTACTGTTACAGTATGGAAAAAGATGCCCTGCTTCTCAGAAATTATCTTAAGCAAAATAATCTTAAACCTACCATGATTTCTTGTACTGTGGATGGAATTAAGGAATCTCAAATTGATCCTAATAAAACGACCAACGTAGTTTCTTGTAACCCGCTGGGTCAAGCCAACATCCTCAATTCCTCAGACGTTGAATTTACACTCTTAATGGGGCTTTGTCTAGGTCATGATATTCTCCTCCAAAAAAATTTAAAAATGGACTTTACTACTTTTGTTGTAAAAGATCGAGTATTACAGCACAATCCTCTCCTTGGATTGCCTGGTCATCAGCCCTTAGAAGACACATTTATCGAAGAAATTCCAAATGACTTTAACTTAATTAAAGTTGAAGAATTTAAGACCAAAGTAAAAAATCAACAAAGCCCAGAAGATTTATATCTTCTGGACTTACGAAATGCAGACTCCTTTAAGCAAAATGGCATACCCGGTTCAATCCATTGCACTTTAAATGATCTTCCCAAACAATATATGAAGATACTGCCAGATAAGCGAAAAGAAATTATCCTTTACTGTAATGGAGGGATCCAATCCATTTACGGGGTAATGTTCCTTTCTCTGAAAGGATATAAAAAGGTAAATAGTTTAGCAGGAGGTTTCTCCAAGTATTTACAGTCATTATTACAATAATCACGGATTTACTACATTGGCTGGATTACCCGTCTTTACTCTACAGGCGCCCATGACAGCGAGGTGTTATAATGCAAAATATGACCTTATGAATTATTTAAAATCCTTAAAAAGAGAATTATCCTCGAACGGTTCTATACATTCCGGCTGGTCATATTTTGGTGAATTGACGATCTTCGAAACTTCATAGGCAGTCATTAAGTCCGACGGGTAAGGCCGGAGTAAACTCTTCAGAAATTGGCTGTCTGTAATCTTTGGATCCAACCATAACTTCTCCTGCTCTGGCGTAAGGATCGCCGGCATTCGCGTATGGATTGTCTCGATAAGTTCATTAGAAGTTGTGGTAATAACAGTGCAGGAATTAATCACCTCTCCTGTCGGTGAGCTCCATGTATCCCATAGACCTGCAAAACTAAATAAGCGGTTATTTTTAAGCGTAATACGATAGGGTTGATTAAACGTTCCTGACCTTTTCCATTCATAGAACCCGTCCGCCGGGATTAAACAGCGTTTTTGTCGTAAAAGAGATTTAAACGCTGGCTTTTCATCGATTGTTTCTACTCTTGCGTTGATCATTTTATTACCGATAGCAGGATCTTTAGCCCAGGATGGGATTAGACCCCACTGAAAAAAAGCAAGTGAATTTGAACCTTGGTTAAGTATAACGGGTATCTCTTGAGAAGGCGCTATGTTATACCGTGGTTTTAATTCCACAGAATCGTCGCTGATTTGAAATCGCTCAGCAATTTCCTCAAAATCTATAAGGGTAAAACGTCCGCACATTTTGATCACCTCTTTTTACTATTTTACATCTAAACTCTTAAAACTGGCCAGAATTTAAGTTGAAGGAAAAATGGGTTTTGCGAAATGAACTTAATTGTTCGTTTTGCAAAACCCATTTTTTAATCCAGACTTGGTTATTGAATATCAGTTTTTCTCTTTTGAAACTCTTCAGCAGAAATTTCACCCTTCGCATACCTCTCTCGAAGGATATCCAAGGCCGACTGATATCTATTTTCTTTTATTTCTTTTCTTCTTTTAACATATTCTCTGGAATCAACTTCACACTTTGCGTACTGTTCTTGTAAGGATATCATTCTAGGATTATTAGAATCCAGCCAATATTCGTCTTCGAGAATCATACTTCTTTCTTGATACTCATCGGCACTGATTTCATGTCTGGCATACTTTTCTTTGAGGATTTTAGAAAGTCTGTTCAGTTCAGGATGATTGCTTTTTCTCGCTAACTCATTCATTAAGCCAAAGAAAACAACAACTGTTAAAATAAGTAAAATAAAAAATATAATCATACTGCCACCACTTGACCACCCCATGGAATAACCACGATTTAGCTCAAATCCATATCTCATATAAAATCACGTCCCTCGCCTTCTTGATATACAAGATATTAAAGTACTGTTGTGACAAAACTTTGACAAAGTTATGTCAAAAGTCCAAACTTATGCAATTCAAACTCTTCACCAAAAAGAGCAGCTGCTTATAACCCAAAGGGTTGTAAGAAACTGCTCCTATAAATTCAGATATTTTATTGAGTAAAACATACCTAATTAAAACTGTATAAATCCTAAACCTGTTAAAAGAACAAGGGCAATAGCAACTGGTGCGAAAAACTTGACTAGGATAAAATATATCCTTGCCAACCCCTCATTCTTCAAACGCCCATGATTACTAAACACCTCAAACATATCTTCAAATCCCCAACGCCATCCGACAAAGATAGCAAAGAAAATTCCCCCTAAGGGCAGCAAGATATTTGATGTTACAAAATCGTATAAATCAAAAAAGTTCTTGCCAAAGATATGCATTTGAGAAAGCAATGTCGTTGAAAGTGTTGCTGTTGAACCTACTAAGGCAATGGCCATAATCGTTCCGAGTGTTGCCATACGCCTAGAGATTTTATATTCCTCAACAATATAGGCAACAGGAACCTCAAGCAAGGACAGTATGGCACCCGTTGCTGCGACAGCAACAAGAATAAAGAATAAAATCATAAAAAACCGGCCAAAAGGCATTGAACTAAATACTGTGGGAATCGTAATAAATAATAGTGATGGCCCAGCATCCGGCTTAAAACCAAATGCGTAGACCGCAGGAAAAATTGCAATTCCGGCCATGATGGAAACAAGTGTATCCGAAAGCATTACAGTAAGCACCGTTTTGGGGAGATTTTCATTCTCTCCCATATAACTCCCATAGGTCGTCATTGTTCCCATTCCAACACTTAATTTAAAGAAGGCTAAACCTAAGGCTGCCAAAATTACACTTATACTGATCTTGCTAAAATCAGGCTGGAACAGAAATTTCAATCCTTGGGACGCTCCCGGTAACGTCAATGAACGAATATCTACAATAAGAAGGAGCACAAAGAGAATAGGCATTAGGGCTTTTGTCACCCGTTCAATCCCTTTCGAAACTCCAGCCATGATGATCGTCCCTGTAAAAGCGAGTACAAAGAGCTGCCAAAAAAGAGGTTCTCCTACTCCGTTCACTAAGGTTTGAAAGACGGCAAATGTCTGTTGAGGGCTTGTTGATTCAATCGTTCCTGCAACAGCCTTAAAAACATATGAAAAAACCCAGCCTGCTACACACGAATAAAACGCCATGATTAAAAAAGAACTTATAACACCTGAAACACCGACTAAAAACCAAGGCTCATGCTTTGCTAACGTTTTAAACGCTCCCACTGCATTTGCATGGGTTTTTCGTCCAATCATGAGTTCAGATAACATAATTGGTGCACTAATAAGCAGTGCAGCAATCAAATAGATAAGAATAAATGCGGCTCCTCCGTTTTGACCCGTTACATATGGAAACTTCCAGATATTTCCTAAGCCTACTGCCGACCCCAAAGTTGCGGCAATAACTCCTACACTACTCGAAAATCCTTCGCGCGGTTTTTTCCCTAACTGTGTATCTTGCAACCACGTGTCTTGCATAACTAAATACTCCTTTTACTGTCGTGAATTGTTCTGTCGTTTTTGCTTCTAAAATAGCTTTTGCGCATACAATAAGTATTATAACATACGTAATTCGGTCATTTTACAAAAAGCATATTCAGGAAACTTTCAGACAACTTTCAGGTAACATCTGGTTTTATAAACTATAATTTAATTAACTTCTTTCTTGAGGCCATTATAGGATCAATTTAATAAAAACTTTTAAGGGGGTCTTAACTTGACTGTTCAATCCGTTTCTTCAATCTCCAGTACAGGCAATACTGGTAATACCAGCGAAGTGCAACAGCTTGAAAATCAGATAAAAAAACTTCAGCAACAAATCAAATCCGAAAATCAGAGTACTGATGACTCTAAAACAAAACAACAAAAAGTTCAATTACTTGAATCCCAAATAGAGCAGCTTCAAGCCCAAATCCAGCAGCTCAAACAAAAAAATCAAATAAACAACAATACCCAAGTAAATAATACTCAAGCAGCAGAAAATCTAAACAGCGTTCAAACATCCACGGTTAATAAGAGTGGAAATATCGATTATCTTGTTTAAGTAAAAACATATAAAATCAACCATGGTTTCTATGAAAACATGGTTGATTTTCTATGTTTTACATTTCAATTCTCTCGACGTGAATCCAGGTAA
Source organism: Desulfitobacterium nosdiversum (assembly GCF_049860565.1). Classification (GTDB taxonomy): domain Bacteria; phylum Bacillota; class Desulfitobacteriia; order Desulfitobacteriales; family Desulfitobacteriaceae; genus Desulfitobacterium_A; species Desulfitobacterium_A nosdiversum. Next base: position 3,269,436 of record NZ_CP172056.1, read on the forward strand.
TCTTTAATAAGACTTACCACATCAACAATTGTCTTAATAAAAGATACTCCACTAACTGTCTTCTCATTCAGAGATACCGCTGTCTCAACGAAGCTGCTACCCAAAGCATCGACTGTTGAGCCAATATCCTCAATCTGTTCTTGAGCCGATTTTGCCAAAAAGCCTGTGTTTTTAATGGTCTCCGGCAAGAGCGCCATTGACTTAGTAAACGGATCAGCATTTTTCTCCAAGAGATTTCCAAGCCCTTTGATCAGTGAATTCATATTTCTCAATGTAATAACGGCGTATATACCTAGCAAAACAACCACTAATACAACAATAATTAGTAAAAAATCCGTAAGGGAAATATACATACTCTACACCCTGCCCTCACCGCAATCAGTTATTTCTTTTGTTTCTTCTCTAGTATCAGGTTCATCCTGAGATTGATTTTCATCCATGTTGGCAACTGCTGTTGACGTTTCTGTTTTATCTTCGTGCTTTTTGATTCTATCCTTTATAAGTTCCGAAGCATCACTTAATTTTCCTTTAGCATCTTCGAACTTTTCCTTTGCCTTCCCGGCAAGATCTTTAACCCCATCAGCAATATCTTCCCTTGTCTCCTTACCTACCTTAGGCGCCAGTAAAATTCCCAGCGCACTGCCTACGACAGTGCCAGCCGCTGCCCCAAACGCAATATTTTTTGCTGCTTTTTTGCGCGCGCTCCTTTGTTTCTTTTTTTTGTTTTCATCAATTAATTTTTTAATGGACATTTTCCTGCCTCCTTTACATTAACTCTCATTTCGGCTTAACTCAGAAAAGTCTGCTTTAATTTCATAGCTGTACTAAAGCTTTCGCCATTATCTAACATTTTCCTTTTAATAAACAATATTACGGTAAAAAATAAGCCTTGAGCGTAAACCATTTGCATAAAAAGGCCTTTCTTATCTTTCATAGGTTTTCCCGGAATAGTCCTGAATTCGTTTCTAGGCCGAGCTTTCCAATAACCGCTAAGCAAAGTGCGTCGATTACATCATCAATTTTCTTTCGATATGGGCCATCTGCTAAGAACTTCTCGACAACTTCTTTCGCCTGAGGATAATATTGCTGAAGAATTTCGAGACGTTTCTGTTGTCCCTCTAGCGTTGATTTTTTCTCATAGACAGGCTCTGAATTGTTAAGTATAGAGAAACAGAATTCAGGATGACTTTCTACAAGCTTATTTTTCCATTGGGGATTCTCCTGCAAAAATTTATCAACCTGCCTTATGGCTTTTGTGATTCCTAACGACTGTTCTGAAAGACTTTTCCCTAAAACCAAGACATTCTGGGCTCTTGCTTTCGTTTTATCCGTTTCATAGATCGAACATCAATTAATTTATTAAATTCGGCAAGAAACTCCTTTTCAACGCTCGTAAACTCTCGCTGCGAAAAATCATGCTCGATTAACACTTTAGGGGCAGGGTCAAACATTTGAAAGTCCATTAATGCCGCAAACTCACAATGAAGCAGGGTATCATCAATCTCTTCTATTTGTTTAAGCTCTTCCTCAGATAAGTTTTCCAACCCGAACTTATGATAAATGATTCGTTGCAGTTTTTCTTCAATGGAAAAGTACTCTGGTATGTTACGTTTAACAGGTCTAGTTAAATCGGAAATATAACTTTCACTCGCATCGTGAAGCAGACACCCCACTTGAACGCGCTTAGAGCAGCCTCGTTCCTTAGCCTCCTTATAGCAGTTGATTGAATGTTGTGCAACTGAGAAAAAATGCTCACAATGACCGTTGGCTCTTGTCATTAGCGATAAAGCATGAGCAATATCTTCAATCTTAATATCTTCTTTTTGGGGTTCCAAAGGATAAAATTTAATCTTAGAATAGGTTAATATATAATCGGACATATTTTTCTCCAATCTTTTTTCTATTTGAACATAAATGCTTCTATTCATGTTACTAAAGTAAAAATATAATAATTCCATAGAATTAGAGACTTACAAATAAAAAAAGAGCCCTGTCATTGAAGGCAGGAGCTGTGAAAAAGAATAAACATCTCATAACATAGTATAGGTATTAAACGTGTTTATATTATGTTGAAATTGTGAAATTTTTGTGAACCAATCTAATGAAAATTCAAAAACGGGCTTTAACAAAGGTTAAAGTCCGTTTAATATCAAAATATGGTGCGAGTGATCGGACTTGAACCGATACGGGCTTTCACCCAATGGTTTTTGAGACCATCGCGTCTGCCGATTCCGCCACACTCGCAAGTTTTTAGACAGATGACGATTGTTATAATATCATTTCTGAAAAAAATAGTCAAGCCTAAAAATATAAGAAAACGTTTAATGATTAAGAAACGATTTAGAAACCTTGTCAGGCCAACCATTTAAATTTTGAATTATTTTATATAGGGATCATCTAATGCTGATTTTAACTGATTTAGTGCCTTTTGCAAAGTAGAACGGGAACAAGCAAAGTTAAATCTTACAAATCCCGCCCCTTCCTCTCCAAACCAGCGACCTAAATCAACGGCTATTTTGGCCTTTTCTATAACAAAGCGGTCAATTTCATCCGCTGAAAGGCCTGTTCCCCTGAAGTCAGCCCAAACAAGATAAGTCCCCTGAGGTTTTATAATGTTAACCCCTTTCAGGTTCTTCTCAGTAAATTCAATCGCATAATCGATATTCGCTTCAACATAATCCAGAAGCTCATGTAAATAATTTTCACCGTATTTATAAGCTGCTTCCATAGCAATCAGCCCAAAAATGTTAATATCACTCACACTATTAATTTCAAGTTGCTGAATATACTTTCTCCGCAGTTTACCATTAGGAATGATAATCGCTGAAATTTGTAGCCCGGCTAGATTAAAGGTTTTACTTCCTGAATAAGCCGTGATTACGTTTTGATTGATTTGTTCATTTAACTTGCCAAGAGGTGTATGACTATGCCCCTTAAGAATAAGGTCCGAATGGATTTCATCGGAAAAGATGATAACTCCGTTTTCTAAGCATAGTTCTCCTATCTTTCTCAGGTCCTGCTCAGACCAAACCCTGCCTACCGGGTTATGGGGATTGCAAAGAATTAAAAGCTTATTGTTCGGGTCTTTAACCTTACGCTCTAAATCTTCAAAGTCAATTTCATAATTCAATTTCTGATCATCAAACCTTAATGGGTTTTTTATTGTTTCCCGATGATTGTTAATAATACAGCGTTTAAACGGATAATAAACCGGGGGCTGGATAATAACTCCTTCACCCTCTTTAGTTAATGCTTGAATGACATAGGTTAGTGCCGGTACAACCCCGGCAGTCGCTACAATCCATTCTTTATTAAGCTTCCAGGCATGACGTTTATCAATCCATTGAATTACGGCTGAATCGAAGAATTCACCCTTTGACTTTGGGTAACCATATATTCCGAATTTAGCCTTTTCGACGATTGCCTCGATTACTTTTTTAGGAGCTTTAAAATCAGTATCTGCCACCCACATCGGCAGGCAACCCTTTGCATTTAGTCCGGGAAACCGCTTTTCAAAGCCATCCCATTTAGAACACTCCGTTCCAATGCGGTTGATAACCTCATCAAAATTATTCTCCATTTTAATTACCTCTTTATAATCTTTCAATTCTATTTGATATATAATAAATTAGTATTTATATATGTATTGTAATATTCTTAGATAGAAAATCAATACATTAAATAAAAACAGGAGGGCATCCCATTCAGATGCTCTCCCTATTTTCTTGAAAACTAAGCCGTTCTAGATATTTATCCGATCTCCGGTTCAACATGCAGTTCGGCTGCATCAGATCCATTATCCATACACATCAACTTTATCGCATCATAGGAACTTTCTTCCTGTGATCTTTCTTTAAACGTCCCTATCGCTCTAAGCTTTTCATAACGCTGTTGTTTTAAGGCTTCCGGTGATTGTTCGATAAGCTGCTTGAGATGTTTGGCAATTCCTTTCGAAATTTCCTCCGCCATTTTATTTATATTTCTATGTGCACCGCCGAGGGGTTCACGCAGAATCTCATCTGCAACTCCCAATTGTAAAAGATCCTGAGCTGTGAATTTTAATGACGAAGCGGCTTCCTTTGCTTTGGCCGTATCCTTCCAGAGAATCGAAGCACAGCTTTCGGGCGAAATAACAGAGAAGAACGAATTCTCCAACATCATTATCACATTGCCGACACCGAAGGCCAAGGCTCCACCGCTTCCCCCTTCACCGATAATCGTACTTATAATAGGAACGCGGTAACCCGACATCTTAATTAGGCAACGGGCAATCGCTTCGCCCTGGCCTCTTTCTTCAGCTCCTAAATCACATGCCGCCCCAGGGGTATCAATAAATGTTAGAATCGGGCGATTAAATTTATCGGCTTGATCCATCAAACGCAACGCTTTGCGATAACCTTCAGGATGAGGCATTCCAAAATTTCGCTGGATATTCTCTTTGGTATCTTTGCCTTTAACATGAGCAATAACCGTTACAGGAATCCCTTCAAAAATAGCTATTCCTCCGGCAACCGCACGATCATCGGCAAACAGATGATCCCCTCTAAGTTCAATAAAGTCATCAAAGATCAACGGAACATAGTCATAAAAATTAGGGCGTTCAGGATGACGAGCCACTTGAACCTTTTGCCAAGGCTCTAAATGGCCATAAATCTCTTTTCTGACGCGTACTAATTTATGCTGCAGTTTTGAGATTTCCTGAGTTAAGTCAATTGCCTTCTCCTGGGAAAATTCTTGAAGTTCAGTTATCTTTTGTTCAAGTTCATAAATTGGTTTTTCAAATTCGAAATGTTGAGCCATAATCCGCCCCTTCCTGATGATAGCGCAACAAACGGGCTAATACTGAACGCATTTGAGTACGATCAACAATTAGATCAATAAGTCCGTGATCCTGATTAAATTCAGCAGTCTGAGCACCCGGCGGAAGTTCTTGCCGCATGGTTTGTTTTATGATCCGCGGACCCGTAAAGCCAATCAATGCTCCAGGTTCGGAAATCTGAATATCCCCTAAGGAAGCATAGCTTGCCGTTACTCCTCCAAAAGTTGGATCAGTAAGTACGGATATATACAATAAACGGTTCTCAGATAAGCGTTCAAGTGCCGCACTTGTTTTTGCCATCTGATATAAGGATAAGATACCTTCTTGCATCCGTGCTCCGCCTGACGTTGAAAAAATAATGACGGGCAAACGAAGCTCAATTGCTCGTTCAATTGCGCGGGCAATTTTTTCGCCTGTAACCGAACCCATACTTCCCATCATGAAGTTCCCATCATTGATCGCTAAAACAACCGACAGTTCTTCAATCTTTGCTTTTCCTGTCAAAACGGATTCGTTTAGATTTGATTTATTTTCTGCTTCTGACAGCTTTGCCGTATAGCCTGGGAATTCCAAGGGATCGTTTGACTGTAATTCATTGTCCCATTCCTCAAAACTTCCGGGATCAACTAATAGTTCCAAACGTTCCTTCGCTGAAATTCGAAAGTGATAATGACATGTCGTACAGACACGGGAATTCTCCGATAAATCCTTGTTAAAGAGGACCTCACCGCATTTGGGACACTTTACCCACAAACCGTCTGGCAATTCTTTGCGATTTGACGGGTTTTCTGAAGGCTTTGCCTTCAGATGCTCCGATGGCTTGTCTGTTGGACTTGTTATCGGCAGTGTTACATATTTAGGTTTACGAAATATATCTTTAAACATAAATTCACTTAGCTCCCCATAAGGGTTGTTAAAATCTCATGAGCTTCTTCTGCCTCCGATTCTGGAACGAGGATTTCAACAGAAGCATGCTCACCTAAATGTGCCGAACCAATTGGCCTAAGTTGAACCAGCATTCCTTCATCCGTTAGAGTCTTCTTATACTTTTCGGCCATAGCTTTGTTTGTTGCGATGTAAATAACGGTCCACATAATACTGATCCTCCTTGTTCAAAAAGAGAAACATACCCTCATCGGACGGATATGTTCTAACCGTTACTGTTTCTCGATTCTAAAAGTAGCTCTTAAATATTTACTAAGCTGAGTCCTAATTTATCATATCATAGCCCCTTAATTTCTGCAAGAAACAGGAATATAAACAAAAATCCATTGACTAGAGATTATGTCGATATTTTTCCAAAAGAGCCTGTTCTACATGTGGAAGTACAAATTCGGATATTTCTCCCTTGAGACTGACTGCCCATTTAATAGCACTTGAACTGATAAAGGAAAATTGGCTGTTGGTCATTAGAAAAACGGTCTCAATATCAGGAGCCAGCTTTTTATTCATTAACGCTAGCCGACACTCATACTCAAAATCGCCAACAACGCGCAAACCGCGGATAATCGTCTTAGAGCCACATTCACGGGCAAATTCAACCGTAAGTCCTTCGAATCCCCGTACTTTAACCCTTTCTATGTCTCGAACCGCTTCTTCCAAAAGATTGATCCGTTCTTGGAGCGTAAAAAGCGTTGCTTTATTGCTATCGGCCGCTACCGCGATAATAACTTCATCAAAAAGCTCCGTCGCACGAGTTAGAATATCCATATGACCTTTGGTAACGGGGTCAAATGTACCAGGATAAATTGCCGTTTTCACTTTCATACCTCATTCCACTTATTAGTCACTTCGATATAGACAAACTAAATATACTCAATAACAATTTGAAATGGGATCTTAACCATTAGCTTATCCTTAACTGGCCTTCCATGCAACATTTTCTTTGCCAATTATTTGACTAAGATCATTAATTAGTCCATCTAAATCACGAACCCAAAATTCTTCGCGGCTTTGGATAACTTTTTTGCTTTCTTCAAAATAAAAATAAACAGGAAATGACCCCGCATACTTTTGCAATACGGGTAAGACTTTTTCAATAAGGGGCGTTCCCTCTTGGGAAAACCTTAGAAAAAGTTTTCTCTGGTCTAAGCAAACTGAACTTGCTTGTTGCTTAATCTTGCCAGTCAGATTATTATGATTTGCATTGCTCAGATAATTATGCGGTGTACGATGTTCAGGTAAATGGTCTAAGTCGTAGATTTTCTCGGCAAAAAGTTTCTTTTCATCTTCACGCACGTTATATTTTCCTTCAACAATTAGGATTTGATCATTATTCAAGCCTGATACTTGGGCAAACATACGCGGAAAAACAAGGACCTCGATCGCTCCTGTTAAGTCCTCGAGCACAAAGCTTGCCATCATCTCCCCCTTTTTCGTTACCGTCGTGCGGTACCCTGTAACTAATCCTCCAAGGATGACCCGCCGATCCTCCTCTATTTCAAGACAGGTCATAATATCCGAGGAAATGGCTGTCTTAAGCCTGTCCTGAACGCTGGAAAGCGGATGCCCGGAAAGATAAAGACCTAAATACTCCTTTTCAAGATTGAGCAATTCTCGTTCAGAAAATTCGTCAATCTCGGGGAGAGTTACTCCTTCATCGGCAGTATCACTGAAACCGCCAAAATCGAACAATGAAAACTGCCCGCTGTCACGATCTTTCTGACGCTGCTGTGCCATTTCCAGAACCTGATCAAGTCCTAATAGTCCCTGAGCACGGCCGCAAAGCGAACCAAAAGCGCCAGCTTTAAGTAAACTTTCAATGACTCGTTTGTTTAAAACTTTCCCATCCACGCGGATGCAAAAATCATAAAGGGATTTAAACGGTCCTTCCTGACGCGCTTCGATAATCTTTTCAACGACATTTGCACCCACATTGCGGATAGCGCCCATTCCGAAGCGAATTCCTTTTCCTTCAATACTGAAGTCAACTCCGCTTTTTTGAACATCAGGAGGAAGAACTTGTATTCCTAGAGATTTTGCTTCTTGAATATAAAAAGAAATTTTATCTGATGAATTCATGACAGTGCTCAAGAGTGCTGCCGTAAATTCCAAAGGATAGTTAGCTTTTAAATAAGCTGTTTGATATGAAATCACCGCATAGGCCGTCGCATGCCCTTTATTAAAACCGTATTCCGCGAACTTAGCCATCAAATCGAAGATATCACCGGCTTCTTTTTCGGTGACTCCAAGACGTAAAGCTCCCGGAATGACCCAGTCACCATTTTCATTTTGCAGACCATAGACGAAGTTCTGACGTTCCTCCTCCATGATTTCTTTTTTCTTTTTTCCCATCGCCCGACGGAGTAAATCTGCTCGGCCTAAAGAGTATCCCGCTAGATCTCGGGCAATTTGCATAACCTGTTCTTGATAAACGATAATTCCATAGGTTGAGCGCAAGATTGGTTCAAGTTTAGGATGAAGATAGCTAATTTTACCCCCGTGTTTACGGCGAATAAATTCAGGAATCTGATCCATTGGACCAGGACGATAAAGAGCATTAACAGCAATGATATCTTCAAAGCATGTCGGTTTCAATTCCCTTAGAACGGCACGCATACCTCCGCTTTCAAGCTGAAAAACCCCTGTGCTGTTCCCTGCGGAAAGCAAATCATACGTTGCGGGATCATCGAAGGGCAGTGTCCGAAGATCTATCTCAATCCTATGTGTTTGCTTGATTAGACGTACCGCGGTTTGCAAAATTGTTAAGTTTCTTAGCCCTAAAAAATCCATCTTCAATAGGCCGATTTCTTCAACTGTTTTCATCGGAAACTGTGTCATTAAGAAACTGCCATCGGCCGTCTTTTGAAGAGGAATATAACTCATCAGCGTATCTTTAGCGATCACGACACCCGCAGCATGAGTTGAAGCATGTCTCGGCATCCCTTCAAGAGCTTGTGATAAATCATAAAGGTGTTTGATCTCTTGATCCTCGGTAACCATTTTGGCCAAATCGGGAGAAACTGTTAACGCCTTTTCCAAAGTCATACCTGGATCATTCGGTATTGCCTTTGCGACTTTGTCAACTCTGGCAAGAGGCATAGCAAGAACACGGCCAACATCGCGAATTGCAGCTTTAGCTCCCATCGTTCCGAAGGTAATAATTTGACAAACCTTATCTTCCCCGTATTTTTCCATAACATAATGGATGACACTTTCTCTGCCTTCAGGGTCAAAGTCAATATCAATATCAGGCATACTTATTCGTTCAGGGTTTAGAAAACGTTCAAAAAGCAGATCATGCTGAAGCGGTTCTACCGTAGTAATCCCTAAAAGATAGGCAACCATGCTTGCCGCTGCCGATCCGCGTCCCGGCCCAACAGCAACCCCATGTGAACGGGCATATTGGCAAAAATCTGCAACAATTAAGAAATACCCTGAAAATCCAGTTTGCGAAATAATCCCTAATTCATATTCCAATCGTTCTTTTTGCTCTTGCGTCTGTTCCGGATAAAACATAGGAAAGGCTTTAACACATTCCTGCCGCAGGTAAGTATCTAATGTATATCCCTCAGGAACTTGAAAAACCGGCAAGTAATGATCCCCAAATTTAAAATCCACCTGGCAGCGTTCAGCAATCCGCTGAGTATTTTGCAAGGCTTCTGGATGTTCCCCAAAAAGCAATTTCATTTCATCCTCGGATTTTAGAAAAAATTCCTGACTCGAAAAACTCATTCGAGAAGAATCAGTTAGCGTTTTACCTGTCTGAATACATAACAATACATCTTGAACAAAGGCATCCTCACGTTTTATATAATGAACATCATTTGTGGCAACCAACGGTATTCCCGTCTTCTCATGCACCTGGAACATCCCGGCATTGACCCGGCGCTGCTCTTCTAATCCATGATCTTGAATCTCTAGGAAAAAGTTTCCTTTCCCGAAAATATCCTGGTATTCCTGAGCAACTTGGCAGGCGTTCTCGAAACGATTGTTCAAAAGGCACTCTGACACCTCACCCGCGAGACAGGCACTGAGCGCAATCAGTCCCTTGCTATAGCTTCGCAGCAACTCTTTATCTACCCTAGGTTTATAATAAAATCCTTCCACATGAGCAAGCGTGACTAAACGCAATAAATTATGGTATCCTTCCTCGTTTTCTGCCAGCAAAACGAGATGCCGGCTTTTTTCATCTCTGCCCGGAATACGTTCCTTCCGTCCATGCGGTGCAACATATACCTCACAGCCAATGATCGGTTTAATACCTGCTTTGTGACACGCTTTATAAAAATCGATCACCCCATACATTACGCCATGATCCGTAATGGCAAGAGATGTCATTCCCTGATCCGCCGCCCGCTGAACCAATTTCCCGATCCGGGAAGCGCCATCAAGCAAGCTATATTCCGTATGGACATGGAGATGTGTAAATCCTCCACTCTCGTTCATTTCATTATCCGTTCCCATTTCGATCCTCACATCCAGCATTATTCTTTAATTTTGTTCTATAAACTATTTTAGCAGTCAACTTAACTCCTTGTCTAATCCTTCTAATATTTGGCTATTGTCCAACATACTTTCAGCAATGCTCAAGGTATGCTGAGTTGCATATAATGTTTCAATTCGACTTATTTTTATTAGGAGGGCTGTTTAAATGTCTAAGCCAAAGTATTTGATTGCTTGTCTATTAATTCTTTTTCTCCTCATTCCAGCAGCAGGATGTGGACAAAATTCCCAAGCGGTCGATCCGGATAAGATGTTAACCGAATACACAAAACCAGCTGTTGTCCGGGTAGTATCCTTTAACATGGCAACGTATTATGTTACTTCCGAATTGGCAAATTTCTTAGGCATTCAAACTCAACTTCAATATTATGACGGCGGCACTGGTTCAGGAGCGATCATCGCAGAGAATGGCTATATTGTAGCAAATGCCCGCGTGGTTGAAACTGCAAAGCTCGATGACAAAGCTGCCGAAGACCGACTAGATAAGGTTTTCTTGCTGATATTATGCTAAACTTAAAGCGAAAGAAAACGACCAATATGCAAAAAGCGATTTAGAATATGCGCGTTCAACCTCTAAACGCGGAGACATAAAAAAGACGAACAAAGTTATTTTGCCAGGCGGAGATAATTTTAACTTTGATATAAAAAGTTATGGAGCACCGATTGGTGAAGGGAAAGATATTGCTGTAGTAAAGATTGATGCGACTAACCTGCCGATTGTCAATATTGATGAATCTGATAAAGCTCAGACCTCCGATAAATTAGTGATTGCGGGTTATCCAGGCAAAGCCGATTTAAGCGGTTTTTTAGATAATAATTCTGCCCTTGTTTCGACATATACAAATGGAGCAATTGCTGCCCGAAAGTCCTCCGAAAATGGACCCATTTTACAACTCGATGCCAATATCAATCCAGGAAACAGCGGCGGTCCTATCTTCTCAAAAGACGGTAAGGTCATTGGCATTGCTACTGCAACCTCAAGCGATGGTATTGGCTGGGCAATTCCCTCCACTACACTTTTAGAATTTGCCCGCCAAGCCGGTGCCGCAATTAATACACCTGGAATAGTGACCCAACGTTGGCAGGAGGGCCTTCAACTTTACTGGCAGGAGCATTATAAAAAAGCAATCCCTAAATTTGAGGAAGTCCAACGTCTTTCTCCGAAACATTATGCTATAACGGATTACCTTTCAAAATCTCAAAAGGCAATATCTGAGGGAAAAAATCGACTAGACTTGAACGATTATTTACCATTTATTATCGGTTTTGTCTTAGTAGTCATGATCTTCGCTGTGATTATTTTCTTCTTCGTAATAAAGAAAAAGAAAAAAAACATTATCAGTAGTGCAACCGTTCAACCCGAAACGCCACTACCTCCGAACGATCCACCTGAGCAGCCTCCTCTGGCATAATTAAATAACACTATGCAAAAAAGGCCCTGATTTGCAATCAAGGCCTTTTATAAATTTAATGGATTATGCTAATTTTTTGTCGCCAACGCGTGCCGTCATCAGACCTTTTGCAACTAAATCATGAGTATTCTTCTCATAAACGTTGATTTCAATATTACAATGTTTCTTAGCGACTAAAAGAAGTTTTGCCGTTACTCGTATCTCAGTTCCTACGATAAGCGGCTGAAGTTGGTACAATGTAAAGTTTTCCGTGATTGCATCCAAGCGATGCTGTTTACGAAGAGCGATATATCCTGCCATATTCATTACTGTAACTAAGACCCCGCAGCTCGCGGAACCAAATTCATTGATCATGAATTGAGTAATTTCACCCTCAATAGTTAGGTTTTCAGGATCTTCAACGTAACGAAAACCGCTCAAAATCAAGTTATCTACAGTTTCTCCAAACTGAGGCTGTTTTTGAACTTGCTGATAAGCCTCAATCACATCTTGAAGACTGATGATTCCTATAAGTTTTCCTTGGTCAACTACTGCGGCAATTTCCCAGCCTTCCCAGACCATGATTCTGGAAATATGAGTTACTGAATCATCTCGTCCCACAACAAAAGGTTTCGAATTCATAACATCCACAACAGAAGTCTTCATTTCTACGCCTGCAACATCGACTGCCGTAATCATCCCTACAACAATCATATCTTCATCGACTACGGGAAAACGGCTATGACTTGATCTTTGAGAAAGTTCATACCAATCCCCAACCGTTGCCTTTGTCGTTAAATACTGCACATCCTTGACCATAATGTCTTCAACCAAAATTAGTTCTTTTTCAATTAACCGGTCATACAATGCACGATTGATCATTGTAGTTACTGCAAAGGTATCATACGGTGACTGAATAATCGTTAGATGTTTTTGACGTGCTAATTTTAAGACATCCTCTTCAGGATCAAGTCCGCCTGTAATAAGCAGCGGCGCACCATGCTGCAATGCAAATAGCTGAGCATCATGGCGATTACCGACAATACAGAGTGTTTCCTCTTCAAGATAACGCTCCATTGCCTCACGTTCCATGGCAGCAATGATAAATTTATTGGGGGTCCGATCAAGGTCTTCATAACCACAAAGCACTATTCCTTCAACGATCTGGCAAACTTCACGCAAGGTTAAATCTTCGATTTGACGTTCTTTAACTCCCTCAATGCGAATGGTCCCAACCTTTGGAATCGAACGAACAAAGCCTTTATTTTCAGCCTCTTTAATTGCTCGGTATGCAGTTCCTTCGCTCACATCTAACTCTCTCGCGATAAAGCGGACAGAAACCTTACTCCCTACATCAAGTCCTTCAATAAAACTTAATATCTGTTGATGTTTTGTTTGGCTCAATTTGATAACGCTCCCCACTCTTTTAGGACATTACGAAACTATTATAGCACACCTAAGCCATTGTTCATAAATATATTTAGCTTTATGGCTCTCCTTTTTTCTTGCGCTGATTCATAATTCCCCCGATTTTCCCTGCTTCTTTCGAACTTAGAGAATGCCACCCCTTAACTCGGACCTGTTCAAGCAAGCCAAGTTCTGCTGCAATCTCCATTTTCAAAGCTTGCATTGGATCGGTCCTTCTTGCCTTTGGTTTCTTTTTTTTATCGGCCTCTTTTTCCGCCGTGTTTAATTGCTCCATAGACATTTGATCACCCTTCATCATTGTATCCCGCCTCTGCTCATGACATGTCCAACATAATGAGGACAAATAGGAGTTCTTTCACCATGCCGATGCTCCAGCCGACAACGCCCATCAACATGAAATATACAGTTTGAAGTACATATTTTTTGTGTCATTTTCCTTCAACTCCTTTAGTTCCATTTTTACCAAATACTCAAAAAAAATACTTCCTAATCAAAGTTAAGAAGTTATATAGTCTAAACGATCAGATAATTTAAGTTGATTTTTCCTAGGACTTAAGAATAAAATAATAGTCGAAATTTCTAATGACATTGTTTTATAAAAAGAAGGAGTGACTTCCGCAGAAATGGCTGTAAATTATGATATTATCCTTTTTGATCTCGACGGTACGTTGACTGATCCCAAAGAAGGCATTCTTAATTCAATTCTTTATGCCTTAAATAGTTTAGGTATCCGTGAAAGCAATTCCGATCAGCTCTTGAAATTTATTGGACCTCCTCTAAAGGACTCCTTTATGGAATATTATGGACTTAGAGAAAATGTTGCCTTACATGCTATTGAAAAGTACCGAGAATATTTTTCATCGAAAGGGATATTTGAAAATAAAGTTTACCCCGCTATTCCTGAACTGTTAAAGGATTTATCCTCTTTAGATAAAACATTAGTCCTGGCGACTTCTAAACCTACGGCCTTCGCTCAACGCATTCTAGATCATTTTAATTTAGCTTCGTACTTTCATTTTACCGGGGGCAGCAATTTGGACGGAACCCGAACCCGAAAAAGTGAAGTCATTGATTATGTCCTAAATGCAAGCTGTTTTTCCCCCCACCCCAAGGCAGTAATGATTGGGGACAGAAAGTATGATATTATTGGAGCCAATGAAATAGGTATTGACTCCATTGGTGTACTCTACGGATATGGTTCGCGGCAGGAGCTTGAAAACGAAAACCCAACCCACATCGTTAGATATGTGGATAATTTACGAGCAATTTTAAGCTAAGGCAAAGTGACGCAAATAAGGTTGCTGCAATTATCAAAAACGGGAAAGAAAAAATGCCGCCATTCTCCGGAACACAAACTTTTCTTCCATGACAAAGGGAGTGTCGCAGATGCTTATTAAAGCAAGCGACACTCCCTTAACATATCCAAATTCTATTCAAGGGTTAACGACTCTCCAGGCTTTAGAATAACTCCTTGGCTTCCCGATTTACGTTCAAGCGAAGCTTTGAATTCTGAAACATCCTGTTTAATGATGGAAAAAGTATTATAATGCATCGGAATTACGAGTTTGGGACGTAAGAGGTTCGTTGCATAGATCGCCTCTTCCTGTCCCATGACAAAATTATCACCGATAGGAAGCATCGCGACTTCCAGCGGATGTCTTCGTCCAATCAATTCCATATCACCGAAGAGGCCTGTATCTCCTGAATGATAAAGCCATTTTCCATCAATCTGAAGTAGAAAACCGCAGGCAGGTCCTGCATATTCAAAATTATTTTTATTCCCATTAGGCTCAAAGACAGATCCGTGCAGAGCTTGAGTGAGCCGTACAAGACCAAAGTTAAAGGCAAATTTCCCACCAATATGCATTGCATGGGCTTTCGCACCCGCTCTTTCACAAAGCTTGGTCAATTCATAAACTCCAATAATCGGAGCTCCTGTCCTTTTCGAAAGCTCGATTGCATCGCCTAGATGATCAGAATGACCATGTGATACCAAAATTCCATTTAGATGATCAATTTCATCAGGACGAATGTCAGCTGTGGGATTGCCTGTCAAAAACGGATCGATTATGATTCGTCCTTCATTTCCTTGAATTTCAAAACATGAGTGTCCATGAAAACGAATGTCCATCATTTCTTCCCTCCCACACAATATGTATTCCCAGTTGATCAATCATAAAGGGATCTAATATAAAAAGAAAACAACTTCCGACGGAGTTTTATTCTAAATTAGCAGGAACTCCATCTGAAGCATTTAAAATAATCATTTGCATCTTATTGGGTTACGCCTGAGTTTATTCTCTATTATTTTTTATACTAGCCTTGTTTATACGTTTGCAGCGTAGTCCATAATTCTGGATAACTTAAGTTCATTTCCCAAAGAGCCACTCCCTTAATTCCTCGGCGTATGGCTAAATCGAGTTTTTCCTTGAGGCTGCGCACATCTTCAAAATAGACCGTATGCTGTTTTCCTTCACTCGTGTAACGGAAAAACGTACTATGCTGCTGAGCATCCCATTGTAAAGGAGCTCCCATTCTCCTCGCCAATTCCGTAGCACGTCGATAACTGATTACCTTAGCCCCATTTCCCTGAACCCAATCATAACCGTAGAGAGGAACACCCATAATTATTTTCTGGGCTGGAATATTCGCGAGCGCATAATCTAAGACTTGATTGACCCAAGGAAGGGAAGCAACTGATCCGGGTGGACTTCCCGGCCAATGTTCTTCATAGGTCATTAAAACAATTTCATCAACAATCTGTCCGAGTACCCGGTAATCAAAGGCACCCTTCCAAACATCTGTAGGATCATCTGCTGTTTTTGCAGGTGCATCCAGCGTTACCCGATAATTATCCTGCCTGAGTTGTACTGTCCAATTATAAATAAGTTGTGAATAAAGGTTACGATCCTGAGCTGCTGCCTTTTCAAGATCAAAATTGACACCATCTAAACGATAGGTGCTGAGTAAGTTCCGTATATTTTGAAGGACCCGTGAAGCAAAAACCGGATTTCGTACAAGCTGGGTCATCAGTGATGTAGAAAATTGACCCGCTGAGGTTAAGTTTGTAATCGTAATATAGGCTTTTACACCCTTACGATGGGCTTCATTGATAAGCTTACGGCTGGGACGTCCGTCTAACTCCCCATTGGACTGAATCGGGACCTGGAAAAATGCGATTTCATCTAAAAGATGCCCATAACGCTGGAAATATGAATAACCTCTTTCTTGTTCTGTTAATCCATTGTAAAACGCGAAGAGATCGATTGCCATAGATTTCCCCCCTTTCAAAGCATTTTATGCACAAGAACGGGGAGAAAGTTCCTTAGTTTATTTACTATGTTTGCGGCTCATTGCCGTCAGCAAGGATGTCCGCCGCATCATTATGGTTACCAATAATGCAAAATCAGCAATCAGCAACACTGCTGCCCAAATCCATGAACCAATAGCTCCTAAAACCGCGGCAAAGCCAAAGCAAGCACTCATCGCATAAAGAAGCAGTACCGCCTGTCGCTGACTCAGTCCGGCATCCAGCAAACGATGATGAAGGTGTCCCCGATCGGCGCTGGCAATCGAATGGCCTTTAAGTTTGCGTCGAATAATTGCAAAGGTAAGATCGGTAAGAGGCATTCCTAACACAATAAGAGGGAAAACCAAGCCTAAGATCGTCGCCGTTTTTAACAAGCCCATGATCGAAATTCCGCCAATAATATAACCTAAAAACATACTGCCTGTGTCACCCATAAAAACCTTTGCCGGGTGAAAATTAAAGAACAGAAAAGCTAAACAGGCACCGGCTAGAGCTATCGTTAAATGCGCTGCAGGAAATTGATTAATTCGAAGGGCCGACCAGAACAAAAGAATAGCTGCCATAAAGCAGATCCCTGCCGCAAGTCCATCAAGTCCATCAGAGATATTGACCGTATTGACCAAGCCAATAATCCAGAACACGGCAAACACGATTCCAAACCACCCAAGATGAACCTCCCCAAAATGAGGCAAAGAGATCTGATCCATTGAGGCGCCAAACACAACAAAAAGTGAAGCCGCGAAAATTTGCCAAAAAAGCTTCGTCAATGGCCGCATATCTTTAATATCATCCCATAGCCCCACTAATACAATGATCGTACTTCCTATAAATAATCCTAAAATACTCGAATTCCATTTTTGTGTAAATATGACAGCCACCCAAAATCCGAAATAGATGGCCAACCCTCCAATTCGTGGAATAGGCCTTTTATGAACATGCCGTCCTCCCGGAATCGCTATAGCACCCCAACGATGACCTAGAATCATGGATATTGGGGTCGCAATCGTAGCGACCAAAAGAGCAATGATAAACGTCCAAACAAAACTCATGAATAAAGCCTCCATATTACGTATCTAAGCTTGTAACCTGAGCCAGCATGTTTCCCGTTAGCATTAAACAAGTCCGGGATAGCCCCACTGGCGCAAAGCTTCATATGCGACGACTGCTACGGAGTTTGACAGATTTAAACAACGTGCGTCAGAGATCATCGGCAGCCGAATCTGGGTATCTGGATATTTAGCTAAAATCTCAGGAGCGAGTCCCTTCGTTTCTTTACCGAATAAAAAATAACAATCCTGTTCAAATTGAAGTTCGGTATGAGCGTGCGACCCCTTTGTCGTCGCTAAATAGCGTTTTCCTGTTGGGTTTTTTCCTTCAAAATCAGCAAAATTATCATAAATATGGAGATCAAGTAAATCCCAGTAATCCAATCCTGCCCGTTTTAAGTACTTATCTGTAATTTCAAAGCCAAGCGGTTTAACTAAATGAAGCCTGGCACCTGTAGCGGCACAAAGGCGCGCAACATTACCTGTGTTCGGCGGAATCTCTGGTTCAACCATGACAATATTCAACATGAATTCTGCTGCAGTCCTTTCTTTACTCCTCTTCTTTTCTTGCAAAAGAATTAGCGGCAACCCGAACAATTGCCGCCGCAATGTGTCGGACAACCTCCCGAACTTCCCTTACCCGCTAAACCCGGGCTGGCAAATCCAGAAATCTGCCGTACTAACCCAACAGCTTGACAATCCGGGCAGACCAGTTTCTCACCTGTTTCACCCATTTTAGATAGTTTTGCAGAGATTTTCCCGCAACTTGGGCACTTAAACTCATAGATTGGCATTTCCAACCTCCACCTTATTTCGACTGTTCTTTACCTATTATTCTATTATACCCTAAATCAATGAAGATGCCCAAATAATAAAAGATAAAGATAAGATAAAGTTTATACTGCGATTATATCTTACCTTGTAGTACAATAGTCTCCGTGCTATTATAGTACTAAAATATTTTTTTAATTTTTCAGTCTTCGCTGAAGGGAGGAGCTCCTTATGTTTTCGCCAGAAGATCATAATCTACTTAGTCTCATATCAGAGGATAGCCGTCTTACCCCGCAAGAATTGGCCGTTCAAACGGGGTTATCTCAAGAGTATATCGAAAAAAGAATCAAGCAGTGGGTTGAAGACCGGGTTATTGTGTACCGCCCCCTAGTTAATTGGGAACGTACCGGTGAGCAATATGTATCTGCTCTCATTGAGGTAAAAGTAATTCCCCAACGCGGGTTTGGTTTTGATAAAATTGCCAAACGCTTGCAAAAATACCCGGAAATTAAGGCCGTATATCTTATGTCCGGAGGATTTGATCTTACTCTAATGATCGAGGGAAAAACTATGCAGGAGGTTGCCCTGTTCGTAGCGGAAAAGCTTGCTCCCCTTGAGCACATTCAAAGCACAGCGACTCATTTTGTTTTACGCCATTATAAACAAGACGGTGTTGAACTAATGGGAGAGGAAGAAGCCCTTGCACGGCTCGTGGTTACCCCATGAAGCACTATCTTTCGCCCATAGCCAGAGATCTTCCCCCTTCAGGAATCCGTAAATTCTTTGATTTAGTCTCTACGATGAAAAATGTCATATCACTCGGTGTAGGGGAACCTGACTTCGTCACTCCATGGACCGTTCGAGAAAGCGGTATTTTTTCTCTCGAGCAAGGACAAACGATGTATACGAGTAATTCGGGTCTTATCGAATTGCGTCAAGAGCTCTCCTATTTTATGGCTAAAGAGATGGGCTTTGAGTACGATCCACAGAGTGAGATTCTCATCACTGTCGGAGCGAGCGAAGCGGTTGACCTCGCAATGCGTGCCCTGCTCGGACCGGGTGATGTTGCCTTAATCCCTGATCCGGCTTATGTTTCATATGCACCCTGTGCCCAGTTAGCCGGTGCAGAAGTTAAGTATATTCCGACACACGCAGAAGAAGGATTCCGCTTAAGATTACCCGACCTTGAAAAGGCCTATACCCCGAATTCAAAATTATTGATTTTATCGTATCCCAATAATCCAACCGGTGCGATAATGACACGTGAAGATTATTTGCCCATCGCTCGGTTCGTTGAAGAACATGATCTTATTGTTATCTCTGACGAAATCTATTCTGACCTAACCTATGAAGGCAAGCACACTCCTTTTGCAAGTCTGCCTGGCATGAGAGACCGGACGCTACATATTAGTGGTTTCTCAAAAGCTTATGCAATGACCGGTTGGCGCATTGGATATGCTGCAGGACATCATGATATTATTCAAGCCATGACTCGAATTCATCAATATACGATGCTTTGCGCCTCAATTACGGCTCAATTTGCTGCATTGGAAGCCTTGCGTTCTGCAGGAAAAGCTAAGGCTGAAATGGTGACGACCTACAATCGGCGTCGTCGGATCATGGTGAATGGTTTTCGCAAAATGGGGCTTTCCTGTTTCGAACCTCTGGGGGCATTTTATGTCTTTCCGAGTATTGAAGCTACCGGCCTGAGTTCAGAAGAGTTCGCAGAACAGCTTCTTCATGAAGAAAAGGTTGCAGTTGTTCCTGGAACGGCTTTTGGCCCGTCGGGTGAAGGCCATATTCGCTGCTCCTATGCTTATTCAACAGAAAAACTGCAAGAAGCCTTGAAACGAATAGAACATTTTGTACAAAAAAGGATAAATTAAAAAAAAACAAAGAGCTTGCTTTTTAAGAAAAACAGGCTCTTTTTATTTTAAGAAAATATCTACCTATTTAATTGTTAACTATTAAGTGGCTTAAAGCATAATCAACATATAAATTTGTGGCAACAAGCAAAGCATCCTCATCAATATCAAACAACCCGCAATGATGGGGTAATGCAGTGTTGGGTCTATTCACATTTCTTGTTCCAACAAAAGCATACATACCTGGAACTTTCAGCAAATACTCGGCAAAATCATCTGCTCCGAGAGATTTTTCTTTTGTTATTACGCCATGATCACCTAAAATATTTCGTGCAATTTCTTTTACTTCATTACAAACTTTATCATCATTCACTAAGGGAGAAGCGTAGTCTTTAAAGGTAACATCTACTCTAGCCCCATATGCTTCTCCTATTTGTTTAGCAATATCAACAACACTGCTGTTAACTTTATGCCTGGTCTCATGACTGAATGACCGGGTTGTACCTTCAATTACAGACTTACCCGATATGACATTGTAAGCTGTTCCTGAATGAAGCGTACCGATACCAACTACTACAGTATCAACAGGATTAGTCTGCCTTGCAACAATCGCCTGCAGATTAACAACAATTTGGCTTGCGATATAAAGAGCATCTGTGCCATTTTGTGGTGTAGATACATGGGCACTTTGCCCGCTTACCTCGATTTTAAAATAGTCGCAGGAGGCATTGGTTGCCCCACTTCTTACAGAAACAGTGCCATAATCTAAATCGGATGAAACATGAATTCCAAATACACGGCTAACGCCTTTAAGATAGCCTTCTTTTATAAAAACTCTTGCTCCTTGGCCGATCTCTTCCGCCTGTTGAAAGAAGAAATTAATTTCGCCGGCGAATTCGTCCTCTTTCTCTTTGAGTACTTTCACTGCTCCTAACAAACTTGCCGTGTGTGCATCATGACCGCAGGCATGCATGAAACCTTCGTGGGTCGAATGATAACTTTCATCTTTTTCGTCTTTAATAGGCAGGGCATCTATATCCGCACGTAAAACGAGTTTTTTATCGGACTCCTTCTTCCCTTTTATGGACGCAAATACTCCTGTTTCTCCTACTCTCTTATGGGATACACCGATTTTATCAAGCTCCTGTTCAATTTTCAGAGCTGTATTGTATTCTTTCAAACTCGCCTCGGGGTTTTGATGAAAGTAACGCCTGAGTGAAACGATATAATCTTTTTCTTTGGCAACATAATCCCTGATGTCCACTTTTCTCACCTCATGTTCTGAAAGAAGCAGGCAGCACATTTATCATATACTACCTGCGTTATTTTATAGAATCTATACTAATTGTTTGAAGTATCTTATTTCCATGTGGGTAAATAGGCACCCTTGTAGGTCGTTTTAATGACATCTGCAACGGCTGGGGTCCGATAAGCCTTAACGATTTTTTTATATATTTCGTTATCCTTATCTACCGTTCTAGCAACAATGACATTGATATACGGATTATCGCTGCCGCTATTGACTGACTCAAGGAAAATAGCATCTGACTGCGGATTTAGATGGGCATCAATCGCATGCCCACCGTTAATAACCGCTGCCGCAACGTCAGGCAGTAAACCTGCTGTCTGAGCTGCTTCAACCTCATGAAACTTTAAATTGAGCTTGTTTTCAGTAATATCTTTAACTGTCGGCAAATAGCCTACTTCTGGCTTTATTTTGATCAAACCTGCTGATTCAAGTAATTTAAGTGCACGTCCACCGTTTGAGGGATCATTTGGGATAGCGATCTGATCTCCATTTTTCAATTCATTCACATTCTTTATCTTTTTAGAATAAAGACCAAGAGGAGCAATGATCGTTTCACCGATCGCGGTCAGCTGATAATTTTTGTCTTGTATGGCTTTTTTAAGAAAGGCGTAGTGCTGGAAAGCGTTTAAGTCAATTTCACCATCTTGCAAAGCTTGATTAGGCAGCGTATAGTCTGCAAATTTTACAAGCTCAATCTTAACTCCTTCTGCCGCAAGGCTCTGAATTACAGGATTCCAGGTTTCATTGTTTTCTCCAACTACCCCAATTTTAACTGTTTTGGTCGATGTAGATGAAGAATTTGCAGCCGTGCTCCCAGTTTTTGAACTAGAGCAGCCGACAATACTCGTAATACCAACTACCAAGGCCAAGGTTAATGCGACGAATTTTAGCTTTTTCATTTTTTGTCCCCCTTAATTTTAATGTGATGCTTTTTTTATAATATAATTTCCTAATCCCTGTATCAGATTTACAACGATTAGCAATATTATCACGGTCGCAAAAGTAACATCGACTTGATTGCGCTGATGACCATAACGGATAGCGAAGTCTCCTAAACCCCCGCCGCCAACCGCACCTGCCATTGCTGTCAAGCCAACTAAGCTCACGGAAGTTATGGTAACCGCTCTGACAATGCTAGGAATGCTTTCCTTTAGGTAAACGCGAAATATAATTTCAACAGGGTTGTTTCCCATGCTCTGCGCTGCTTCAATTAAACCTGAATCTAATTCAGCCAAGGCGCTCTCGACCTGTCGTGAAAAAAAGGGTACTGTTCCAAAAACCAAAGGAAGTATTGCTCCCTTTGTTCCGATCGCCGTTCCTACAACAAACCGGGTGACAGGGATCAAGGCAGCTAGCAAAATAACGAAGGGAATCGAACGAAACAAATTAATGATTTTGTCGAGTATATTGTAAATAACGGCATTTTCCAGAATTCCACCCTTTTTCGTGACAATCAGCGTAATTCCAAAAATCATACCGATACTAAAGGATATTGTTCCAGATACCCCCATCATAAACAGGGTTTGCTGAAAGGACTCAAATAGTTCTGGTACCTTATGTACTACATTGGGAAATAATTTACTGATAAATTCCATCGTTAATCACTTCCACCTCAACGTTTTTGTTCAGCAAATACTGGATTGCTGCTTTTATATCATCTTCTTTTCCGCTTACAAGCGCGACCAAGCCACCTAAAGGCGCTTCC
This sequence comes from Desulfitobacterium nosdiversum, assembly GCF_049860565.1. Taxonomy (GTDB): domain Bacteria; phylum Bacillota; class Desulfitobacteriia; order Desulfitobacteriales; family Desulfitobacteriaceae; genus Desulfitobacterium_A; species Desulfitobacterium_A nosdiversum. The sequence continues at coordinate 3,292,525 of NZ_CP172056.1, forward strand.
TGAATAATTTCGATATTTCCAAAAATAATGTTGAGATCAATATTAAACTGCCTTGATATAAATGAAACTAAGGGTTCTGACGTGCTTTTTTCCAAGTATTTAAGCTTTATTATTTTTTCTCCGGGTTTTAATTTAACGATGACTGAGTTTGCCTTGATGAGGTCATAGATTTTAGAGAGTGTTGAAGTCGTATCAATAAATTCTTGTGTAACTGCTTCTTTAGGAGAGCTGAATACGCTAAACACATCGCCCTGTTCTATGACTGAACCCTTATCCATGACAGCAACACGGTTGCAAACTTCTTTTATCACAGACATTTCATGCGTAATAATGACAATAGTTAGACCCAGCTTTTCGTTCAGCTCTTTTAAGAGCTTTAGAATCGAAAGTGTGGTTTGTGGATCAAGTGCACTGGTTGCTTCGTCACAGAGCAACACCTTTGGTTCATTGGCTAAAGCTCTTGCTATAGCTACCCTCTGTTTTTGACCGCCGCTAAGCTGAGAAGGATAGGCGGTTTCTTTATCGGATAGATTAACCAACTTCAACAAAGACTTCACCTTATTTTGAATTTGTGTTTTGGTTAATCCCCTCCCTTTTAACGGATAAGCGACGTTTTGATACACTGTACGTGATTTCATTAAATTAAAATGTTGAAAAATCATCCCGATTTTCTTACGAACTGTTCGTAATTCTTTTTCAGAAAGTGTTGTAATCTCCATTCCATCAATCGTTACAGAACCCTCAGTTGGTCGCTCAAGTAAATTTATGCAACGTACAAGTGTTGACTTACCAGCACCGCTAAACCCAATTATTCCAAAAACTTCTCCTTTATTGATCTCAAGATTTACACCCTTTACTGCATGAATAACCGATTCTTCTGTTGTAAATGATTTTGAAATATTTTGAAGCCGTATCATATGTACCTCTTTTCACAGATCGAATATAAATTCATACTTTTTCGATATGTTTTATCGGATTTAACTTATGGTTATAATAGCATCGTAATTTCGTAGTGTCAATATTTGAGCAAACAAAAAAGTCCGCCTTCTTTTAAGAAAGGGGGACTTTTTAGATAAAAATTAACCAATTTTAAATTCGCTTAAAAGTTTTTGAATTTTCTCTGTGCACCGTTTGCCTTTGCAAGCACCTCCGCCTGCGCCTGTAACCTTTTGAACTTCTTTTACGGTTTGTGCTCCATTTTTTATCGCAGTTTTTATTGCAGCTCTTGTTATTCCTTTACAAATACAAACTTTTGTCAACTTATCAAGTACATCCGAATTTACGTTCTGTTCTATCCTATCCAATCTGCTAACCTTCACCTTTCATTGTTTAACATTCTTACGCAATTACGTCCGCTTTCTTTAGCAAAATATAATGCCTTATCCGCGAGTTCTATCCCTCGACTAACATCGCTTTCTCGTTTTACCTTTATCGTGCTTACGCCAATACTCACTGAAATATAGTTGTGAATTCTAGAAGATTCATGAGGTATTTTAAGTTCGTATATTTTACGTCGAAGTGATTCCGCGGCTTTTTTAATATTCTCCGCATCCATATCAAAAGCTAAGTAAATAAATTCTTCTCCACCCCACCGAGCTGCAAAATCCATAGTTTGACCTACTATCGATTTAAGTTGATCGGCGACAGCTTTTATAATTTTATCTCCTTCGTTATGACCGTAGGTATCATTAAACTGTTTAAAGTAATCAATATCTACCATCATAAAAGATAATATGGAACTCTCCGTAAAAATATTTTCAAATGCACTCTCAATATATTTTCTAAAACTTCTTCTGTTGGGTAAACCTGTCAGCTCATCAACAAGTGCTAATTTCTTTAGCTGAAGATTAGCCGCTGTAAGTTTATTATTGATAATGATATTTTGTTCAATTTCTTTCTTCAGGAGATTTTTTGACCCTTCTAATAAAGTTTTGCTTTTAAAATCATTATAAAAGTTTAAATATACAATTCTCGAAGCAAGCCAGGAGATAAGAATAAATACAACAAGGTTGATGTAATGCCCAATGAGGATATCCTGTGAATTCTGAAAAAATGGCAGTCCAATAATTAAAATCAAAACAGAAACAATATATGGAATGAGTATTTTTCGATTATCTAAAAGATATAGCACTGAACAAGTTATCATATTTATCATGAAAACCATCAATTGTCCATATAGTTTTTGATCCATCAAGGAAATGATACTGCCCCATGACATAAGAAATGTTATATATATTATTAGTCCTATCTCCAATTTCCTAAGTCTTCTAATGGATATATTTTTAAGATTCTTAAGCTTCCGAGTAGCCATTAAAAAGATAATATTGATAAAAATCATACCTAAATACATGATTAGATAGTTCTTATATTGAAATCGGTTATCTATTCTAGTAACTAAAGCGCTTAAATCAGTTACCGTAAGTATAAGCCCAAATCCAATCAATATGGTTGCAAGTATTCTCCCTCTGTGAATATTGTTTGAAAAAATGCTTCTTTCAAAATTATCCCGTTCGCTTAAGCTTTTGTACTTCAAAAAGCTATCTGTCTTCATAAAACTTCATTAATTCCTTTCGAAGAACAAGGGGCAAGGTCTCATTATCTTTGTTCTCTTTTAACCAGGAAATTCTGCGTTCATCTTGAAGATTTTCCATTACCTGATAGGCATTTCTCTGTAAAATTCCTTTTCCGCGCCAGCCTGCAGCGGTATTACGAAAACGTTCATTAAATCGGGGTTTTGTTAAGGTTAACATTTCCATTAAATCAACGCCTCGACAAATTCTCCCTGATTCTAAGCCATTTCTGTCTTGATAAACGCTCCTCTCGTCTGACTTCGCTTCTAACTCTTCCTCTTGCCTCAAATGCATTTGATTATGCGGGCAAGCTTCCTGACAGGAATCACAACCAAAAAGCCTATGACCTATACTTTTCCCTTGCTTCTCTGTCAAACTCTCTTTACTTTGCGTAAGGTAAGACAAACACTGGTCTGCAGCAAAAGGTTTTTCACCTAAAAGCTGGGCCGGACAAGCCTGTATACACTTCTGACACGTACCGCATCGATTTACAAGAGGCTTGTCCGTTGGAAGTTCTTGATCAAAAAGTATTAGGGCAAGGGCGGCGAAAGAGCCTACCCCGGGAATGATAAGCTGTTGATTTCGTCCTGCCCATCCTAAACCGGAGCGAATTGCAAAGCCGCGTTCATTTAACGAACCCGTATCCACTTGAAAGCGGGGCGGCTCGGAAGACCATCCTCCTTTGACTATCTTTTGAGCAAGCTCTTCCATTCGCGACTGCACTACACGGTGGTAATCCTCCCCTACTGCGGAGCGCGCAATAACTCCTTCTCCCTTTTTAGGCTTAGAGGTCAAAGGTAATGAATAAGCCAAAACCCCTACCGTTTGGCACTGTTGCCAGACAGCCTTAGGATTCGTACGAAGGGCAATGCTGGTTTCCACAAAAGGAGTGGAGTAACCCGCTCCTTCACATTTCTCTAAATAATCAGCTAAATCCGTAAGTGACCTGGCTTCCGTAAATCTGATTTTTACGAAACCTAAGCTTTCAGCATATTCACGGATCTTTGTTTTCCATGAAAGTTGTTCCTGTAATTCTATGACCTTTTTCCTTCTTCCATGAGAAATATTACTTTGTCGCCCGGAAATAGGCATAGGTCATCGGTTCAACTTCATTTAGAAGTTCTGCATGAACTACCTCACCGAGAAACAAGGTATGTGTCCCCGCCGCATCAAGCTGCCCAACAACCTTTGCTTCAAGCGTCGAATTAACGTCATCCAGAAGCAAAACTCCAGTCTGCCCGCGATGTGTATAGACCCCTTCAAATTTGTTTACTTCACGACCCGAACGATAGCCAAATTTTCGAGCAAACTCATGACCGAGTTGGTCAAGAATTGAAACACCAAAATGACCGCTTTGAGAAATCAGTTCATGCGTATAGTTTCTCTTATTAATGCCAATAGCAATTTGAGCTGGATCCGAGGTAATTTGAAAACAGGTGTTTGCACACTGTCCATTATCTTTCCCATTAAATTGAGCCGTAATAACATAAAGTCCATAGGAAATTCGATAAAGAGCTTGTTTGATTTGTTCTTCAGGGGACAAGTCGTTTAAGTTAGAAATATTCAAACCCATGATTTGGGGTTTTTCTGCTGTTTTTACTCCTCTATGCGGCTGATTTTGAGTTTGTGCGCTTGAATTAATAACCTGCTCAAATAAAGCTGCGTCAACACCGCATACGGGACATACCTCCGGGGGATTTTCTCCTGTGTGTATGTAGCCGCAAACCGTGCAGCGCCATTGTTTCTCCATAATTTACACCTCCATCTCTTGAAACAATTATCCATTTAATATCACTTTAAGTCAATCTTGAAATATGAGGTTTTTAAAGACATTTAAATTAAATATGATTTATTGTTTTGAAATGATGTATTTTATATAATTTCTATATCCGGTTTCAAAAAACGGAAAGGGGAAATAAAATGGAAATTAAAAGTTTCAGCCAACTCATTACACAAATACAAAACGGCACCCCCCTGACAGCTGCTATAGTATCTGCTGCGGATCCCCATACGATCGAGGCTGCTTTACAGGCTTATAAGGAAAAAATCGCAATTCCCATTTTTATCGGTGAGGGTAAAAAGATAGAGCAAATTTTAAACTCTCTTGGTGAAAATCCGAATTCTTTTGAAATTATCAATGAATGCAATATTCTTCGCACGCCTTATATTGCCAATTCACTCGTTAACAATGGTCGTGCATCTTTGATTGTTAAAGGGTTCATAGATACTTCAGAGTTGCTTCACGGAATTTTAGACAAAGAAACAGGACTGCGTACGGGAAGATCAATGAGTCATGTTGCCTTTTTAGAAGTTCCAGGGTATCACAAACTTATAGGAATTACTGATGGAGGAATCGTTGTTGCGCCTGACTTTAAGGCCAAGAAACAAATTCTTCTTAATGCTGTCGACCTTTTCAAGAGGCTTGGTTATGAATCTCCTAAGGTAGCAGCAGTCACAGCTGCAGATAAAGCCAATAAATCAATGCCTGACACTATTGATGCCTTTGAGCTTCAAGAACTGAATAGAAAAGGAGAAATATCCGACTGCTCCGTCGAAGGTCCTGTCTCATACGACATCGTTGTTTCGCCTGAATCGGCAAAACTAAAGGGATTCCCCGGAAAACACAGTGGTGATTATGATGTTCTGCTTCTTCCTAATATCGCTGCCGGCAACATTCTTTCGAAAAGTCTCATTTATAATGCCGGTGCTAAAATGGGTGGAATTGTAACCGGAGCAAAAGTTCCTTTAGTCCTTAATTCAAGAAGCTCCTCCCCCGAAGAGAAATTTTATGCAACCGTTTTAGCAGCCGCATGTTCTAAGTTATCATCTACGTCTAAACTTTTGATACTCTTTTTCGAGCAAGGCTAAATTTTCGGGTTGATTCTTTTCATTGAGCATCACTGTTTCAAGAATAATTTCTTTGAATTCACCAATGTCTTTCCCTTTTACGTTCTTCTCCCGAAGAAAATTTTCAAAAACTTCCCAGTTTAATTCCTGCTTCCGCTTTTCTAAGAATTGTGCCGCAGTTATAATATCTTTTTGAAGTTTTTCAAAGATAAGTTCATCCTGAAGCGTACGCTGTTTTCCCCCGAAAAAGTCGGCGCGCCATAATTCTAATAAATTAAGGAGTCTTTCTTTCTGATATTCTCGACCGTCCCACCCTTTTTCCCAAGCGAAACGCCGAATTTTATGGTGAAGCTGGTTTACATTGCTTTCACCTCTTAGCTCGGACATGAAGGCAAGTGTAACACTCATATGATTTTCGATTAACCATAGCAGTTCCTTCTCTCCCGAAGGACCCGCTCCAAGAATCATTGGGAAACGAAAACGCGGCAGGATTCGTTGTACTAGTCTGGCGCTCTCTTTTTCATGTCCGAGAAAGTGCCGTTTTCCGTCAACTACCCACTCAAAGCTATTTTTCCTCATGCTCGATTGGCGAATATGTTTGACTTGAATTTTTTCCGGATAATGATCGAGGCGAGCACCATGAACCTCTACATATTGTCCTCGCCACCGCTGAAGGTTTTTACCCAGAATTTCAAATTTCTCAAGATGATAATCACGACCAGATCCTTCTAACTTTCCCCAAACATAACACTCTCTGCTTGCTGTTTCCCATTTTCCCAAATCATGAAAAAGTCCCGCAAAGCGCAATAAAATTTTGGGCGGAGTATTTCGGACGACATGTAAAGTGTGCTCCCAGGCATCTTTAGAATGATATTGATTTTGAACTAATCCTTTTAGACGTGCGAATTCAGGTAAGTAAGCTTGCCAATAACCGATATCATCTAAGAGTCGAACAGCCTCCTCAACATCCTCAAGGACCATGATCCGTCCTAATTCTTCAGTAATTCTTTCGCTCGCGACATCATCAAGTAATCCTATTGAAGTGCGCGCAGCTTGCAGTAACTCTTCATCAATATCGAATTGGTACTTTACCTTAAAACGAACCATGCGGATAATGCGCAGTGGATCCTCTTTTATCCGATCAACCGGACTTCCACACGCACGAAGGCATTTTTCCCGCAAGTCTTTTATTCCCCCTAAAGGATCTACCCATTCCTTGCTCTGAATATCGAAATAAATGGCATTAATCGTAAAATCTCTGCGCAAAGCATCCGTTTCCAAGTCATGGATCAGTTCAGCAAAGTCGATTCGTTCCCCTTCGTGAAATACACTTACAGTTTGAAATTTAGCACCAATTCGAAAGGGCCTATAACCCCATTGTTCTAACAATTGTTCCAGTTCATCTAAGCCAAGCTCGGTTACAACATCAACATCTTTTGCTTTTAAATTAAGAATTTGATCACGGACAGCTCCACCAATAAGGAAGGCTCGTGTTATTTCACTCAAACGAGAAAAAAGTTCTTTTTGAAAAGGAGTCATCCAGCTTAAGCCTCCATTCCTCTAGTACATTCTTCAATCTATTTTTCTCCTGCTTTCTTTTTTCTACTCAAAAATCTAAAAACCTTCAGAACTTCCCTATTATATTGTGCTACAGCCGCCACAGCTAAAAACACTTTTGTCATTTTAATTATTACGATTCTCTTAGGTTTTAGGGTTTTAGAGCTGAGGATTTTAATTCCATAAGATTATTTCTCATTCGCTGCAAATACTGACGAACTTGAGCTTTCTCTTCTTCTGTAAAATCTTGCAGCAGCATCTCCTCTTCTTCAGCAATAATTTTCCTTCCTAAATTCATCACTTGGGTTCCTGCATCCGTAATATAGATCCGGGATATTCTCTGGTTGTTCTGATCTTGTTTTCTTTCGACTAAACCGGCTTTTTCCATTCGTTTGATACTTACGGCAACCGTCGGCGGTTTAATATTCAGCTTTTCAGCAATTTCTCTTTGATTCAGTCCAGGATACTCAAATAATATCCTTAACATAGGAAACTGTCGGGGGTGCATATCAATGTGCTCAAGCTTTGCAAAATTATAATGAATGTGATAGCGAAAGATTTGCATTAACAACAACACAATCGAAGAATCTGCTTTCATGATCTCTGAACCTCCTTTAGACTCATGATGCTTTTTCAAATTGGCTATTGTAAAGGTTAGCGTAGAAGCCGCCTTTTGCCATCAATTCATCATGCGTTCCCTGCTCAATAATATCGCCATCTTTAAGGCAGAGAATCAAATCTGCATTTTTAATCGTCGAAAGACGGTGGGCAATGACAAAACTGGTTCTCCCCTGCATAAGATTATCCATCGCTTTTTGGATCAGGACTTCCGTTCGTGTATCAACTGAACTCGTAGCCTCATCCAGAATCAAAATCTTATTATCGGCAAGAATAGCCCGAGCAATCGTGAGCAACTGTTTCTGCCCTTGGGAAATGTTACTGCTTTCTTCATCAAGAACCATGTTATATCCATCAGGCAGGGTCATAATAAAATGATGAGCATGAGCCGCTTTGGCAGCAGCTATAACTTCTTCATCTGTAGCATCCAAGCGTCCATATCGGATATTTTCCATGATCGTCCCATTAAAAAGCCAGGTATCCTGCAAAACCATACCGAACATATCTCTAAGTTCATTACGATTAAACTCACGCAGGTCGTGATTATCCAAACGAATGGAACCTTTATTCACATCATAAAAACGCATGAGCAGCTTAACTAATGTAGTTTTACCTGCCCCAGTCGGACCGACAATGGCAACTTTTTGTCCGCTTTGAACATTTGTGGAGAAATCATGGATAATCAGTTGTTCAGGATTATAGCCGAAAGCTACATGGTCGAAGGTCACGTTTCCCTCCAGCCCATCTAACACAGCAGGGTTCTCCACAAGCTGCTGCTCCTCAGCTTCCTCTAAAAACTCAAAAACACGTTCGGAAGCGGCAGCCGTAGATTGAAGCATGTTCGTAACCTGGGCAACCTGCATTATCGGTTGGGTGAAACTCCTGACATATTGAATAAACGCTTGGATATCCCCGACTTGAATCGCATTTTTAATGGCCAGGTAACCCCCAAGAATCGCAACCACAACATAACCTAAATTCCCAATAAACTGCATGATCGGCATCATCATGCCTGAAATGACTTGGGCCTTCCATCCAGAGTTGTAAAGCTGATCATTCGTTTGTTCAAACTCTTGGACGAAGACATCTTCTCGGTTAAAAGCCTTGACAATATTCAGACCTGAAAAAACCTCTTCCACTTGGCCATTAATTTGCCCTAAGAATTTTTGTTGAGAACGAAAATACTTTTGAGAATTCTTCATAACCAGGCCAATCAAAACCGCGGATAGGGGAAGAATAAGCACCGTGACCAGCGTCATCGAAACACTAATGCTTAACATCATGATAATGACGCCGATTATGGTGATAACTGAAGTGATTAACTGAGTTAAACTTTGATTTAAGCTTTGACCCAGGGTATCAATATCGTTGGTAACACGGGATAACACCTCACCATACGTACGGCTTTCAAAATATTTTAAAGGCATATGATTAATCTTTTGGGATATTTGATTCCGCAAACGATAGGTGACATCATTCGCAATACCCGTCATAATCCAACCTTGAATGAGGGAAAATACGGCGCTGATAATATAGAGACAGAACAAAAACAGCAAAAGGCGCGTTATGCTTGTAAAGTCAATTCCCCCAGTCCTGCTGACTTTAGCGATTAGCCCCTTAAATATTTCACTGGTTGCATTTCCTAAAATTTTAGGACCGACGATATTAAAAACCGTACTGGCAATAGCACAAAGAAGGACTGCAAGCAGACGAACCTTATAGGTACTTAAATATTTTACAAGTTTCAGCAGGGTTCCTTTAAAATCTTTAGCCTTTTCAAAATTCATACCCTGATGGCCTGGACCGCCAAAGGGGCTGCGTCTCGGTTGACCTTCCTTAGGCATTGGCTGCACCCTCCTCTCCCGAATTGATTTTGATATTGAGTTCCTCCATGGATAGCTGTGACATTGCGATCTGCCGATAAACTTCACAAGATTGAAGGAGCTCCTCATGTCTTCCTCTGCCGACAATGCGGCCTTCATCGAGAACGATTATCTGCTCTGCATGTAAAATCGTATTCACACGCTGAGCGACGATGAGAATCGTACTGCTTTCAATTTCCTGTTTCAAGGCTCGGCGCAGTGCGACATCGGTTTCATAGTCAAGTGCAGAGAAACTATCATCAAAGACATAAATCTCCGGTTTTTTGGCAATCGCACGAGCAATAGACAAGCGTTGCTTCTGACCGCCGGAAACGTTTGAACCGCCTTGAGCAATAGGAGCATCATATTTTTGTTCCTTTTCCTCAATAAACTCAGAGGCTTGGGCAATACTTGCTGCCTTTTTGATTTCTTCCTCATTCGCATTTTGTTTCCCAAAACGCAAGTTTGAGTCAATAGTTCCTGAAAATAAAACGCCTTTCTGAGGGACATAACCGATCTTATTCCGCAGTTCTTTTTGCGGCATTTGGCGTATATCCACCCCATCCACACGGATCTCTCCCTCGCTGACATCAAAGAAACGGGGAATAAGATTAACGAGACTGGATTTGCCGCTACCCGTCGAGCCAATAAATGCGGTCGTTTCACCCCGCTTAGCGGCAAAGCTGATATTTGTCAATACGTTTTCATCAGCGCCCGGATAGCGGAAAGAAACATTGCGAAACTCCACTGTTCCCTCGTTAGCAGCAGTGGAAATTGGATGAACTGGATCTTTTATGGAGGATTCCGTCTCAAGAACTTCGTTAATCCGATTCGCCGAAACACTTGCCCGTGGCAGCATAATAGAAAACATGGAAATCATCAGGAAGGACATAATGATCTGCATCGTATACTGCATAAATGCCATCATATTTCCAACCTGCATCGCTCCGCTGTCGATAGCATACGCACCTTTATAAATAATGAGAACGGTAAGGGCATTCATCAGGAGCATCATGGCCGGCATCATAAATGTCATCATGCGGTTGACAAACAGATTTACTTTCGTTAAATCTTTATTGGCTTCATCAAAGCGTTTTTCTTCATGCTTCTGCGTACTGAAAGCACGGATAACCGTAATACCTGTTAAAATTTCTCGGGTAACCAAATTTAGTTTATCAACAAGGGTTTGAAGCTTTTTAAAGCGAGGCATCGCAGTTGTCATTAGTCCTAAAATAAGAACAAGAATCGCTCCGACCCCCACTACTATGATCCAACCCATCGAAAAATCCGTTTGCAACGCCTTAATTACCCCGCCAATCGCAAGAATCGGGGCATAGAATACAAAACGAAACATCATCGTCATCATCAATTGAATCTGTTGAATATCATTCGTACTGCGGGTAATTAAGGAGGCTGTTGAAAATCGGTTTAATTCTGTATTCGAAAAAGTAATCACTTTTTTAAAAATCTTGTCCCGCAAAATCCGCGAAAGGGAAGCTGCAAGACGGCCTGACAGAATAACTACCGTGATCGAGAACAGCATCGCAAGCAGTGCAAGGGCAACCATTTTAGCTCCCGCAATTAAAATATAATGGCTTTGCACTTGATTGAGATCCTTGCCTAACGCCTGATATTCGCTTTTAACATAGGATACTGCAATTTGGGTAACCATTGTATCCGGCAATTGCTCTAGAGAATTGGCATTAGGCATGATGTTGCTGCCTGAAGGATCCTGGCCGGATAGTCCATTGCCTGAGCTTGTCATACCTTTGGCTTGAGCGGTTCGCATTAACATAGCCTTGCCCAGGATTCGGTTGAGGCTGCTCCGTTCGTCCTTACTGATCTTTTTCAGCTGCATAACGGATTCGCCCTTGATTGTTTCACTGGGCTCATAATCATTTCGCACAAGGGCCGCATCTTCCTGAGACATGAACAGGGTTAACTTCGCTAATTCGCTTTGCCGTATGTCCGCAGGAACGGCATCAGGTATCCCGCCTTGCTGAATACCTACGTTTACAATATCCGAAGTGTAGGCTGGCAGTGACAAATCACAAAACGCCTGCAAAAATAACAGTGCAATAATGGTTAAAATCACGAGTGCCGAACCTTTCAGATGTTTAAAAATCTTTAACATCTCTTCTAGCTCCTTTTTATGTTAGTCGGCTAATATTAGATAACTATGATATAATAAACCCTAAGCTTTTTTTAATCAAGCGGATATAAATTCCATTTGTTAAACAAAAAACACAGGGTTACCCAATAATTGGGTTTATCCTGTGTTCCAAAACTCAAATGTTTGAGTTTAATTTTTAGGTTTTAACAAAGTACGGTTATCTTAGGCCCAATCTGGATTTCCCAGGGACTGTTGGGTCCCCATTCTCCATCGAGATCTGAACTTACCGGACGTTCACAGCTGATACTTACATGTTTAGTCTGAAACTGAACCATATTGTTGCTTCCAACTTTTCCGCCGCCTAGGACTTTTAGAAGCAAGCGCATTGTTTCGGGCCAGTCGCTTTGCTTAATTAGTAAAAAGTCAAGTTTGCCATCTGAAAGCGATGCCTTCGGCACTAGCTGTCTAAGACCTCCGACTGAAAGCCCGTTAACTGCGAGCAATAAAATAGCATCCTCAGAATATTTTCGATCATTTTGCTCAAATTGAACATGAAATGGCCGAAAGCTCGGTAAGGTTTCAATCCCTTTAAGATAATAGGCAAGCTGGCCAAGTCTATTCTTTACCCGGACATCGACCTTGGGCGAAATATCCGTGAGTAATCCTGCACTAGCCACATTGACAAAATACCGGTTATTGACCTTGCCTAAATCCATATCAAAGGTTGCACCATTTGCAATCACTTCGCATGCGGCTGCAATCGATTTCGGAAGTTTTAAAGCAAAAGCCAAATCATTTGCTGTTCCTACGGGAAGAATCCCTAGGATTGGCCGCTCTTCCATAGGGATTTTCATCAAACCGTTCACCGCCTGATGAATGCTTCCATCCCCACCCGCAACAACAACAGTATCCATGTCTGCACAATGTGCGGCTGTATTTTCAATATCCTCCGGAGACTGTGTCCGATGAACATTAACCTCGTATCCGCCCTCCTGAAATATTCGAATAACTGTATCGAGTTCATTGACAAGCTTTCGGCGTCCAGCATGAGGATTGTATATTAATCGTAACTTTTTATGAGTCATTTCGCTCGACTCCCAACTTCAAATACTTCATCTTTTCAATGAGTCTTACTATTATTACTTGGTATTATTTACTTCAAGTTTTCCGGGTTCAGGCCTTCAAGCTCGGAAACCGCAAACCGTCCATCTTTCCGAATAAGCACATCATCAAAATATATTTCCCCGCCGCCATATTCCGGCCGTTGAATACTTACTAAGTCCCAATGAATTGCCGATTTATTTCCATTATAGCAATCATCGTAACAAGACCCTGGGGTAAAGTGAAAACTGCCATCGATTTTTTCATCAAATAAGGTATCCTTCATTGGGGTTAGAATATAAGGATTAACTCCAATTGCAAACTCGCCGACATAACGCGCTCCTTCATCCGTATTGAAAACTCCCTCAATGCGCTCAGTGTCATTAGCCGTAGCTTTGACAATTTTCCCATCCTTGAATTCCAGAACAATTGAATCATAAGTAAAGCCTTGATAAACAGCTTGGGTATTGTAGGCGATTCGCCCAGTGACCGAATCCTTAACAGGTGCCGTATATACTTCACCATCAGGAATGTTCAAATGGCCATCACATTTAATGGCCTTCATGCCCTTAATCGAGAAACTAAGATCTGTTCCCGGTCCTACAATTCGAACCTTATCTGTACGATCCATCAATTTCTTCAGAGGGTCCATGGCTATAGACATTTTTTCATAATCTAGATTACAGACATTAAAATAGAAATCCTCAAACGCTTCAATACTCATATTTGCTGACTGAGCCATGGACGCATTGGGATAACGCATCACAACCCAACGCGTATGCGGTACTCTTTGCTCAGAATGAACAGGTTTTAAATAATAAGATTGATAAATTCTCATCTTATCTGCAGGGACATCCGCAAACTCACTTGCATTTTCCCCTGCGCGGATGCCTACATACGCTTGCATTTCTTTCATCCGAGCGAGGTCCCAATCAGCCATCGCCTGAGCTTGCTCATGAGAAATTCCTTTGAGAATTTCCCGTTGTAAGGTATGATTATTTATGGTCAAAAAAGGTACTCCGCCTGCTTGGTAAGCATAGCGCACCAAGGCCTGTGCAAGAGGAATCTGAAGTCCGTTCACTTCGATCAAAATCTTATCCCCCGGTTTTAAAGCAACAGCATAGTTGATGATATTATCCGCTAATTTTTCGACACGTGAATCTTTCAAGGAAATTCCTTCTTTCATTTAAACTGTTAATTTTAATCATTTTATCTTCTGTAAAATTATCCTTATCATTTGCCAAATATGCCAAATAGTTTAATTCTATTCGGATTACACATTTTCCTTCTTACAAAAAGGAGTTCATATGCAGAAAGAAGAGCTTTGGGAATATACACTCCAGCCCCAAGACAACGGCAAAAAGTATCAGGATATCCTCGCCCATAAATTTCATTTTTCACGTAAACTTCTTCAGTCCCTGAAACAAGGAGAACACGCCTGGATTAATGGAAAATTCACCTATTTAACTGCGCGGGGCCAGGCAGGTGACCTCTTATCCGTTCAGCTTCTGGGGGAAGAACCGGCGAATATCCCTGGCGAACAGCTCCCGCTGGATATTCTTTTTGAAGATGATTATTTGCTGATTGTCAATAAACCCCCTGGGCAAGTCGTACATCCTAACCACCGTTATCCAACTGGAACATTAGGCAACGCTGTCGTAGGGTATTGGCAGGCAAAAGAAACACCTCATCGCTTTCGCCCTATTCATCGTATTGACCGCAATACTTCAGGGATCGTAGTCATTGCCAAAAGCCGCTTTGCTCATCAACAATTAGCTTATCAACTTGAGCACAATCTCATTCATAAACATTACTTAGGATTTGTTCAAGGATGCGTTCTTGAAGGCCAAGGCAAGATGGATCAAACTATTGCTCTGACTCCAGGAAGTTTCATTCAGCGTACTGTCTCTCCAGACGGTTTACCTGCTCTGACCTATTATCAGGTACTTTACCGTTATCCAGAAGCCACCTTAATGAGGTTTATGCTCTCAACCGGTCGAACCCATCAAATCCGAGTTCATTGTCAAGCCTTAGGCCACCCGCTTTTAGGTGATGACCTATACGGGGGCCAACTCGAACTTATTCAAAGGCAAGCCTTGCATTCTTACCATTACGCGTTTCAACATCCGGCAACAGGTGAAAACATCTCCATCTATGCACCTTGGCCTAAGGATTTAATTGAACTCGTTTCTAAGTTGAAAACGCTAAAAGCTACATCCAACTCTTAAGATACATTCTATTTATAGTTTAAATAAAAGACGTGTTTCGAAGGGGCATCCCCTTGAAACACGTCTTCTTTATCTGTTCTCATTTATTATCAATCCTCAGTCAGTCAATCAGCTCTTTTATTAGCTGCCAATTTCACTTCTGAGGGGCTCGATGTTTACAATCATGGCAATAGCCGTAAATTTCAAGATTATGCCCCGTTACATCAAAATCCATTTTGGTCTTCAGCTTTTTCTCAAACTCTTCAAGCGGACAATCCAAGAGCGGAATCATTTTATGGCATTCCACACAGACAAAACGATGCTTGTGCTCATCATGCTTGATTTCATATCGCGCTTTATCCTCACCCATAAGCGTTGATTTAATAACAACTTCTTTTTCCGTTAACATTTCAAGTGTTCGATAAACGGTAGAAAGCCAAATTGAAGTGTTATTTTCTTTTAAAGCTAAGAAAATCTCATCAGCTGTTAATGGAATATCTGAATTTTCAAGAAGCTCTAATATTGCTTTGCGATGTTTCGTGCTTTTTACGCCTTCTTTCGCTAGAAGCGCGTTTATATCACTCTCACTACTCTTATTTTCCTGCAACGAGACCATCCCTTACTATAAATTTAATCGCAATAACTTTTACGACTTCATTTAAAACCGCTCGCTTATATTATTTCGTTTTAAGCGAGGCCTGCTTAAAAGATTTTTAAAAACTAGAACACTTGTCAGGATAAAAACGCCAATAAGAACAATAGTTCCTCCAGGTTTAAAATCAGCATAGTAAGAAATAAACAGACCGGATATGGTGTACAGCAATGCAAATAAAATGGAATAGAAAACGGTCTGCTTGTAACTTTTAGCGACCTGCATGGCTGTCGCAACCGGCAACACCATTAAGGAGGAGACAACCAGCGTTCCTACAGTTCGCGCGGATATAGATATTGTAACCGCTGTCAGCAATGTAAAAACCACGTTAATGCTCTTAATCGGAATGCCTGCAAGCCTCGCGGACTCCTCATCGAACGTCATATAAAATAGCTCTTTGTGTAAAAGAAAGACTGCTAAAATCACAATGATGCTCAAACCGATCACCATGTAAAGCTCAAAATCACTGATAGCAACGATACTCCCAAAAAGGAAGCTATTGAAATTAGCGCTGTTTTTGACAAAGCCGGAAAGAATACCCGCGAGCCCAATCCCCGTGGACATAATAATTGCAATCGCAATCTCGGAATACTTGGGAAAAGATTTGCGAACCTTTTCAATTCCGAAGGCTGCTGCAATCGAAAAAATGACCGCTCCGAGAATAGGGTTCATATTCAAGGCCAAGCCTGCTGCTACACCAGCCAGAGAATTGTGGGAAAGGGCATCTCCTGTCATCGAAAGTCTCTTGAGAACAACTACAACTCCAATACAAGGAGTAATGGTAGCTATTAAAATCCCGGTAATAAAAGCCCGCCGCATAAAATCATATTGGAAAACATCTAGCATTGAGATACCCCTCTATAACAATTTTTACAATCACGGTTATGGAGATTGACATTATAACCGTAAAGTTCAGTTGCAAACTCTGCTGTAATCCCCTCCCTGGAATCATGCAGAAACATCCCGTTTTCGCCCAAGCAGACAAGTTTATTCGCATTAACCGTTATTGCACTAATATCATGGGTAACCATCACAATCGTTAAGTTTAGTTCCTTATTTAGTCTGGCTAACAAGCCATAAACAGCTTCTTCTGAACGGGCGTCAATCCCAACCGTTGGTTCATCTAAAAACATAATTTCAGGCTCATTAACTAGAACTCGCGCAATAAAAACTCTCTGCTGCTGTCCTCCGGAAAGGTTACCGATCAACCGTTTGCCGTAAGCCTGCATCCCTACGAGCTCAAGAGCCTTATAAACTTGTTTCATATGTGACTTGTTGGGAAAACGAAAGAGGCCAATCTTCGAGTAGAGATTTGCCGCAACAACTTCTTCAACGGTTGCCGGAAAACTGCTATTAAAGGAATTCGCCTTTTGCGACACATAACCAATTTTATTCCAGCGCTTAAACGTATCGATATCTTCTCCAAGCAGCTTTATTTCCCCGCTTTGCGGCTCCATAATCTTCAGCAGGAGCTTAATCAAGGTACTTTTCCCAGTCCCATTAGCCCCGATAATTCCCAGAAAATCACCTTTATCCACCGAGAAGCTGACATCCTTGAGAATGAGATTATTGCTATACCCAAAATTCAAGTGATTAACTTCGATAATCTTATTGCTTTTAATTTCCATGACTTTACCCTACTGCAGCGCTTTCTTCAAAACTTCAAGGTTATCCCTCATTACGGAAAAATAGTCTTTACCTGCCTGTTGATCTGCTTCCGACAGTCCTTCAAGTGGATTCAAGACGGTAGCCGTTGCCCCCGTTTCTTGAGCAATCGTCTGAGTTACTTTTGGACTGACCAGTTCCTCAAAGAATATATACTTAAGCTGTTTCTCTTTGACAAAATTAACGATTTCAGCCATTCTCGCCGGCGAAGGCTCAGAATCAGCCGCCAAACCTTCTATCGCAACCTGGTTTAATCCGTAAGCACTGCATAAGTAACTGAAGGCTTGATGAGCTACGATTATATCCTTCTTGCTCAGCTCAGTAATCGTCTTTTTATATTCCTGGTCAAGTTGATCCAGTTTTTGAGCATTATCGTTGTAATTTTTCTCGTAATACTCTTTATTTAAAGGGTCAGCACTTACAAGGGCATTTTTAATAGCTTCCATTTCTTGCTTGGCCAACATCGGGTTTAACCAGACATGCGGGTCATAGGTCAAATTTTCATTTTTATCCGTGTTATC
The DNA here is from genome assembly GCF_049860565.1 of Desulfitobacterium nosdiversum. Classification (GTDB taxonomy): domain Bacteria; phylum Bacillota; class Desulfitobacteriia; order Desulfitobacteriales; family Desulfitobacteriaceae; genus Desulfitobacterium_A; species Desulfitobacterium_A nosdiversum. Next base: position 3,310,238 of record NZ_CP172056.1, read on the forward strand.
TAAGAGCTTAAGCCCCTTAGATGCTTCGACTGTCACCAGCTTTTCATTATCAATGGATTTAAGCACTTTATCTATCCAAGTTTCCATTCCGGCACCGTTGTAGATCAAAACATCGGCTTTTTCGAGATTTCCCATATCGCCGGGCGTTGGCTCCCAATCATGAGGCTCCGTCCCTGCCGGAATAAGATTCTTAAGATTGATTTTATCTCCCCCAACTTTCTTCGTTAAATCATACATTGGATAGAAGCTTGTATAAACTGTTAATTTCTTTCCTGGATCTGAGGAAGAACCCATATTGGAGTTCTGAGTATTCACTTTAGCATTTCCACAGCCAGAAAGAATCAACGCACTAATCAACAATAAAATAAGGCCGACTAAACCTAACTTTGATGTTCCTGTCTTTGAGTTCACCATTGAAAACCGCCCTTGAACAGATTTGCAAATCATTCGCATTTGCATTGCATTTTCTTATTATAATAGGCTTGCCTAAAATATGCAATGTAAAACAAAAGTTTTGCGGAACATCTTATCTTTGGTACACGGAGGAATACATTAATATAACATAAATCATACAATAATTTAACAAAACAAAAAATCAAAAAGCCTCAAATAGTTATTTCTCTTAAACTCTAGGGCAAGCTTAAGACGGATAGATAGGATGAATAAAAATGGTTAAAATTCGTAAGGCCGTAATTCCGGCGGCAGGATTGGGGACGCGATTTCTCCCTGCGACAAAAGCACAGCCTAAGGAAATGTTACCGATAGTAGACAAGCCAACGATCCAATTTATCGTCGAAGAAGCGGTTAATTCAGGAATAGAAGATATTATTATCATTACAGGTCGCAGTAAACGCGCAATCGAAGATCATTTTGACCATTCGGTAGAGCTTGAAACGTTCTTAAAAATGAATGAAAAAGAAGACTTACTGAAACTAGTTCAAGATATTTCGCAACTGGCAAATATCTATTATGTCCGGCAAAAGGAGGCTCTAGGTTTAGGTCATGCGATTTACTGTGCACGTCAATTTATTAGAGATGAGCCTTTTGCCGTTTTACTTGGAGATGATGTCATTTATTCCAAAATACCCTGCTTAAAACAAATGATCGATGTTTATAATCAGTATGGATCAAATATCGTGGGCGTTCAGAAAGTTCCTTTAGCAGATGTGTCCAAGTATGGTATTGTCGACGGAGAAAAATTAAGCTCTCGGATTTATCATGCTCGAAATCTGATTGAAAAACCGAGTATAGAGGATGCTCCTTTAACCCGTTTGGCCATTACAGGGCGCTATATATTAACTCCAGCTATTTTTAATATTTTAGAAAATCTTCCGCCGGGTAAGGGCAACGAGATACAATTGACAGATGGGTTGCGCGAACTTAGCAAAACTCAGGAAATTATTGCCTATAATTTTCAAGGCCGACGTTATGATGTAGGAGATAAACTCGGTTTCATTCAAGCCAATATTGAATACGGCTTAAGGCACGATGAATTATCTGTCCCTTTAATAAAATACTTGCTTAAAACAGCGAAAAATTTAAAACTTTAGTCTACTGGAGAGACAATACACCAACAAAACAGCGAGAGGATCCCTCAATTTGAGACACCCTCTCGCTACTTTATTGATATCTTCATTAAAAAGTTTAATTAAAAACTTGAAAAGATCTGCCTTTTAATAAAGGATTAAAAATACATTAAACTTGATTAATAACATTAATTTTTCGTCCTTCGGGTAAAGAAACTTGAGTATTCTGCGAGTAATCGGCCGCCTTGTTTTCTACTTGATTCTCTTCTGGCTCTTCGTCGTCTTCGTCGTCATCGTCATCTTCGTCATCGTCATCTTCTTCTTCGTCTTCTTCTTCTTCGTCGTCTTCTTCTTCTTCGTCGTCTTCTTCTTCTTCGTCGTCTTCTTCCTCTACCTCTTCTGCCTCTTCCTCTTCGTCGTCCTCTTCGTCGTCCTCTACTTCAACTTCGTTCTCTACAACTTCAGTATCAAAATTATACTTAAAGACATCCCCATTTTGGAACTTTACTTTGACCTTTTTAAGCTCGTTTCCATTTGCCAATGTGTCGAGAACCTGTTTGAGCAATTCTTCTTTAGCCATATTTCTCCGCCTTTCTTTTCTGGATATTCAACTCTTGCCACCCAAAGTCTTCAAATGGAATTGCAACTTCGTTATATAGCATATGCTTAGCAACCGGCATCGGTGCTGAATTACAATCCGCAAAAATCGGCGATCTGTCGTTCAAGCCCCGTTTGTAAAGAACTTATAGGATTATACTTTAACAAGGTCTGTGCTTTCGCTATATCGGCCCAAGTATTCCTCGGATCACCCTTCGACTTTTCCTTAAATTCGAGAATTGCTTTTTCATTGAGCAATTTTTCAATCAAAACGATAACTTCGATAATCGAGGTCCTTTCTTTTCCTCCAATATTAATCGTTTCCCCTATAACGCCATCTGCTTGGAGAACGGCTATGGTTCCCTCGACACAATCCTTGACAAAGGTAAAATCTCGAGTCTGCAACCCATCGCCATAGATTTGAACAGGTCGATGATGAAGAATCCCATCGATAAATCGATAAAACGCCATATCTGATCTTTGTCTTGGTCCATAAACCGTAAAATATCTTAGAATCACAAGAGGAAGACCATAGTTAGCTTGGTAAACTTTACATAAATATTCACCTGTAAGCTTGCTTACTCCGTAAGGAGAGAGCGGTGCAGGAATAGCATCTTCGGCAACTTGCCCTACTCTTTCACCATACACGGAAGAGGTTGAAATATAGATAAACTTTTCAAGGGAAAGTTCACGTACGGCTTCCAATAGAATTTGTGTGGCTAAGATATTATGATCAACATAAGCTTGAAAATGATCCCCCCAACTCGAGCGTACTCCTGGAAGCGCCGCTAAATGATAAACCACTTGGACATCTTCAAGGAGTTTTTTTAAGTTAGCCTGACGAAGATCAACTTGATGGAAATGAAACCGCGGGTTGGATAAAAGTTGACTTAGATTTCTCTGTTTCACTGGCATTAGGCCAGGGTCGATCAAGCCATCGATTCCGATAACCTCGACATCCTTGATTTGAAGCAAGCGTTCACAAAGATGTGAACCAATAAATCCGGCTGCCCCAGTTACACAAATTTTCATCGTTTCCCAACCCCCAGATATATAAATCCTTTGCTTCTGACTTTTTGGCTATCAATACAATTTCTTGCATCAAGAAGAATCGCTTCTCTCATATTGGCTTTGACTTCAGACCAATTGCACGTGATAAATTCATCCCACTCTGTAGCGATAATCAGTGCATCAGAATCACGTACCGATTCATAGGGATCGCTAAAGGCATTAACCTCAGCTAATTCGAGGTGAACCATTGGGTCATACGTATGAACCCGAACCCCTTTTTGGAGCAGTTGCCGAATCAGGCTCAGTGCTGGAGAAGAACGCAGATCGTCTGTTCCCGGCTTAAAGGTTACACCCCAAACCGTAATCTGTTTACCGGTTAAATCGGAAATTTCAGTCATCAACTTTTTCAGGTAAATCTCGATTTGCTCTGTATTAATTTCTCGAACAGCATCAAGCAGCTTTGTTTCTACATTTTTTCTCACCGCTGAATTTTTGAGTGCGCTCAAATCTTTGGGCAGGCAAGATCCTCCAAACCCGAGACCCGCGCTTAAGAAATGATGTCCAATTCGCGGATCTGTCCCTATTCCTTTGGCAATATCTGCATAATTTACCGCATAAGCCTCACATATCCGAGCCATTTCATTCGCAAAGGAAATCTTTGTCGCCAGAAAGGCATTACTGGCATATTTGATCAGCTCTGCTCCTGTCAAACTCGAAAAAATATAGGGAGCTTTTCCCCTGGGATAGAGCTTTTTGAGGATTTTGATGGGGCGATCCGATTTTGTACCGAATACAATCTTATTCGGATGCTGAATATCCCACAAGGCACACCCTTCGCGCAAAAATTCCGGATTGGAAACAATATCAAATTGTTCTTCGTCTATGCCTCTTTCTATTAACGTTTGGCGAATTTCTTCATTGGTTCCCGGGGAACAGTACTCTTCGTAATAATGATTTTATATCTATTAAGGGTAGCGGCAATAATTTCAACAACCTTGCTTACGAAACTAAGATCACTACTTCCATCTTCCCTTGAAGGTGTGCCTACCGCAATGAGAATAATCGGATAATCTCTAATGCTTTCGACCACTTGAGCAGAAAAATGCAGATTATTTTTTTGGAGGCTTTTATCTACTAAATCTTGTAATCCAGGTTCATAGATGGGGATTTTTCCCTGACAAAGACGATCGATTTTTGCTTGATCAATATCCACACATTGAACTTCATGCCCAAAATCTGCCAATGCAGTTGCTGTTGTAAGCCCAACATAGCCAGCGCCGACTACACATATTCTCATAATTTCGACACCTCACTCCCCTCGTTATCGATTACTACCTCTAATCTATTCGACTACGATGGAGTGTGTTAAAAATTTGTTTTACTGACGGAGATAACACTTCGCACTAAAAGAGAATAATTTATGCTATGGATAAAAATAAGGTGGGGGGCGATGAAGTGGTAGAATATCAGATTGAACCCTGGGACAGTATCGGTCAGCAGGCAGGTCTTAACTTAGATATGTATGTACCTCCCGAAGTAGATGAACTCGCACAATTCGTCATGACGGACTATGATATGGAAGTCTTTGATAAAACATTAATTACCTCAAAACCCGACAAAGGCGGAGCCATTTGGAAAATCCAAACAGACAAAGGGCCCCGCAGTTTAAAGCTTCTACACCGTAAACCTATCCGGAGTCTCTTTAGCGTAGGGGCCCAAGATTATGTTGTCAAACAAAAAGCAAGAGTTCCAGAAATAAAAACGACCAAAACAGGGGCTCTCTATGTTGAAAAAGGCGGCAAGTTATGGATTGTGACAGATTGGATTGAAAGTATGACTCCAGCTGGTAAAGATCTAAAAGGTGCGCAAGAGCTCTGTTTTGGTTTAGGTGAATTTAATAATTATTCACGAGGATATATTCCACCCAAAGGGGCCCAAAAAGCTTCGAGATTGTCTCATTGGCCTACCTACTATCAAGAAATATTGACCAAAATAGGTTGGTTCCGTAATATCGCCAAGGCCTATGAAGATATTCCGAGCAGTCAATTTCTTCTTTCCCTGATCAATATATTTGAGCGTCAAGCCCAAGACGCATTATCCCTTCTTGAGCAATCCTCATATGCTCAGATGGTTGCAATGGGTGAAGAACACTGGGGACTGGTTCACCAAGACTACGGATGGTCAAACGGACAACTGGGCCCAGGCGGACTTTGGGTCATTGATCTCGATGGCGTGGCTTACGATCTGCCGATTCGTGATCTGCGCAAGCTCATTTCAAGTACGATGGATGACATGGGCACCTGGGATTTAAATTGGATCCGGGGTATGATTGACGCCTACCATCAAGCGAATCCTCTGGATCGAGAAACGTATGAGGTTTTGCTCATTGATTTTGCCTTTCCTAACGAATTTTACAAACACATTCATGAGATGCTATACGACCCCGTTGGTTTTATGAATAATGATCTAGAAAGAATACTGAAGCATCTCATTCTTTTGGAACAGACAAAAAGTTTAACACTCAAAGAACTCCAACTTGAAAAGGAAAGATTTCCAAGTGGCAACTATGAACAAAGAATTGTGTCTCAACCCCAAATTCACGAGATACAACCCATAAATCCAACTCCGGAAAGCTCCGACTTGCTTAGTTTACCTCCACAAGAAAGTTCTCCCTTTGATTTTGAGGAGATCCAAGAGGGTTTTTTTATTCATGAAACGAGCAAAATTATCAAAAAGAATAATCAAACTTCTATCGAACGGACGTTTAGCCTTAGAAAGAAACGAAAAAAGAAAGCACAAAGCACTAAGAAAACGAGTATACAAAAGCAGCAAGATTTTATTGAGCAAGATCCTTTACCGAATAATTCCTTGCTCCAAAACGTAAACTCTAAATTAAATATACTGATGATTTGTACAGAGAAATTGCCCGTCCCACCCGTGCGTGGTGGAGCAATTCAAACGTATATCACCGGAATCTCCGGATTGCTAAGTCAACACCATGATCTAACCATTTTAGGAACTTCAGATCCTTCTTTACCTGATGATGAACGCTCCGAGAATATTCGGTATGTAAGAGTAGACGGTAAACACGTTTTTGATATTTACGCTGAGGAAGTTCTAGCTTTTCTTAAAAAGAATACTTTCGATTTGATTCACGTCTTCAATCGCCCCCGTCTTATTCCTTTGATCCGTGAAGCCGCTCCCCATTCACGCCTTATTCTCAGCATGCATAATGACATGTTTAATTCCAATAAAATTACCCCGCAAGAAGCAATAACCGCCATCCATGAAGTTGACCGGATTATTACTGTAAGCAACTATGTCGGAAATACAATCAGCAATCTTTATCCCTCGGCCTCTTCAAAAGTTCATACGATCTATTCTGGAGTTGATCTCAATACGTTTATTCCTTGGGGAAAATCAAATTCCGCCGCACAGATTCGTCAAAGACTGCGCGCAGAGCACAATCTTCAAGATAAAACGGTCATCTTATTTGTGGGAAGATTAACTCCCAAGAAAGGGATCGATCTCTTAGTTGAAGCCCTAAAAGCCATACATTTCGATCCCTCGAAAATTGCTTTGGTCATTGTGGGCGGAACATGGTACAGCGAAGATAAAATGACGGATTATGTTTCCTATGTGCGCACTCTGGCAGAGAAAGCTCCTTTTCCTGTAATTACTACAGGTTATATACCTTCCGATCTCATCCATGAATGGTTTTGGGCCGGCGATATCTTTGTATGTCCCTCGAAGTGGCAAGAGCCGCTGGCGCGTGTCCATTATGAGGCAATGGCAGCCGGCTTGCCTTTCCTTACAACAGCACGAGGCGGCAATCCAGAAGTTGTGATCGAGGAAAATGGGATAATCGTCGAGCAGCCTGAAGATCCGTTCGAATTTGCTGAGAAACTTAAAATTCTTCTTTCCGACCCTAGACTTAGACAAAAAATGGGACAAACAGGCAGGCGTATAGCTGAAGAGCGTTTCAGCTGGGAGCGAGTAGCCAATGAAGTCTTGGATGTCTGGAAATCAAGCTTTGTTGACAAACCAAAGGGGGCAGCTTCCAAAGTAGAGCACCCTGATAAAGTAAAAAACCCCGACCAACAAATGAAAAATTTATCAAAACCTTCAGTTCAGTCCTCTGTTCCCTATTCTTCTGTAATAAAAATTACCCTAGCTATGATCCATCCTTAAGGTATAAACGCAAAGAAAGAGAGCCGAAGAACAGCGCTTTAAAGGCACTTCACTTCGGCTCTCTTAGTATGTTCAACAAAATTATATTGATCTATGATCCACGATATTCATTTTGATGTAGAATCAAGTTCTGAGGTACAGTGAGGGCACCGAGTGGCTTTAATGGGTATCTCCGTAAAGCAATAATGACAAGTTTTTGAAGTTGGAACATCATTGATTTCTTCTTTCTTTCTGCTAAAATGGCTCAATTGCCGAATCACAAAGAAAATAGAAAATGCAACAATTAAAAAGTCCATGATATTGTTAATGAAAAGGCCGTAATTTATGGTTGCGACCCCTGCGTTCTTTGCTTCATTGATCGTCTTAAAATACCCGCTTCCAAGCGCGATAAACAAATTGGAGAAATCCACTCTGCCTAATAACAATCCAAAAATCGGCATAATAATATCAGTGACGAGAGATGTCACAATTTTCCCAAACGCACCACCAATTATAACACCTATAGCCAGATTCACAACATCGCCCTTCATGGCAAATTCTTTAAATTCTTTCCACATTGGCATTTCCCCCTTTGCATTGACAAATTATCGATAGAACTTCTGGATTAAAGGTATTATATTAATAATGGATGTGCATTTATACAGGGGGAATAATATTTACCGTCAAAGAAAAAAGATATTTGATCAACATAAAAAAGGAGCGCAAGGAAACTTTATACGTTTCACTGCGCTCCTTTTTCATATGGAGTGATTACATTTTTATTAAATTCCTGCTGCATTAGACGTTATTAGCCCCGTCTCCATCGCTAACAATTGATCCCCCCATCGTGAAGCCCACTCCTTAAGCTCAGCTACTCCCATAGGAGAAGGCACTTTTGAATCTGTATGTTCCGCTATTTTCTGAGCAAGGCTTTTATATATTTTTGCCTGTTCAGAGTTGGGGGCAGCTTCGATCGTTGTTTTCCCCTGCAGTTCGCTTTGGGTCACGGTAACTGAACGAGGAACATACTGAATAACCTGAGTGTTCGTCTTTTCTACAAAATCATCAATGATTTCCTTAGAATAAGGTTGATTAATAGAATTTGCAATTACACCGCCAAGTAAAGCGCCTCCGGAATTAGAATATTTCTGAATTCCTTTGAACAAATTATTCGCGGCGTAGACCGCCATAAAATCTGCCGAAGAAACAGTAAATACATGCTCGGCAATTCCTTCGCGGATGGGTACCGCAAAACCGCCGCATACAACATCACCTAAAACGTCGTAGATCACAAAATCAAGCTCCAATTCTTCAAAGATGCGCTGCTGCTTGAAAAGCTCTACTGCCGTAATAATGCCTCTCCCTGCGCAGCCGACACCGGGAGCCGGCCCTCCTGCCTCAACGCAGTATACGCCGTTAAACCCCTTGAAGATTACATCATGGGCATTTACTGCACTTTTTTCACGCAAAGTATCAAGCACCGTCGGAATATAGGTTCCACCGCGGAGTGTGTTTGTGGAATCACTTTTCGGATCGCACCCGAACTGCATGACTTTATAGCCTTGTGTCGAAAGAGCTGCCGTTAAGTTTGAGGTTGTTGTAGACTTACCTATTCCACCCTTACCATATATGGCGATTTGTTTAATCTTTTTGGGCATTAGTTATCAATCCTCCAAATATGCATAATTTGTTCTGACAAAATATTTCGTTAACTTTGCTAATGCATCCTCAATAAAATCCGGCTGCTCGAAAACAGCAATTCGATTTATCTCCAATGCCTTTTTGGCGCCTACCCCAATTCGTGAAACCAAAACTGCCGTACAATCGTTCAAAGAATCTATGCTCGCTAAAAGACCTTCATCTGAATGTTCTCCGGTCCTGCAAAGAGAATTAACAGCACGTCTGCCTATAAACTCGTTTGTACCGTCAGGCTTTAAATCAACAATAAAAAATTCCTTTGCTCTACCAAAATGTTCGTTTATCATTTTCCCATCAAGGCTCGCTATGGCCACTCGCCACTTCTTGCTTATCAGAATCACCTATATTATTTTAAAGAATCCGGAACGCCCTCAAGTTTAACAAAAGTATTCTTGGTAAGAGCAACGGCATCGGTTTCCTTCTTAATGAGGCCTATTCGCTGTAAATCCTCAATGTTACGCTTGATAGCCGCTTCAGCTCCACTTACTGAGGCAATATAATTATAGGTTTTTAGAACTTCGGCATTAACTTTCGGGTCACCCGGTGTCCACTTCTTTTCCACCTGAATTCTTGCGGTTTCTTCGGGGTTTTCTTGAACAAACTTAGCCCCTTTTTGGATAGCTCGCGTATACTTAGCCGCAATATCAGGATAATTTTTGACAATTTCATTGCGCAGGAATGTGACGCAGCAGAATTCGTTCTTTAAGTAATCATCCATTGCCGAATCAAAGATCGCCTTCGTTTTTCCTTCGTTTACGAGAATAGCCGCCGTCGGATCGCTAAGTGCAATGGCATCCACAGCCCCATTGGCTAAAGCCAAGGCAAGGTCGTTTTGCGCATAAACAATAAATTCGACTTCCATTTTTTGTGCAGTAACCCCAATTCCTTTGTTAGCAAGAGCACGTTGAGCGACAACTGCCGGACTGCTTGCTAAGCCCGGAACGCCGATCTTTTTCCCTTTAAGTTGTTCAATTGAGGTAATATTCGAACCTGTAGGGACCAAAACCTTAACACACCCGGTATGAACTCCTAAAGTAATTTTGGTTTCAAGCCCATTTTCTAACGGTTGGATCATCTTTGCCAGAAGCCCAAAACTGGCATCCACTTTTTTAGTGGAAAGTGCATCAACGCTCTGAGCTGAATCCACCTTGACTGTTTCATATTTAAGCCCTTCTTGATCAAAATACCCTTTCTCAATAGCCATATGAAGCGGCGCTTCGCATAAACCGCCTCCATAGGCAATCTTCAAAACATAATCTGAGTTTTGATTTGTACCTGTCTGGGCAGCCGAACCACCCCCTTGTGCTGGCGCGTTTGCAGTTGCAGAGCAGCCTGTCAATACGGATACAAGAAGTGCACCTGTAAGAAGGAAGGGAAATACTCGTCGGTATGTTTTCTTGATTGAAATCATATGAATTCTCCTTTACTTTTATATATTTTTTATGTTTTCAAGGTAAATTATGGTCATTATAGATAATATTGGAGTTCCTCATGTTTCCCTGCGAAATCAAGGATATTAAGGATCTTTGCACGCAAATGCAGGAAGTCGGGCAAATCCCTTGCCCGAGGCCGCCCGATCTCTACCTCAATAACGCTTTCAATTTTAGCGGGACGAGAGGTCATAACCAGTATCCGATCACTCAGATAAATCGCTTCATCAACATCATGCGTCACCATAACCATCGTCGTACCGCGTTCTTTCCATATTTTAAGCAGTTCATCCTGCATATTCATACGCGTGAAAGCATCCAAAGCTCCAAAAGGTTCATCAAGCAGCAATACCTTAGGATGATTAACCAAAGCTCTTGCCAGAGAAGCCCTCTGCGCCATCCCTCCCGATAGCTGGTGCGGGTACGCTTTTTCAAATCCTGATAGACCTACAAGCCTGATAAAATCGAGAACTTCGCCCTTTTTATCTTTATAGATTGACCTCATTTTAAGACCAAAAGCAACGTTTTCGTATACAGTCAGCCAAGGAAAAAGCGTTGGGTCCTGAAACACCAGCCCCCGTTCGTAGCTTGGCTGTGTGATCCGGATATCATCAAGCGTAAATTGTCCCTGATCCGGTTGGGAAAGTCCGGCTAATAGCCTAAGAAAAGTCGATTTCCCGCACCCTGAAGGTCCAATAAGCGAAATAAATTCACCAGGCTTAATACTTACATTCACATTGTTAAGCGCCACAACTCTTTGCCCGTCCGGCTGAAGGAAAACTTTCTGAACATCAATCGCTTGAATACCACCTTTTATTTGCTCTGCCTGTACTACCATTTGATAACCCCCTTCTGCCAGCCTAGGACTCTGTCGCGCACCTTAAACATCAGGGTAATAATCAGAGAAAAGGATACGGCAATGACAATTAGTCCAGCATACACATTAGCATAGGCCATCATTTCCCTCTGCCAGTTGATGTACCAGCCGATACCAAATTTAACACCCAGCATCTCGGCCGTCATCAGAGTGATAAACGAAGAGCAGGTTCCATTAAAGATACCAATAAAAATACTCGGCATCGCATCGGGAACAGCAATCCGGAAAATTTTCTGAACCGTATTCGCTCCCAGCGTACTTGAGACTTCAAAATAAGCATTCTTAACGTTGGAAATACCCGAACTCGTCAGCACAGTGGTAGGGAACCACACTGCCAAGGCAATCAAGAACACACTGGCCTGAAAAGAAGTTGCAAAAGATACTAAGGCAACGGGTATCCAAGCTGTTGAAGGTATTGGGCCAATGACCTTAATTATTGGATTAACCCAATAACTCCATCCTTTGCTCCAGCCAACCAAAATTCCCGTTGTTATACCCGTCACTGCTCCCAGGATTAATCCATATCCCAAAAGCCGTGCCGAATACCCCAGGCATTTGAGCAAAAACGGCCATTCCTCTACAAAAACCTTGATGATTTTCTCCGGGCTCGGAAAGTACATCAAGGGAAGTATCATGAGCTTAAGCGTAGCGACATTAAGGAGATTTAGCAGCAATATGGCCGCACCGATAAACCATGATTTAAATACATAGTCTTGACGCACCTTCTCATTAAACAAGGCGACAATCACAACAACCCCTGTAATTACGGTTACGGCAAACAACATATTCGTAAAATAAGGCAACGCCTTTAAGGTGTACCGAGGGCTATTGGGTATTAAAAGATGTATTGATAGAGCAAGAACAGCACTTAATGTTGGAATAAGCGTTTTTACACGAAAAACAATTGTGAGTTTTTCCCTTATCCCCAAATGCGCGATTTCGTTAACGGTCTGCACGATAGGCTCCCTCCCCCTCACACAACATCTTCCTTCTTAATGTAAGTGAACGGATCTTTTTCATACCATTCCTTTTTATAAGGAAGTCTGGTATTTTGCGCCAACTTTTTATTGAACTGACCGTTCTTTACTATTCGATTTAAACGCCTTGCGACCTCAAAAGTACCGGAATAACCTAAATAGTTGTAGCTCGGTCCAAATAGAGGGAGAATGGGCAGACCCAGCTTTGCGGAAATATTGTGTCCTCCTGTATGCCCGATATAAACATCCGGTTTTAAACGCTTGATCAGATTAACCTGTTCAAACGGTTGGTTCGTCGCAACATCAACAACGACATCATCAATCTCCGCAAGTGATTCGAAAATCGGCTCGACAAACTGATCCAGGTGATGGGCTTTAAAGCCCACAACTTTCATTCCTAAGTCTTGAATAATCTCGGCTGTCGCGACAATACGCACCTCTCCGCCGCCCAGAAAAACGCGTTTACCCGCTAAAGTTTTGCGGTAGGGCTCCAGGCTCTTATCCAGCTGCTCATTTTCTGCTGAGATTAGCTGTCTTGCCTCCTCTTGCAGATCAAAATGCTCTGCGATCTTTAAAATCCAACGCTCCGTATTCTTACGGCCGATAGGAATCGTGTCAATTAAAAAAGAGATGCTGTATTTTTCTTTAAGATGCTGAACAAAGTAATCATCATGAGTACCGCAGATGCTTACATTGAGCGAAGTTTCAAGCGCGTATGTAAAATCTTCAGGTTCAGCATAGCAGGGGATAAAATTCACATTTAAACCGATTGCATTTAAAAGCCTTTGCAATTCAAGTTCGTCAGCACGGCTCATTGAAGAGACATTTAAAATATTGACATTGCGGCTGATCCGATATTGCTCCTTGAGCTTTTCCAAATCCGGCTCAGCAATGTATTCTCTTCTCTCCGGCATTTTAATATAATTTTTGAGAATGCCATGATAGACGGCATCATACGCGGTCGCCATAACTTTGGTTTTAAACCCTTCGCAGTGAATAGGTACGAGAATTGCTGATGTCTGAGTTTGCAAATCGCTGAGGATACTGTCGACATCATCGCCGATGAGTGCCGGAACGCATCCGTTAGCCACGATAATCGTTTCCGGACGATACTCTTGATCCGCAAAGAGCACCGTTTCTCGGAGCTTCTTCTCACCGCCGTTAATGACATCAACCTCATCAAGATTTGTATTGAGCCATATAATGCCAGTCGCCAAGGGGTCACGCAGCTGTTTATATGATTTATTGACTCCTACATTGCTGATACTGCAGGCACCGCACCCGATCGGTGAATGCATAACAATCACCGCATTGCGCAAGGTATTAAGTGTAGCAAGGCTTAAGGTGAACTGGCAGCCTTGGGTTTGTGCAAATCGTCGACCTGCGAGATTTAGGCAGCCGCCATCCGGAAAGCAGCCGTTTCGAGCGCTGTTTCTCATCTGTGAGCAGGTACCGCCGAAAGCAGTATTCGCCTTCAGTCTGTCTTCACGCCCAGGTGCCGATTTTCCATCCAAGTAATTCATGGGGCTTTCATCCTTTCTTATTTAAATTACCTTCCTGCGACGAGTAAGGTAATCATATCTTCCACTAAACTCAGAGCACCGTTCGTACCCACGTATGCTCGGTTTAGCACTGCTCTGTTAGTAACAGGAAAGGTAACCGGGAGCAGCGGGAAACCAAACTCTGCGGCAAGCTCACGTTCATAAACACTACCCACCACAACAGCCGGGCTGAGGGAATCATAATATCGCTCATTTCGGTTGCGCGGCCAAACCTCGGCAATATATTTTTTTATCGCTGAAACGTCCGTATCAAATTTGACGGCAGTTGAAATTCCGGATTCAAAATGATTAAACCGCGAACGCAATTTTTCTTGCTGATGCTCATCGACAAAATCGGTAATCACGGTAAGCTCCGGCAGCCAACCCAGTTCATCCGATAAAAAGCGTGTGATCGCAGGAGCGTAATTGCTGTCTCCGACGATAATCGCGTAGCGCTGCAGATCAATGTCGTTATAAATATCTGCAATCCGCTCGAGATAGCTGTAATAAACCGTTTTTTCATCCCGTATAACCGCCTCGGTCAAATCTGGGTCTAGTCCCAGTACTTGAGCCACCTCTCGCAAAAAATTCTCCGTGGCAATAGCGCCGATCGGAAATTCCGTCGTGATAAAAGGAATTTCATGTCGTTCTTCATATTCTCTGGCCGCCTCAAGGCCGTAGATATCTGAAACCACTATATTTAAACTTGCCTGTCCGGACTTTTTGATATCTTCAAGAGTTTCTCCCTCGCCAAACAAAGTGTTTACCGTAAGCCCCAATCGTTGCAATAGCCTTTTAACTTCCCTAAGATTCCCCTGCCAAAATGCATCCTGTGCTGGTACGATTCCGAGCACATTCACTGTCTTGGCCTTCTTTTGCTTGCTTTTCGTCACGTAATTCTTAATCAATGCCTTAAGCACTAATTCATAACCTGTATAGGAATTGCCGCGGAAGCTCGGCGTACGGACAGCCAGTACAGGATTTTTACTGTCGCCGAAATCAGAAACTACAGCTTCCACATCGTCCCCGATCATCTCGACCATGCACCCTGTGAGCACGAGATAGATATCCCCATCCATTACTTCAAGGGTTGTCCCGATTTGCTCACGCAATCTGTCTTCTCCTCCAAAAACAATATCTCGCTCTACGACATTGCTGCTGGGCAGAGAAAGCCCTCCGCAGTAGCCTCCCCCGAGATAGCCGCCGCCGGGATTCATCGCGTTATAAAGATTTTGTCCGCAGCCTGCTGAAGCATGGACAATGGGTATGGCACGCGGGATTACGCGCAAAGTAGCGAGAGCTCCGCCTAATGCGCAAGTATACCGCGGCCTGTCAACAAATTTACTCATCTCGATCTCCTCCATCTTTATGTGGGTAAGCACGGAATTAGCGTTTAACCATGTGAAAAGGTCTGATCTAAACCGCTATATTCATATAACAAATGAGACAAATCTCCCTGACCTGGAATTCCGCACGCATCCGCGCGGCAGTGCTGACAGTGTCTGAACACCGGCAGGAATTTTTCCGCTGCCACTCTTGCCTTATTCAACTCCTCACAGGTCGGCGCTGGCACATCTGACAACTCATGCTGCGGAATTAGCGGGATAATATTGATAATTGCCGCCCCTAACGCTTGCACTGTTTTAGCAATTTCAGCAATATGAAAGTCATTAATCTTAGGGATTAAAACAATGTTAATTTTGATCATTGCCCCCAGTTCGGCCATCTTTTTTATCCCACGCTTCTGAGCCTCAATGTGGATTTGCGCCCCCTCGAGCCCTTCATATCTTTTGCCATCAAGAACAATGGAGGAGCAGATGTGCTGCAGCACCTCGGGATCTACGGCATTCACGGTTACTGTCACTGTTTTGACTCCCGCATCGAAAAGGTCTTGGGCGTAGCGTTCCAGTAAAAGTCCGTTGGTACTTAGACAGTTAATAAGCTGAGGATGTCGCTCATTTACGTACTTAAAGGTCTCCAGTGCATGCGGGGTAACTAAGGTATCCCCAGGTCCGGCAATACCTGCCACAGTAATCTCCGGGCAAAATTCTAACGCTTTATCAATTAACGCGGCTGCCTTATCTGGGGTAAGCAGTTTCCCCGTCACGCCTGGTCTCTGTTCAAACTTATTAAAAGTTCTTTTGCAAAATTTGCATTGGATATTGCAAATAGGACTTACCGGAAGGTGTACCCTTCCTTTGGTCATACTGGCTTCCCCGCCGAAACAGGGATGACGATTTGAAATCTTCTCAAATTGCTTATCAAGGTTGGCTTCAAAGCAGGCCATGATCTATACCCTTCTTTCTTAAATTCTATCGTTCAAGGCTATTAAAAAGAGGGGTTGAAAGATAGCGTTCACCGCCATCAGGTAAAAGAACAACGATAAACTTTCCTGCAAACTCGGGACGTTTCGCAATCTGAGTGGCAGCAAATGCTGCTGCGCCAGAAGAAATACCGACCAACAATCCCTCGATTCTTGCCAAGGCCTGAGCAGTTTCATAAGCTTCTTCTGTCCTTACCTTGTAGATTTCATCGATAATTTCCGTATTAAGGACTTCCGGAACAAACCCTGCGCCGATGCCTTGCAGCTTATGCGCTCCAGGTGCTGATCCAGAAAGGACTGCCGAATCATAGGGCTCCACAGCAAAAATTTTGATGTCAGGGTTTTTCCGCTTTAGTACCTCACCTACTCCGGTAATTGTTCCGCCTGTACCAACTCCGGCAATAAAGGCCGCAACTTCACCGTTTGTATCGCACCAAATCTCTTCGGCTGTTGTCTCTCGATGAATCTGTGGGTTTGCAAGGTTATTGAATTGTTGCGGAATATAGGAATTGCTGATTTGCGCGGAAAGCTCCTCTGCTTTGCGGATAGCGCCCTTCATTCCATCCTTGCCGGGAGTCAGCACAAGCTCTGCATTCAGCGCTTTTAAAAGACTCCGTCGCTCAAGGCTCATGGTCTCAGGCATAGTGAGAATTAATCGGTAGCCCTTTGAGGCTGCGACAAAGGCAAGCCCTATACCGGTATTTCCAGATGTTGGCTCAATAATAACTGTATCCTTGTTAATGATTCCGCGATATTCTGCATTATTGATCATAGCAAGCGCAATCCTGTCCTTAACACTTCCTAAGGGATTAAAATACTCAAGCTTTGCAAGTAATCTTCCTTTAACCGTTTGTTCCTTGTTGTAATCAGTAAGCTCTAACAGCGGGGTATTTCCAATCAGCTCCGTAAGCTTTGAAGCTATGTTTGCCATCTTTTTTCCTCCTCGATCGCTTTTCTTTATTTGTATAATAAGTAAATTTAGCCCAATTACTGAGAATAAAAAACCGGCGGCCAGATTGTTTTAAACAACCCGGCCTCCAGATTTCTGGTCAACCTATAGTTTGATAAACATATTTACCGCTCTTTAAAAAACATCTTATGATTAAATTAAAAAGGCTAAGTTTAAAACCCTTAAGGGTTAAACTTAGCCTCCAGTTGACTGGTCAACTAATATGTTCACTTCTCTAGGCAATAATACTACAGGATTGTCTTGCGATCTGATCGACGATAGATGATAAGCCAAGTCTCCTAGGGAAATACACCTCTTTTTTGCACTTTTTTGCTGCTTCTTTCGCGTCCCACATACTGGTATGAGAACAAGCCCCCTGAACAATGATGACATAATCTACATCTTTAATCAGATGTTCCAAATTCCTTTTGTTATTCTTTTTGGGTATGCCGTCATGAAAATGGATTTCAACTTGCCCAACTTTTTTAAAGATTTTCCCGTATGTGTCTTGATTATGTCCACCTACGATAGCAACCCGCATTGATGATCATCTCCTTCCTGACTACGGTTTCTTCAACCGGATTTTTTCGTTTTTATCAATTTGGATGACGTGTCCATCCTGTATAATCAACGTAATCGATCCGTGTTTCACTGTCTTGATGATCGTCAATAATTCCGCCAACCAAGTAGGACTGTGTGGTCTTTTATCGGGTTCGTGCATTAAATCTCTTTCATTAATACGCTACACCTCCAGTCATATTCAAGACACGTCTATACTTTAGTAATCCAATTTATTTAGTTGGTTTTATTATAAAAAAAATAGTGTTTCTCTTATCGAGAATAATTAAAGTCTTATATAAAATAATGATTTTACTTATAGAGTAATTAACACAATTCATTATTATTCCAATATGTTTAGAAGGATTGAAGTTATCTTAATATACTCCAATGGTTTTGTCAATAGTTATTTCCTATTATTAGCTTACTTGACAGATTTAGATATTATATTCAATCGTTATCTCCGCACTTCCGAAGAACTCCGCATAGATTTTCTTTCGAATACTAAAAAAGTCTGGATTCGTTCGATCCCGAGGTCGAGCAAGTTCAACAGGAACAATTTCTTTAATCGTACCCGGTCTGCTGGACATGACCACAACGCGATCACCCAAATAAATTGCTTCATCAATGTCATGTGTAACTAAAATCATCGTCGTTTTTTCCGTTTCCCAGATACGTAAAATTTCATTTTGCATATTGATACGCGTTATAGCATCCAAAGCCCCAAAAGGTTCATCCAGAAGGAGTACACCTGGTCTGTTAACCAACGCCCTTGCAATACTTACACGTTGCTGCATACCACCTGATAACTGACTTGGAATTGCTTTTTCGAAACCTTTTAGGCCCACAAGCTCGATATGATCCGCAATTGATTTCTTTTTTTCGAGCTTATTAATTTTCTTAGAAATACCAAACTCAATATTCTGTTCAACCGTTAGCCAAGGAAAAAGTCTGGCTTCCTGAAAAACCATTCCACACGTAATGGTCGGTTTGGTTACCTTCTGATCAGCTAAGGTCACTTCTCCGCTCGACGCCTTACCTAAACCGACGATGATCTTTAAGAGCGTACTTTTCCCGCATCCGCTGGAACCGACAATACTAATAAACTCGCCAGGTTTAATATTAAGATTGATATTATTGAGAACTTCGATTGTTTCTGAATTGATTTTAAAATTTTTCCGGATATTAGTTATCTTAACGTCGGCATTACTCGCTGCTGAATTACTCAATTAGCTGCCTCCCAACATTTCTTTTCTTTCCAGTCAAACTGTGAACTTTCAATCTGAGTACAGATGTTTTAGGTACGACTTCATCGTGGAAATGATACTCCGGGCCTTCACAAACATTATAGTGTTCAAGCAATGCGGATAATGCCTCAGCCTTTTGATTATCATTTAAATAGTCGATTACGCCTGTACCCATAATGCTTTCAAATTCCATAGTACACTCACACGCACCAACTTGTTTACCAGTCACAATTCCATATGTACATTCCATCACAAAAGCAACTTTATTATTTTTCTTTATTAAGTCATGCTTTTTGCCTGCGTTAGCACCGTGAAAGTACAAAATGACATCACTACCATTCACCTGCATACCGAAATTCATCGGCACCACATACGGGTATTCATCATCATAAAACGCTACATGGCAAACACTGCACGCTTTCATGACAGATAAAATTTCATTGAAACTTGTTATTTCGCGGTCTTTTCTCCTCACGATTTGTAACTCCTTTAAAATAAACATTATGGAACTGACTCAATTATATACTGATTTGACAAGCAAAGAGAACGTTTACATACTCCCCTTTTCCTATTACGATTAAAGCATTTACCTTACCTGATGATTTTGCTTTGAACTCTTAATATGACAAAATCAATAAGTAAGCCAATTAAGCCAATAGTTAAGAGACCTACTAACATAACACCCGGTTGTGAGATCTCACGGGCATAAGATATTAAATAACCTATCCCTGATGTTGCTGCAATCAATTCCGCAGCGACAACACTCTTCCACGCTCCAGCCACACCTAATCGTATTCCGGTTAATATTGAAGGGAGTGCTGATGGGAATACTACTTTAATTAACGTTGTAATTTTACTCTTTTCGAGTATAGTTGCGACTTCAAGATATTTTTTATCAACCGTATTTATTCCATGAATCGTATTAAGCAATAACTCCCAAAAGCTTCCGATCGCGATGACTGTAACTTTAGAACCTTCGTCAATGCCCATCCATAAAATCAATAGAGGTATCCATCCGATAATAGGAATTGGCCTCAATACACCTACAATAACCATCATCGAGCGATTAAATTTAGGGAAGAAGCCCATCAACGTTCCAACCACAATTCCTAGAGTTGAACCGATTACAAATCCTTTAACCACTCGCAGGATACTGACTTGCAAATGCTGGACTAACTCACCACTGCTTAACATCTCATTGACTATTTTTAAAATTTCAGATGGTGCTGGAAGGATAGATGGATTAATTACCCCCTTGTTGCTTAATATTTCCCAGAGAGCAATTAAACCAAGCGGTACACCGATAAACAATAAGATATCGATACCACGATCGAGTATATTTTTTTCTTTTTCCTCGAGATTAAGCATGAGCTCTCTCTCCTTTCTCTCGATGCCTTAGCTCATCGAGAAAAACTGACTTCAGATAGAGTCTTAACCTAAGTTTTAACTCTACCTGAAGTTCAGTCGATCTTTATCTATACTATTTAATTCCTGCGGCTTTTAAATAAGAGGAATCAATCATATCGCTTATTTTTACTTCAGATCGTGTAATCCCTTGTTCTTTAAGGAAATTAGCCGTATCTTGTATGGAATCGATCAAGTCCTGATTAAGATTTATCGCACTTTTTCTGTTCTCGTAAAATGATGTAACGTCCTCTTTGGATAAACCTGATTTTTTCACGACAATATCAATGGACTTATCTTTATTTTCATACATCCATTTTGTCGCTTTATCTAACACTTTAAGGATTCGCGCAGCTACCTCCGGATTTTGTTTTAGAAATTCATTACGTCCGGCTACGACGGTAACAACATTTTTATATCCAGTTGCATCTTTAAGAAATATCGCTCCTGATTTTTTTAAGGGATTCATATAAGGATCCATACTTACAGCTGCATCAATACTATTAGACTGCATTGCTGTGACAATATCTTGCATTTGCAGATTGGCAATTTGGACATCATTTTTGGTAAGGCCTGCATCCTTAAGATAAAGAAAGGCGAGTTGGTGCAAGGTTGTTCCTAACGGGACTCCAATTTTTTTACCTTTCAAATCCTGTAAACTCTTAATTCCTGACTTTTCTGTAGCAAAAATCCCATACGCTTTTTCTGAACTTGTAAAGGTTGATATGGCTTTTAAATCGACATTATTTGACCTGGCTTGTATCACTGGTTGATCACCAAGCAACCCTATATCTAATTGTCCGGATGTAAACGCCTCGATCATCGGTGGTCCGCTTTTAAAGGATTTCACACTGATAGTAATCCCATCTTTTTCAAACTCTTCTTTAAAATATCCTAATTCTTCAGCAATCTTAATGGGGAAATATGCTGTTTGGTCTGCTAAATTAACCGTAAGGTTCTGTTTTTTATTTCCAGCATTAGCCGTTTCCGCTTCTTTACTATTTTTGCAACCGACTAAACTTAAGGATAATAGCGCAATAATGAGAATCGCAATCATCCGATAAATACTTTTTTTCATAAAAACTACCTCTTACTCTTGTTTTTTATTCGATGACTCCTCTTTTTCTGCAGGAACTCTTTATTCTTTATTTCGTCAGCCGATCCAAGTGTCTTAATAACGGATGTTCTTTTTCCTCTTTTTCTCTACGAATTGAAAATGTCTCTTCTCTTATTTCTTCCGGTTCGATGAGCCATACTGTCGATAAATCAATATCACCCAGCTTCTCCCGAACTTCGCTATAATATTTTTCAAAAGTCTTCCCAGCGATAATCGCTTTTATAGGCGTTCCCTTAATTTGGTAGCTTCTCTTTCCCTTCGTTAAAACATTAATAGCAACTCTGCGGTTAAACCAGATGCTTGAAACTAAATTTTTATTCGTCTGCGAACTCTCGATAATCTCTAAATAGACGATCTTGCCATCGTCATTTATATGAAGTGAATGTTTAACAACGAGATGTGGATTTCCCTCATTATCCGTAGTCGCTAAAATTTTTATATTCTCCCGCTCCGCAAACATATCCCGAATAGCTTGATTTAATTCAATCCCCATCTTAATGTCCCTCCTTTTATATGCGTGCTAAGTCTGTATTAGGATGATTTCCGCAGCGTCGATAATTATCCATATCGACATTTAAATCATACTTTCTGCGGATATCGTCAAACCCTTTGGCAAGTTGGACATAATATTCGAGAGAGGGCGATGTTTGTTGAAAAAATATGGAGCCTGGGATGACATTCCAAACATCAAATTTAACGCTAACCCCATGTGAACCTAACTCATCCGCTTCTTCAAAGGCAATGCGCAATGCGTCTTCTTCCGTTTTAAATCCATGAGGCGTTGCCATCTCTACCCCACCAACAATACCTGTATTCACATTTCCTCGGCCAAAAATTTCAACAGCCTTATATAACCTATTTTTCCATTCATCATAGCCAATAAATTCCGCTTTGCCTGGGCAAATCCATTTGAATTTTTCTTCATCAAAAACTTCAAGATCTGTCGTATAGCTCGTTAGTCCAGTATTCTCATAGAGTCGTCTTAATTGCTTTTCATTGAAGGCTGTTCCATTTAACTGACTGGGAAATTTATTGACCTTGAAATTTTCTCCAACAGCCTGCAGGATTTCGATATAATAATCGACTTCATCATCTAACAATTCTTTTCCGCTTAAGATACTCCCACCCGTCATCATGACACTTGTATACCTTCCAGGCTGTTTGAGTGCTTCTTTAATCGTTTCAGCAATATCGTTTATATCGAGACGCGGTGGTTTCTTATCTATGTTTTGACGATAGGTTGCACCAATTCCGCAATATTTGCAGCCATTTCCTGGTTTGTCCCAAAAATGACAATACTGGCTTGGCGTAATATGAAGTCTTTGCGGTCGAGCGCCAACGATTTGCCACATTGGCTTGCCACCGCTCGTCAACTTATTATAATAATCCGGTTTTTCCCAATACTCGACTTCTTCGATGATTTCTCCTTCATCCACTAATACAATTTTTCCATTGATAACATCCACCGTATAGGGTTCACGCTTCGTTTTCGTATACCCTACTCCCCCAGTAACAATGCTTGTTCCATCCCGGAGTAATAACGAGGCTGGTGCAGCATCCTCTTTTTCAATGGAGAATTCGCGCAACTCGGTTTGATGAAGCTCTAGATCAACAGCCTCGAGCGCTTTTTTTGTATAAGTAATGCCTCTTCGCTGAACATCGGTCTTGATAATTATAAAAGGAGATACATTCCTATGATTGTCTAAAACTTCCTTTAAACTGGGCTCTTTTTTTCTCCACTCTTTGTCAATAGCAACCATCTTCGTTCCTCCTACTCCAAATTTAGATACAATCGAATCGCATTAACCTTATCTAGCCGTTCCCACGGAATATCGAGATCTGTTCTACCAAAATGTCCATAAGCCGCGGTTTGTTTATAAATGGGTCTTCTCAAATTTAATTCTTTAATAATTCCTGCCGGTCGGAGATCAAACGTGTTTTTAATGACCTCTACAATTTTACTGTTCTCAATTTTCCCCGTGCCAAAGGTATTGACGGAAATCGATACCGGGTTGGCAACTCCAATAGCATAGGCGATTTGCACTTCAATTTTTTTGGCTAGTCCTGCAGCTACTATATTTTTGGCAATATAGCGCGCGGCATAAGCTGCGCTTCGATCAACCTTTGTAGGATCTTTTCCCGAAAAAGCACCCCCACCGTGTCTGGCATAGCCGCCATACGTATCCACAATAATTTTTCTGCCGGTCAAGCCTGCATCTCCTTGAGGTCCCCCAATTGTAAATTTTCCGGTTGGATTGATAAAATACTTCGTTCTTTCATCTAATAAGTTTTGAGGAATGACCGTGTTGATCACATATTCCTGTAAATCTTTTTCAATTTGTTCTAAAGGAACTTCCGGATGATGTTGCGTTGAAATAACGATAGTATCGATTCTTACAGCCTTTTCATGCTCGTCATACTCAACCGTCACTTGCGTCTTTCCATCAGGTCGTAAATAGTTCAGCGTCCCATTTTTTCTAACCTCAGATAATCTTCTCGCTAATTTATGCGCTAAGGCAACCGGTAAAGGCATTAATTCAGGAGTCTCATCCGTAGCAAAGCCGAACATTAAACCTTGGTCACCGGCCCCGATCGCTTCAATTTCTTCATTGCTAAGTTCTTCTCTTCTGGCTTCAAGAGATTGATTAACCCCTTGCGCGATATCCGGTGATTGTTCATTGATTGCAGATAATACGGCACACGTTCTACCATCAAATCCAAATTCTGCATTGTTATAGCCAATTTGTAAGATTGTCTCGCGCGCGATCTTTGGAATATCTACATAGGCTGTCGTCGTTATCTCGCCAGATACCAAGATTAATCCTGTTGTGGTTGCAACTTCGCACGCAACCCGGCCATTGGGATCTTGTTCTAAAATTGCATCTAATACTGCATCAGATATTTGATCGCATAGTTTATCAGGATGTCCCTCTGTAACGGATTCTGAGGTAAAAAGTGTTCTCGTCATCTTTTTCTCCTTCTTCGTTTGCTATTTTGTATGAACTAGAAAACTAGAGGCATCAAAGTACATACTAAAAGTACCTTAACGCCTCTAGTTTTCTAGTCAGCCCTAAGTTTAATATTTTTAAAGTTTTAAAGAATTGTTATAATTATTATAGTTTTCCTATTTGTTTTGTATTATATCTCAAATTTCTTTGATGTCAAGGCCAATAAAAATTTAAAGGAATACCTCAACTTTAATTGACAAAGATCTGGCAAAGCTTTAAAATCTTTATAATTTAAACCTATATTAATACTATTATTTAATTATCAATCAAGAAATCCGGCAATACGTCCAACTTAAGGTAACCTATAATGACTCTGCAAGGTTCAGGAGATAAACTTTATTCATAAGGAGCAGAAAAAATGAAAGAAAAACGGAATTTTGGCTTTGATACCCGAATGGTTCACTCGGGTCATATTCCTGATGTACAGACAGGTGCAAGATCAGTACCTATCTATCAAACCTCGTCCTACGTTTTTTACGATACTGATTACGCAGCCGACTTATTTGACCTTAAACAATATGGTCATATTTATTCACGTATTAGTAATCCAACAGTTTCTGTATTTGAAGAGCGAATGGCTTCGTTAGAAGGGGCAACTGGCGCAGTTGCGACAGCAAGCGGCATGGCCGCACAGCTTGCGGCCTTAATGACTTTATTAGAACCCGGGGATGAAGTCGTGTCATCCTCCCACCTGTATGGCGGCAGTTTAATGCAGCTTTCGCATACCTTAAAGAAAATGGGAAACCCGGTTACATATGTTGATCCAACAGATATCAACGCATGGGAAAAGGCGATTACGCCAAAAACAAAAGCACTTTATTCTGAATTAATCGGCAATCCGCGAGGGAGTATCCTCGATATTGAAAAGGTCGCTGCGCTTGCAAATGCTCATAGTATTCCATTAATTATTGATAATACGATTGCAACACCTTATTTATGCCGCCCGATGGAATTCGGATCTACAATAACGACTTATTCAGCAACTAAATTTATTGGCGGACATGGCAATTCACTAGGTGGAGTTGTTCTTGATTCAGGCAAATTCAATTACTCCGGTTACCCTTCTATCGCCGAACCTTCCCCGCTCTATCATAATTTACGTTTCTATGATACATTTGGACATTATGGATTTTTAATGAAAGTCAGAGCTGCGACCGTTAGGGATACAGGGTGTTGTCTATCGCCTATGAATGCCTATTTATTAATTCAAGGAATTGAAACACTCTCTATCCGCATGGATCGGCATGTTGAAAATGCATTAAAAGTTGCCAAATTTTTAGAGGACCATCCTAAAGTGGCATGGGTCTCATATGCTGGGTTGCCTAGTCACCCCCAGCATGATTTAGCTCAGAAATACTTACCGAAAGGGGCTGGAGCAGTCCTTTCCTTTGGACTTAAAGAAAAAATCGGCGAGGACATTCGTCAAAGCGGCAAGCGATTTATCGAGAGTCTTCAACTTTTTAGCCACTTAGCTAATATCGGTGATGTAAGGAGTTTAGTTATTCATCCCGCGTCAACAACCCATCAACAGCTCACTGATGAAGAACTCAGGGAATGTGGCGTTGGACCAGAACTTATTCGTTTATCCGTCGGAATTGAAACAGGGGAGGATTTGCTATGGGATTTGGATCAAGCCTTACAAGCCCTATAAACATGAACTCATCTTTGACCTTAGAACAGCAGGGACTTTATCAAGATCCACAGATTATTGCTAAAATTCTCAATAACACCAGAACAATAGCTATCGTTGGATTATCCACAGAACGGCAAAAGGCCAGTTATTTTGTCGCAACCTATTTGCGTTCAGCAGGATATCGAATTATCCCTGTCAATCCCCGAGCGGATGAAATATTTGGCGAACGGTCTTATCCGAACTTGGCAAGTATTCCTGAGCCTATTGATCTCGTGGATATTTTTAGGCCCTCTGCCGATTGTCTGAAGATTGTCGAAGAAGCGATTACATGTCAGGCCAAAGCAGTATGGCTCCAACTCAAAATTATTAATCTTGAAGCCGCGGAACGAGCTCGGAAGGCTGGCTTACTTACAGTAATGGATCTCTGTGTTAAGATGGAACATGGCCGTTACAGCGGCGGCTTGCATGAAGCAGGAATGAATACAGAAATAATTTCCGCCAAACGTATACACAGGTATATCTGACAACAAAAAACGGCATCCTTCCCCAGCTGGATTAAGCTAAGGGTGGATGTCGTTTTTTAATATTAAGATTTAAATTCAGATCAAAGCAAGCTAATTTCAGACTCAAACCAATAATCCTTTGAACCGATCTTCAAGCTGCTTACGATTTTGGCCTCTAATTCGGGATTAAATCCTTTGATTACTGCTGAATCCAGTTGGCACAACAGGCTTCCGAGTTCTCTTCTTTTTGACATCCAACAGCAGCAATCTGCTGGACAATGAATAATACGGAATTGTTTACTACCACTTTGAACCGCACACGTTCTATAATGACAAAAACAGGGGGTAGAATATCTCTCCATAAAATCGCCCAGGTTAGGTTCAATTCCTTGTGATTCTATTCCCTTACGGATCGCTTCCCCCATTCTAATCCCATATTCCTGTAAGGAAGAACTTGTTGCATGATTATAGTCAATGTCGGTAATAAACTCTACCAGCAAATGCTCTATTGAATTTTGGAGCTTGCTTAAACTCTCTTTCAAATACTTTGCACCTTCCTCTCCTCAGTCTGCTCATCCAGCCAAGTTAAAAGATGTCCGAGAACCTCTGCCCTATTTACGTCATCAAAAGGCCTATGGTTTGTTTGCTCATATTCCTGATATTCCTTATTCGCTAATGATAAAGAATAGAAAAAGCGCCGTGTTCCTTCAGCTGGAGTAATTTTATCATCTAAGCCTTGAAGCATGAGTAACGGAATATGAAACTCGTAAGGATGCTTTTTTACCCAATTTTGGGCTTTAAGAATTTCTCGCCATAACCCAGCTGTCATCAGATCATGACGCAACGGGTCTTCAGCAAGAGATTCAGCAACTTCTGCGTCTCGGGTAAGTTTGGTGTAATCAGGTTCCTGTTCTGTACTAAAATCGGGGTTTATGAGGGAAAGTACCTTTAACGCTTTTGCCATTATTGGAGAATAACGAATATAACTTAAAGGTGGGCAAATAGCAATAATTCCACTTAAATCCTCAGGATAACGCATAGAATACTCCAAGCTGATCAAGCCCCCAAGGCTGTGTCCAAGTAAAAAAATTGGTACCTCACCTTCATGATCTCTAACAAGGCTTATAAAAGCTCCTAAATCATCTCTGAAATCAGCCCAGCTTTGTACATGCCCCCGCAGACCAGACGAACGGCCATGACCTCTTAAATCGAGTCCGTACCATGCATAGCCTTGAGGTACGAAATACTGAATCATATTGCCTAGGCCACCACTATGATCACCATGTCCGTGAATACCTACTATTACAGCTCTGAGCTGATTGCCCGGATGCCATGCTTGATAATAAAGCTTAGTTCCTCTCGAATCCAAAAAGGTTCCTTCCGAATGTCTCATAGAAAATCCTCTCTCCTCATTAATCTCTATTAAATAAGTCTTTTACTTCTCTTTTTATGGCGGATATCGCCTCTTGTTATTATACTATTCCTATATGTTTTATTGTATATTATAATCTTAATCTTTACAAGAGTTATTTTAAACTTTAATTTATTTCTATATTGATAGAAAATGGGGTACCTCAACCTCAAGTCGAGATACCCCATTGCTTTTAAGCTATACAATTTGTAACATTTTTTAAATATATTTCAATATCTTTCACATAGGACTTTACTTAAAAATTTTAACTCGATTATCTAAAGGCAAATATTGTTTTTCTGCAGCAGGAGCTGTCGGTCTTCCGAAAGGCATTTGCCCCAAAAGTTTCCACTCACTCGGAATATTCCAGGTCTTTTGAACTTCAGCATCAATTAATGGATTGTAGTGCTGTAGAGATGCCCCTAGTCCCGCCTCGTCTAAGGCCGTCCAAACGATATATTGCAAAAGTCCCGAAGACTCAAGAGACCAAATAGGGAAATTCTCCGCATACAGTCCGAACTTTTCTTGAAGACCTTTGACAACACTTTGATCTTCAAAGAAAAGGACAGTTCCGTATCCATTGCGGAAAGAATTAATTTTTTCCTTAGTAGGTGCAAAGTTTTCAGCAGGGACAATCTTTCTTAAGGTTTCCATAGTCATATCCCACAATTTATCATGCTGTTCACCGAGTAACAAGACGATTCGTCCGCCCTGAGAATTGAAAGCTGTCGGAGCATATTCCGCTGCTTGCTTAACAATCTCTTCGATTTGAGCATCTGAGATGGTCGATTCCTTGCTTAGCGCATACCGCGTTCTTCTTTCTTTAACAGCTGTCATAAAATTCTTTGACATCCTAGACTCTCCTTTCAAAATTAAAACTAAGCTATTTACGAAGATCCAATTAAAGTAAATTATTACCTCAATTTATAATAATTATTTAGTTTCAATTTGTCAAGTAGTTACCAAAAGTATCTAAGACTTACATTTCACCCTTACGCAGCAAGCGCTGAACAATAAGAGCAAGTGCGCCGATAATCAAGACGCCTATAAAGGCTGAAACAAGATAACCTAATGCTTGTTGCCAAAAGGTCTGATCATACCCCGCTAATGTATAATCTTTGAACAAGGCATGCTTCCAAAAATCACTCGTTTTTTGAAAGCCACTCGGCAGGAAACCTAGCTTGGTTTCCATTTCATTTCCTCCCCATTCTCCCCATGCTGTCCCTGTTGCCAATAATCCTAAAGGAGAAAGTATTGCTATAATTACAAGCCCAAAAGCAAGCTTTCTAAAAGGGAAAGTTTGAGATTCACCCTCTGTTGTCCTTCTAAGCTGCAGCAAAGCAGGATTAGTCTGCTGCAGATACTTTACCACGAGTGCCGTAACTAATCCCTCCACTGGAGATGCAATCGTAAGATGCGCAAAAAGCATTGCAGGTATAGCAACATTCAGTCCATAAGGACTATAAAGCGGAGTTCCATTCGCTGTATGAAAGAGCATGGGCTGCAATCCGAACTCAATTCCTGCACAAAGCGCAGAAATCGTTAGTCCGATATAGCCTGCAAGGGCTGCTGCGAGCCATTGACGTTTAGCAGAAACAGAATTCCGTCCTGCTACAAAACGATAAATTCCATAACTGACAAACGGCAAGATAACTGCCATGTTGAATATGTTTGCTCCCAAAGCCAGAATTCCGCCATCTCCGAAGAATAGTGCTTGCAGTACCAATGCTATCGAAACCCCTACCATTGCTGCCCAAGGACCAAGCAATATCGACAGAAGAGTTCCACCTACGGCATGAGCCGTTGTTCCATCCGGAATTGGAATATTAAACATCATAATTATAAAGGAAAATGCCGCTCCCATGGAAATTATAGGTATATATTTCTCTTTAACAGTATGCGCAGTTTGGTAGGCAGCCCCTACAGCGGTAATTGCGCTTGCGATTCCTAAGACTGCATCCGTTTGTGGACTGAGATAACCATCCGGAATGTGCATACGACTCCCCCTTAACCTTTATACTGAATCCCGCATCATAGGACTTTATTTGCCACTATCATGATCAAGCCCGCTAAAATGACGAGTACCATGATAAAAAAATCCTGCCAAGCTATTCGGTCCTGATATAAAATCCGTACTTCACCCGAATATCCTCGAGCAGTCATCGCACTATATACTTCCTCACTCATTTGCAAGGACTTACCGAACAACCCGCCCATTGCTGCTGCAATAAATTTTCTCTGTTCTTTTGATGAGGACTGCCCCGCATCCCGAGCTTTGCGAGCGATGAATATTTCCTCCATCGCTTGAATTAAAACATAGATGTAGCGATAGGTCATTTCAAGAGCAGCCACAAATATCCGCGGCACCAAAAAAGAACGAAGCGCCCGCAGAATATCGCCCCAACGCGTACTCAAGGTGAGAACAACAGCTAATGATACTGAAATACCCACTCGGCTTATAAGGAGGATTCCTCCTGCAACCCCTTGCTTCGTTACCGCTAAGACGGGAGGTAAATTTAACAATCCCAGATGAAGAGGGTTTTGAAACCTCCAAATCACCCACAGTGGATCCCCTTCTCTTACCCAGCTAAAAAGGGATGGCAAGATCATGATTCCAGTAAATATCGGGATTACAAGCCAAACCCGAGAAAGGACTTGACGCAAGGGCAACTTGGAAAGAAACGCAACAATGAGCAGTCCACCATAAAAACTCCAAAGTAAAACAAGGTTTGAACAGAGATTAACTACAATTAAAAGATAAAAAACGATCAGTACTTTTACTCGAGGATCAAGGCATTGTAAAAAACCCTTCTGTCTCGCAATCGATTCCGAAAAAACGGCTTCATGAAGAAATTTGACAATATCGTTCAAAGTCTTTGTGATAAAAGTGCTCCTACGCAGTACTCCTCTGCTGGAACAGTTCATCTTAGGGTTCGCCTCATTAAGCCAGCTTGGCAGTTCCATCCCGTCCCCCCTTATTGCTTTATTATATTTACTGAATAAACAAGAAAAGACCACAGAGTGACCCTGATGGGCCAGACCTCCATGGTCTAATTATCAATATACAGATCTATTTACTATAAATATCTATTCTTCTTTATTGAGAAAATTCCTTCTAATCGATAATAGTTTTATATTATTTATATTTTATTTAAATCCCTAAGAACTTGCTCCACATGCCCTTTAACTTTAACCTTAGGATAAATCTTTCGGATAATCCCTTGCTCATCAATAATTATCGTCGTTCGTTCAATCCCCATTGTTTTCTTGCCATACATATTTTTTTCTTTCCAAACACCATAGGTTTGAATAATCTCTAACTCTGGATCTGAAATCAAAGCGAACGGCAATTGGTATTTCTCAATAAATTTATGGTGACTCCCCATGGTATCTTTGCTCACACCAATAATAACCGTATCAGCCGCCATAAATTCGGAATGATGATCGCGAAAATCACAAGCCTCGGTTGTGCATCCTGAAGTCATGTCCTTTGGGTAAAAGTAAAGGACAACCTTTTTACCCTTTAAAGCAGATAATATAATCTCTTCTCCCCGGCTCCCCTGTGCTGAAAAATCCGGAGCTATATCTCCCGCTGAAATCATCTTTGAATCACCTTCAACCTTTTATTTAAACTCTTTGCTATTTATTATTGGATGGTCCTGAATCAGAATTCTCGCTATTAGAATTCTGGCTGTCAGTCTTATCCGTTTCTTTATAAAGCTTTGTAAAGTTATCCTTTCCCTTAGGACGAAATTGACGATAAGATGCTATAAGAAAAACAATAAGCGCCCCTGCTAGTACTGAACCTAAAATAATAAGAACAAGAGGGACCTGAGTTGTTATCCAAAAAAACTGTATTGTGACTGGAATCGCATTTTGAATCGCAAAAATTGCAATCAATAATGCAAAGATCAGCGTCAGAATCAATAAATACACTTTAATCCCCCCTACTAAAATTTATATGCTACTCATTATTTTAGACTTAAATCAAGTTTTTACTACTGGTTTTCCTACTTAACGATAAAAAATGAAGGCAAATGACGATCACCATACTGACTAGACGGGTGATTTACAATCTTTTGATTGTAATAAAGAACGGTTGAAGCCCCGCCATCAAGATTAGCAACATTATAAGCTCCATAATTAAGCATGATATCTTGAACATCTTTAAGAGTTGCTCCAACAGAGCTCATTTGACGCCCATCAATAACAAGCATTAAAACAGCGCCATCCCGTGTTTGACCGATTGCTGTTCTTGGCGCAAGGCCCCAGCCTCCATCACCTTGCGTAATTGAAGGTTTCCCATTGACCACAAGAAAAGGATCAAAGGAAACCGCATCCCGAATACCCATCTGCTTGATTTGAGCCAGAGTATAGTGCCCAAGTACAAGTACATTATTGCGATTAAACCCAATCACATCATAGGAGCTTATTGCATCTTTATGAAGAATATTCCCCCCTGAAATAAGAATTCCTAAAGGAGTACCCCCGCTTCCATTGCCCTCGGGATCACTGAAAGCTCCGCCATTGATCACCGCGGCAGCTCCAGTTTCTTTAGCAATCTCTTCGGCTTTTTCACCCCGTGTTCCAAGATATTGTGTGCCTGCCACCTTAACCCGTGATGGATCCTTAATCTTTAACAGATATCCTTTAAATCCTTTCTGACTGATATTTATAAGTTCAATTCCTTTATTATTATTTGTGCCAACCGTATTGATTGCATTTGGATTTGAGTTTCCAAGATTTTTAGCCTGATTGCTTGCCAATATTTTTTGTATTTCTTCATCACTAAAAAACCATTTTGCCAGGTACTGATGATTTAATGTCGTCATTGCCGTGGTTACCCAAAGATTACGAAGCTGTTCAAAAGGCGGAAATGGAGCATAGCGAAACCCTGCAAAAAATAAAGATATCAAAAGAACGAAACTAAAGCTCCGCTTCATAAACCCGTTTAAGCGTTTCTTTTTACGACTATAGTGGTAAACCCCAGCAGGTTTTCCATAGAGCCGTGGCTGCATTGATGAGCGCGAGGTCCCAGGAATCCCTGTACTCCCCATGAATATCTCTCCCTAAAAAACTATTTTCAACAATTATCTTTAATAATACACTATATCGCATGCAAAAAGTTAAAGTTTATGTTAATAAAATGTGAAAAATAGAAGTATTTAAACTTGAATAAAAACTGAGATGTAACAGGATTTTCTTGTATCAGGGCGAATTAGGTAGTATCCAGTTTTACTATTCTTTGCTTAAGAGGAAGGTACTTCTATGGAAAGAATTAAAACATTAGGTATTAGCCCAAATATAAAATGGGTGGCCCATGTGTTTATTATTTGCTTGATTATACTTCCTTTATTTCTGGATTTGCCAGATGGATCCTTTGAGATCATATGGCTCGTGTATTTCTTACCTCCCGTTTTAATCGCCACATTTCATGGCTATAAAATGGGTATGCTTGCTGGAGCGCTATGCATATTATTACAAGTAAGCTTCGAATTCATTGAGTATTTATTTGATATAAACTACAATGTTCAAAACTTTAGGCTTGTTATCGCAATTTCCGGAGGAATCGCTGCTGTAACACTTAATGTCGGCTTCTTACTCCGGCACTTAGAGCAGAAGCAAAAAGAATTAGAAAATCTTAGTCAGCAATTAGAGTTTTTAGCAAATCATGATGTTCTGACGGCACTCCCGAATCGTCGCATGTTTGAACAAAAACTATCCGAAACCCTTTTGAATGCCGAAAATTCAAGCAAAATAGCTGCCATAGTCTTTTGCGATTTAGATCGCTTTAAATATCTCAATGATACTGCGGGTCATGCGGCCGGAGATGTCGTGATAAGCACTGTTGCTCATCGGGTCAAACAAACAATACGGACGGATGACTTTTTATGCCGTATCGGCGGAGATGAATTTGTTCTCTGTATTAACGATATTACCTCGCTGGAAGATGTCAAGGTTATTATTCAGCGAATTCTCTTGACCATAGAGCTCCCGATTGCCTTTAATACCATTGAATACAAAATATCAGCCAGTTTAGGAATTTCAATCTATCCTCGGGATAGTAAAGATCCTTCAGCGTTGCTGCGGTATGCTGACATTGCCATGTATCGCTCAAAGGCCAGAGGGAGCGGCAATTATACCTTCTTCACTCCCGAAATGGCAAATGCCCTTGTCCGTCAGTCACGCATTGAAGCGAACTTAAGAAATGCTATAAATCAAGGTCAATTCATTCTTTATTATCAACCGCTATTTGACATTAAAACCGGAAAGGTTATTAAGGCCGAAGCCTTGATCCGATGGAATCATCCCGAATTAGGTCTAGTTTCGCCAAACGAATTTATTCCTCTCGCTGAAGACACAAAATTGATTATACCTATTGGCAAGTGGGTCTTAAGAACCGCTATTAAAGAAGCTAAAAAATGGCATATCAACGGATATCCCATAAAAATTTCTATTAATATCTCAAGTATTCAATTCCAGCAAAATAATTGCGCACAAATCATTCAAGAGTTTTTAGATGAGGCAAAACTAGATCCTCAATATCTTGAACTTGAAATTACAGAACGTGTTGCCCTTGCAAATCCAGATTCCATAATTCGCAAACTTAATAAACTCAGATCACTTGGCGTTCAAATCGCAATCGATGACTTTGGCACAGGCTATAGTTCCTTAAGCTATCTAAAAAAGTATCCTGTCCAAAGTGTAAAAATCGATCGATCCTTCATCCAGGATATCACCACAAGTACTTGCGATCGGAACATGTTAGAGGCCATGCTGATTATGGCTAAAAACTTGGATTACTCTACTGTCGCTGAAGGTGTGGAAACCTCAGAACAACTTTCCCTTTTAACTCAGATGGGTTGTGATGTAGCTCAAGGTTATCTTTTCAGTAAGCCCCTCCCCGATGATCATTTCTTTGACTTCCTAAGAAGAATGCTGGAAAAAAAGGAGAGTCAACTCGCTTCTTATGGCTAATTTCTATTTACAAACACGGTAATGAGACTTATAATTTAGCCAAAGTCATGATTTTCTCGATTTGAATATAATTACATAGTGCAGGGGGTGCTCCAAAGGGAGCTGAGAAAGAGACCGTCTTAACCCTTAGAACCTGATCTGGTTAAAACCAGCGGAGGGATGCTGCAAACTATCCATTGAACGTGGATCTTCCAGATAGAAAAAGGCTTGCCCTTGAGGTGAGCCTTTTATTTTTATTTGATATTTTTTAATTAGGAGGTTAAGGGATGAACGTACAAATAAACGGAAAGTTATTAGTTCTTCCAAAACAAATTTCACTTTTAGCCTGGATAGGAAATCAAAATATACCGCTTGCGGCTGTCATTGTTGAATACAATGGAGAAATTTTATCACGTGATCATTGGGAAACGACGTTGCTCAATGAGGGTGATCAGGTCGAACTTTTGCAATTTGTAGGCGGAGGAAGATAAAGGAAAGGATTGTTTATCTGGGATGAATCCATTGATTGAGGGACTGAAGAAACACTTCGGAGAGGAACGTTTAAATCAAATACAGAAGATTAGGGTCGGCATCGCCGGGACAGGAGGGCTTGGCTCAAACGTTGCTAATCATCTTGTTCGCTCCGGCTTCAGCCATTTTACTCTCATCGATTTTGACCGCATTGAACCCAGTAACTTAAACCGTCAGTTCTTCTTTGCCGACCAAATAGGAAAATTAAAAGTAGAGGCACTGGCAGAAAATCTGCGCCGTATTAATCCTGATCTTGATCTAGAACTCTATACTGAACGCATTAGCACTGCTAACATCGGACAGTTTTTTCAGGACTGTGATATTTGGGTTGAGGCATTGGACCAAGCTGCGGCAAAAAAAGAATTTGTAGAATATGCCTTAAAACGCAAAAAATTTGTGGTAAGTGCCTCAGGCATGGCAGGTTGGGGCAGTACGGACACGATGCTTACCCACCACTGGGGAGCGAGCTTAGTTGTTGTGGGTGACTTAAGTACTGGAATATCTGCTGAATGTCCGCCCCTATCCCCAAGGGTTGGCGTCGCCGCCGCCAAAGAAGCAAATGTCGTATTACGCTGGGCCTTAGGTGAGAAATAAAAAGAGAGGTAAAAAAAGATGTCTCATATTAAAAAAACACTTCCCCACGGGATTTACGCGCTCACTTCAGAACCCCATTCTTTAGGCAGAAGCACTATTGAAGTTGCCCAAGAGATTTTGGATTCAGGAGTTAAGATTCTTCAATACCGCGAGAAAAATAAAAAAGCAAAACAGATGTTCGAAGAATGCCTTATTCTTCGTGAAATGACCCGAGAAGCCGGGGCTTTGTTCATTGTGAATGACTATTTGGATATTGCTCTGGCCGTTGATGCTGACGGGGTCCATGTCGGTCAAGATGATTTGCCTGTTCCTATCGTGAGGCAAATCGTTGGACCTTCCAGAATTATTGGTGTTTCAACCCACTCTCCGGAGCAAGCACAAAGAGCGGTCGCCGACGCGGCTGATTACATCGGCGTTGGTCCTATCTATGCAACTCATACTAAAACTGACGTTTGTGCCCCTGTTGGACTAGAATACCTTCGTTATGTCGTCGAAAATATAGACCTTCCTTTTGTCGCAATTGGCGGGATTAAAAAACATAATCTAACGGAAGTCCTTAAAAACGGTGCGAAAACGGTTGCCTTAGTCACAGAGATTGTGGGAAGCCCAAATATTAAAGAAACAATTCATGAGCTGCAAGAGACTATGGGCAACTGTTAGTACAAAATCAAAGGGGATAGAAGGGGTTGATATAATGGAACGCATTAGAAATTCTTCCTTATTTCTTTTATGGATAGGTGCAGCGATTTCGATCTCTGAAATTTATACCGGAGGGCTAATTGCCCCCTTAGGTCTTGCCAAAGGCTTGGCCGCTATC
Organism: Desulfitobacterium nosdiversum; assembly: GCF_049860565.1. Lineage (GTDB taxonomy): Bacteria > Bacillota > Desulfitobacteriia > Desulfitobacteriales > Desulfitobacteriaceae > Desulfitobacterium_A > Desulfitobacterium_A nosdiversum. The sequence continues at coordinate 3,347,117 of NZ_CP172056.1, forward strand.
CTCATCGGACATCTGATTGGTACCCTTCTTCTCGCTTTCGGCGGGTACATCTCTTTTCAAAGCGGTCGGACGGCCATGGAGAAAGTCCGCGATTCCTTAGGCCCTGTCGGAGCAAAAATTACGGCTTTCTTGAATGTACTCCAGCTTATTGGCTGGGGTGCTGTCATGATTATCCAGGCTGGGAGGGCCTTTGGTGGAATTGTTAACCTTTCTTTAGGTATTTCCATTATCATTATGGGGTTAGCGGTATTTACTTGGGCTTTTTTCTTCAATAACTATTCGAAAGTTATTAATGATATCTTCGTCGTTGTTCTTTTGGCACTAAGCATCATGGTCTTATTTAAAATTGATTTTAATACCTTTCCGGGGTTAACAGGAGAAATGAGTTTTACGACAGCCATAGAACTTTCAATCGCTATGCCAATCTCATGGCTGCCACTCATCGGAGATTACACGAAAAACGGTCAAAGTAAACAAGGTGTATTTTGGGCAAGTTTTAGCGGCTATTTCATCGGAAGTGCACTTATGTATCTTTTAGGCTTCCTCATTACAACCCATACAGGGCTCGATGTAATAGAGTACATCGTGCAAAGCAACATAAAGTTTGTGGCCGGCTTTATCATTGTCGTTTCTACCGTTACAACTGCTTTTTTGGATATTTACTCTGCTGTAATATCCACCAAGCAGCTTATTCCTTTTAATAATGATAACCTCTGGATCGCTATATATTCTTTAATCTCAATGCTTATTGCCTTTGTCTTTCCAATCGAAAACTACGAGAATTTTCTTCTGACAATCGGTGGTGTCTTTATTCCGGTATACACTATTGTTTTCATTGAATATCTTACTCATTATAAAGGTCAAAGTGTCAAACTTAATACTGCAGGTATCCTCGTCGCAATTGCCGGGACTCTGCTTTATAATTATTTTGTAAAAGCACAATGGGGTTCACCAACAATAGCTGTATTTTTAGGCGTTTCGGTAGTTTATTTAGTCATCAAACGTCTTTTGATTAGTGAGCCCCTCCTTACATCAAAATAAGCACAACCTAGTTATTGGATTTAAAACTAAAATTTAAGCGATGTCATTTTCCTATAATCCGGTAAAATGACATCGCTTTTTTAAGCTTTAATTCGATTTATTTTACATGGTTTGAGCTTGGAATTCTTGAAAATTCTCCTTAACGTAATTTATAAATCGCCGAACGGGGAAAGCCTGCTGGCGATTTTTCATATATCCCAGATAAATTATTCGTTTGTAATCAGGATTACCAATTGGCAACACCTTAACTTTGAAATTATGAAAAGTAGGACTTTCCGGGACGATAGCGATTCCCATTTTGGCGGCAACCAGACCCGCCATAGAGGTTTCATCCTCTACCTCACAGCAAACCTTAGGTATCATATTCACCTTTTCATACTGGCGATTAATCTCTTGTTTTAAACCGGGTTTACCTGAGTAATGGATAAGCGGATATGGTCCGGTATCTTTCAGGTCAACCTGATCGAGTTTAGCAAGAGGGCTGTCAAGCGGCAAAATTGCAACTAATTTTTGTTCACAGATAGGTATAAATTCAACATCCGGATCTTTAGGGATTAAAGAGGCAAAGACCAAATCCAGTTTTTCATTTTTAAGACGGATGATCAAATCAGCGGTACATTCGTTCTGGGTTGTACCTTCATGCAAGCTAAATTGAATTTTGCTGTTTTCTTCATTTTTAGCAGCAAAACCAGAAATTAAGTCAGGAATAAAATGGGAACTCAATGTATAAATAAATCCAATATTAATGGCGCATTGTGCATCAGTCGACAATTCTTTAATCTTTTTCGTCCCCTGTTCTAATTCGGCTAGTGCATTTTCAACATAAGGGAGAAATAATCTACCATACTTTGTTAGGACGACATTCCGACCTTTTTTTTCAAACAGCACAGCTCCCAACTCATCTTCCAAAGATGAAATAGCGTGACTGAGACTGGGCTGGGTTAAACATAATTGTGCTGCAGCATGCGTATAATGCTCAAGTTTAGCAAGAGTTCTAAAATAATATAATTGGTATAAATTCATTTGCTCACCCCGCAGAAAATTATTCGAAACTTTCTTACCTAAGAATCTCATAATTAAGCTAAATGGGGTATTCTAAAGGCTACTTGTGCAAATTATCCCAATCACAAACAACTTATTAAAATGAGTTTGTACACCAGGATAATTATACTTTATAGCATGATAATTATAACTTATAGCGCATTATTAAGTAAATATTAAAAACATAGAAATTTGCCAATTTTATGTGAAAAGTACAATAATACAAAGGTGTCTCAACCCTAATTTAAGGGTTAAGACATAAATCTCATCTCCTCCTATTTCTTAATGATTACGCTGTAAAAACTATGAGGTTCTCTTGTTCAAGCTTAGTTTTAATATCCTGCCGCAAAACATATTTCTGAATTTTTCCTGATGCCGTACGCGGAAGATTCTCTACAATTTCTACCCGTTCAGGATATTTAAACTTACTTACGCCTTTCTCTTCAAAAAGCTTACCTACTTCCTTTAAGGTTAGTCCCTTATCTCTATCATTGAGCACCACAAAAGCGCAGGCTCTCTCCCCTAACCTTGGATCGGGCATTGCCACTACACCCACCTCACGCACATTGGGGTGTTGGAGTAAGATATTTTCCAGTTCGATACTGCTGATATTTTCACCACCGCGGATGATAATATCTTTCTTTCTTCCTGTAATTCGAATGTACCCGTCCTTATCCATGGTACAGAGATCACCGCTATAGTACCATCCATTATCGTCCAGAGCCCTCGCCGTCAATTCGGGTTCCTTAAGATAACCGACAAATACCGTAGGGCCGCGAGATGCTTCCTCTCCCTGAATCCATACGGGTACAGGCTGATGTGACTCATCAACAACCTGTATTTCAACACCTGATACAGCTGCCCCATCAGTACTGATAATTTTTTCAAGATCGTCGTCTAATCTTACGGCAGTATGCGGAACACTTTCCGTCGAACCATAGACACCAATGACTTTAATACCGGCAGTCATCGATTCTTTAACCATATGCCTGGGTATAGGAGCTCCGCCGCACATGAAAAGACGAAGAGAAGAGATATCATATTTCCTTTTTTGGAGTGCACGGAGTATATCGTAAACTAATGGCGTAGCTCCCATACCGCAGGTGCATTTTTCTCTTTCAATGAGTTGGAGGGTGATTTCCGGTTTAAATATATCTTGAAGAACGCTTTTAGCCCCATACATAAACGGCAAAGTCACGCCGTGATGAAAACCAATGGCATGCGCAGTTGGGGCCGGCATCAGCATAACATCAAGATGGGTAATATTCATGGCCGCGGCTAAAGATCTTTCTGCCGCAATTATATTGTTATGTGTTAACATCACTCCTTTCGGAAAGCTTTCCGTTCCCGAAGTAAACAAAACAGCGGCTAGATCATCGGAATTTCGCGGATAATTAATGACTAGCGGTGGATAATCTTTTAATATTTTGCTTAAGGTATTTCCTTCAGAACTCTTCGTTACTTTTTCGACCACTACGATTTCCCTTAGGCTTGGAAGCTTTAGCTTTAAGGAACTTAGCATTGAAGGATAATCAAAACCCCTAAACTCAGAGGGAATAAATAACACTTTGGATTCACACTTATTCAGAACATATATCAATTCATCCGCGCGATAACCCCAACAAATTGGATTTACGACAGCTCCTATTTTAAGGCACGCGATATAAATTACCGTGAATTCAGACCAGGCAGGTATTTGAAACGATACAAAATCACCTGGCATTACCCCATTTTCTCTCAAATAAGTTGCGACCCTGCCAGCTGCATCGTCGAGTTCTGCATAGGTGTAACTTGTACCTTGAAGATCGGTTACAGCTACCTTTTCTGGGGAGCACAACACGGACATCTGCCAATAGTCTGCCAATGTTGCGTCACCCCAGTAACCGGCTTGACGGTATTCCCGCCTTCGATCTTCATTTATTCTCATCTCCAATGACATCCTCTCAACCCCCTTCGCTGGATTTATACTGATCCTTCAATCATCCAGAAGAATGGATTCAGTGTATTTAATGGAATTAGTGTAATTCAGGTATAATTTCACTTGCGTTCTTTGGTTTTATTTCTTTAATCCTGACCGTCGTGAGCAAGATAAGCGAGCCGATAATGGAAATGCCTGCACCTAAATACAGGGCAAAAGTGTATCCGTAAGCATCAACGACTACACCTGTTAGAAGCGGAGCTGTGATTCCCCCGATTGTAGCAAAAGTGGACCAAAGTCCTGTTATTTTTCCCGCATTCTTACGCGAGAAAACCATAGGCATTGAATAATACCCTCCCATGGTAAGGCATAAAAGGCCATTCGAAGCCGATATTAATGCGACGGCATTTACCGCATTCGCGGCCTGAGATCCCAAGATGAGCAATATTCCGGCAGAAATCATGCCGAAAACAGGGAATATCTTACGGCCCATATTGTCCTCAAATTTGGCGGCAGCCTTATCCGCTAGATAGCCTCCAATTGGGTATGTGAACACAGCCACAATATATGGCATCATTGTGTATAAAGCACTTTGTCCGAGTTGAAGACCGCGGCCCTTCATAAAATAGGTGGGCAGCCAAGTCATAAATAAATAGAAGAGGTAGTTCGTACAGAAAAATGATACGGCACCGGTCCAAACCGATGGTGTTGAAAAAATATCCTTTGGTGTCAAATCTGTATAGCGGCCCGCCATTTCCTGCGAACCGTCCTGGGTTGACTTAATATAGGCGAGCTCTTCTTGACTGAGATTAGGATCATTTTCCGGCTTATCCTTGCCAAACCTCAGCCAAATCAAAATCCATATCGGAGCGGTAAAGGCAAACGTCCAAAATACCATTTTCCAACTATGAGCCTGTATAATCCACGCCGCGAACGGCATGGTGAGGGTAATGCCCAAGGGAACTCCAACAAGACAGATTCCTTGTGCCAGTCCAGCTTCTTTCTTGGGAATCCATTTAGCAACCATCGATGAAATCGCAGGCAAGGCAACGCCTTCACCCATCCCCATCATCATACGAATGATCACCATCAAACCGAGTGAAGTGCCAAAGGGAGTTAAAAATACGAATATCGACCACCATAAGGCGCCGAAAATGATAACCTTGCCCCCGCCAAATCGGTCTGCTAACCAGCCGCCAATAATCATCGTACACGCGTAGCCCATAAAAAAGGCCGTCGAGACTAAACCGAACTGAGTGGCACTCCAATTAAATTCCTTCATCATGGATGGACCGGCGATTGACATATTTGATCTATCCATATACAAAACTAAGTAACATAACAGAAACTGAACTATGATCAACCAACGTTTATTACCAATTTTTGGATTCATGTTAATTGCCCCTTTTCAAATTCAATTTAAAACATCTTATCCTAAGTAAATCAATTTGAAATAAAACGTTGACATAGTTTTAGTATTTTCTTTACCGTCAGCATAGCGAACCGATGAAGGAGGAGAACTCCTTTTCACCTTAAACGTTCATTTTAATGAACAGGATCAAGGTGATTAGGAGAACTCCTTTCTAAATTTAAAACCTTATTCCCTACGCAATTAATTTAGCTTGCCTTAATCTTCTTAAATTCCTCCGTAAGAACAGGAACAATTTCGAACAAATCACCGACTAAACCGTAATCAGCCATATCAAAAATCGGTGCATCCGGATCTGAATTGATCGCGATGATGGTTTCTGAAGAAGATATTCCGACTAAGTGCTGAACTGCACCGGAGATCCCCACCGCGATATAGATTTTAGGTCCTACCGTTTTACCGGTTTGTCCGACTTGTTTTTGAACCGGAATCCAACCGGCATCAACAGCAGCTCTCGATGCTCCGACAGCACCGCCAAAGACGTCAGCCAGTTCTTGGAGAAGAGCAAAATTTTCAGGTTTTTCTAATCCTCTTCCGCCGGAAACAATGACTTCTGCCTCTTCAAGTTTAACCCCTTCACTTCCGACAGCTTTGATAATGTCAACAATCTTCGTCCGGATCATTTCTGCAGGAGTCTTGATTTCCTCTTTAATCACTTCTGCTGTCCGGGAAGCATCAGGACCGGCTTTTTTAAATACACCGGGTCTGACTGTTCCCATCTCCGGTTTTGTTTCAGGACATAAAATGGTAGCCATAAGATTTCCGCCAAAAGCAGGTCTTGTCCAGGCGACAAGTCCATCCTCGTTAATATCCAGACCCGTGCAATCCGCCGTTAACCCTGTCCGCAAACGTGTTGCTGTTCTTGAAGCAACGTCTCTTCCGTTGTTTGTCGCTCCGACTAAGATCGTCGCCGGACAATATTTTTCAACGAGCTGTATCATGACGTTAGCATAGCTATCGGTATTAAAATCCTTATATTCTTCACCTTCGACATCGATAACCTGATCCGCTCCATAGGCAATTGCTGTTTTAACCGCCGCATCATTATTGTCGCCGATGACAACAGCTACAACGTTTTCCTGCTTCGCCTGAGCAAGTCTTTTCCCTTCATTAAGAAGCTCTAAGCCAACATTTTTAGCTTCACCATTTGCGGTTTCAATAAATACCCAGATATTTTTATAGTCACTCATTGCTTAAACCTCCATTAAACTAGCTTAGCCTCAACCAGCTTTTCGACCAACTTAAGGGCCGTAGCTCTATCTGTTGCTTCCTTAATCTTCAAACCTGCCTCTCTTTTGGCGGGTACAAAGGTTTTCTTTACTCTTGTCGGTGAGCCTTTTAAGCCGATTTTCGTTGCATCAATATCTGAAAGTTCAGCAGTCGTCAACACTTCAATCTTTGCCTTGCTAGCCATCATTTTGCTCTTAATCGTAGCAAATCTCGGCTCATTGATAGATTTTACGACAGTACAAACGGCCGGCAGTTTTGCTTCAATAACTTCATATCCTTCATCCGTTTCCCGATGGATCGTAATTTTTGGGTCATCGACTTGGATTTTAGCCGCATAAGTCAGCTGAGCAAGTCCCAGGTGCTCGGCAAGAGCAGGTCCCACCTGAGCCGTGTCCCCGTCAATCGCTTGCTTGCCGCAGAGAATCAAATCGAAATTTCCGAGCTTTTTAATCGCTTGGGACAAGATATAGCTTGTAGCGTAGGTATCTGAACCGCCAAAAGCACGGTCGCTCACTAACACTGCTTTATCCGCACCTACCGATACACATTCCTTTAAGGCATCTTTCGCCTGTTCCGGCCCCATCGTAATGACCGTGACCGTTCCGCCATGGGCTTCTTTGAGCTGCACTGCAGCTTCCAGCGCATTTTTATCAAAAGGGTTTACAATGCTTGGTACACCGGCACGAACCAAGGTATTCGTCACAGGATCGATTTTAATTTCAGCCGTATCCGGCACTTGTTTAACGCAAACGAGAATATCCATTTAAAAGTTCCCTCCTACTTAAGCATATCTCTTGCAATGGTGAGACGTTGAATTTGGTTCGTTCCTTCGAAGATCTGGAATACCTTGGAATCTCTCATCAATTTTTCTACAGGATATTCTTTGCTCACGCCGTAACCACCGAAAAGCTGTACAGCATCAGTCGTTACTTTCACTACCGCATCACCGCAGAAAGTCTTGGTAATCGAGCCTTCTCGAATACAAGGATCATGAGCATCCATCAACACCATGGCACTCTTGACCAATTGACGAGCGGCTTCACATTGGATCTCCATATCTGCCAAGATCATTTGCACCGCTTGGAATTCAGCAATCGGTTTGCCAAATTGTTTTCTTTCTTTAATATATTTGACGCTCTCATCGATAGCCGACTGCATAATACCTACTGCTAAAGTACCGACAAAAGCGCGAGAAATGTTTAAAGTAGCCATAGCGATTTTGAAGCCATCGCCTTCATTGCCAATCAATGCACTGGCAGGCACTCTTACCTTGTTGAATGCGACATCAGAAGTATTGGACAATCTGAGGCCCATTTTGTTTTCATGCTTACCAACCATAATGCCTGGGCGGTCTCTTTCAACGATAAAGGCGGATATGCCTTTGGAGCCTTTGCTCTTGTCTGTAGACGCAAACACAACATATACGCTGGCAAACTCACCATTGGTTACAAACGTTTTGCTGCCATTGATAACATACTCGTCTCCAGCTTTAATAGCGGTAGCGCGGATGGATCCGGCATCTGACCCTGAATTAGGCTCTGTTAAACAGAATCCGGCAAATGCACCTGGAGCAATAATATCGGCAAATAATTGTTTTTGTTGATCATTTCCACATAAGAGAACTGATCTTAGAGCCACGAAAGTTGTAACTAAGGAAATCGCAAAGCCGGCATCGACCTTTGCTAATTCTTCAAATACGATAGCATTGGTCACATTGCTTAATCCTGCGCCACCGAATTTCTCAGGAATCTCCAACATATGCAGGCCCATATCAAACGCTTGTTTTAAAAGTTCTAAAGGAAACTCACCCGTTTCATCAAATTCTTTAACATGCGGTTTTACGACTTTGTTTGCAAAGTCTCTGACTAATTCGACTAACCCTTGTTGCTCTTCAGTAAGAATATGCCCCATTTTAAAATCCTCCCCATTAAATCATAAATATAGTTATAATCTAATTATCCAAGGAATGAGCATTCATTCACTGGATAAATCTTATTTCAATATCATCAGCCTTCTCTGTAAACAATCCCCATGCCTTGTCCAGGATAGTTCCATGAATATCCCGGCATGTTCCGGTTGAGTCTTTCACAAATCAGACGACAGTTTCCGCATTCTAAACATCCTACATGGTCAAAGCTTAACTTATCATTGATTAGATCCCACTTATACCGCTCTGCCGGACAGCAGGTTGTACATGCCCGATGTTCGCATGTTCTGCATGCATCTTTATCGACAAGGATATGTGAGTTATGATCATCGCTGTCAAAGCGATTCACGAGTAAACGATCATCCATGGATAGCTTTTTCATAAGGATCTACCCCCTTTCACAATGTCTTTAATGACATCGAAATAAGGCAGCTTACCGGAGATTGTTTGTTTCATGATTCCCATTGCGGATTTGGCCTGACTGCCGTCTACGTCATACAAATTTTTCATAAGATTCGTGGCCAATGCAGGATACGTTGTAAACATGTGCCGTGTATGAGCAAGATAGTCATGTGAATTCTTAAGGGTTTCAAAATCCTTTAACACCGTTTGCTGTAATTTTTCATGATATCTATTCAGGAAGCCCTTGGAGTAATCATCCGCCTCGATTGCCTCATTTGCCGTTTCTGCGGCTGCAATTCCAGAGAGAATCGCATAATCCATTCCCCTAACCGTAAATCCTCTGTTCACACAAAGGCCTGCTGCATCCCCAGCTAAGAGAAAACCATTAGAGCAGAATTCAGGCAGAGCTTTGTATCCGCCTTCAGGAATCAGGTGAGCAGAATATTCAATTAATTTTCCGCCTTCAATATACCGTGCAAGCGCTGGAAGCTGTTTAAGCTCTTCGGCGAAATCCGCTAAAGGCAATCTTGAATTTTTCCAGCTGCTGGAGTCCACAACCAAACCGAGCGAAACACTCTCTTTATTGGTGTAAAGAAAAGCTCCTCCAAAAATTCCCTTGTTGCACTCACCCACTGCTAATAAGGCTGCGCCCTTTCCGCTTACGGTATTGAATCGTTCGTTGATTGCTTCTTCGGATAGTTTATAAACATATTTCACACCGACCGCGATATCTTTTACATTGACCGGCTTAATCAGCCCAGCGCGTTCTGCGACAAGAGCATTGACGCCTTCGGCACTAATGACTAAATCAGCCTCAAGCTCCTCATCTCCAGTTTTAATACCCGCTGCTTTTCCATCCTTAATCAAAAGTCCATCAACGGTACTTCCCGAGATCATCATCGCCCCGGCTTCTTCAGCCTTCGAGGCCAACCACTCATCAAACTTGGATCTTAAGACCGTGTAAGATTGGCTCACTGATGGAAACAATGAGTCGATTGAAAAGCTGTCTTCCCCCGACATCATCATCATCATCTCGCGTGTCACTTCACGCTCAAGCGGCGCATCTGTCCATTCCCCAGGCATTAATTTCTCCAAAGCATGAGTATATAGCCGGCCACCGGTCATATTTTTTGCTCCCGGGGTTTTTCCGCGATCGACAACCAAAACCTCCCGACCAGCCTTCGCCAGACGATAAGCAGCGGCGGATCCAGCTAAGCCTGCACCGATTACGATGACTTGAAATCTTTCGTCAGACAAAGTACTTACTCTCCTTCCACAACCCTGATTTTTTAATAGGGGTTTATTGATGTGAATACTCCAGCAAACTGGCTATACTCCATAAAAACCCCTATTTTTTCTTCCTATATAAAGGGGACTGAAAACACGCCGCTTTTACGCCAGCGGTATTTTGGCTGAGGTTTTCTCTAACTTATTAAATTGTAAGGTCTCACCTTCATATGCTTTCACTGCACCGTTTTCGATTAACGTATGGATTTGTTTTTCTGAATAACCGTATTGTTTTAGATATTTCCGTGTATCATAGCCAATGGGTTTAGATGTCCAAAGTTCAGGATCACCTACACTGCTTAGACGAATAGGACTCGTTGGAATAACACGCTCACCATATGAGTCATACTTAACATGCCTTAAAATATCATTGGCAAAAGCTTCTTCATCAGCCAGAATATCATCAACAGTAAACGCTTTCTGGTAGGGAATTTCATATTGTTTAAAAATCTCTACCCATTCGGCAAATGTCTTTTTGGCAAATGCCTTTTCAAACAATTCAACGACATAACCATTTGTTTTATTCTCCCTTAATTTGTCCAAGGTATTGTACTCTTCGTTGCCTATAAGTTCTTCAATTTTTAAAGCTTTAGCGATATCATCATAAGCGCTGTTATAAGCAGCATGGCAGATCAGGAACCAGATGCCATCTTTTGATTGATAACAATTATTGGCCGGAGAGGGAACGAATTTTCTTGATCTTGGATACAATGCTCCCGATTGGCGGGAAACAACAGCATGCTGCATCGCCCAGCAAGCAACATGATAAAGATTGACTACGACTCTGTCTCCTATCCCCGTCATCTGCTTTCTTACCAAGGCGGCTAAAATGCCCGTAGATAAAAAGGCACTTGCATTCCAATCACCAAATGCAGCCGGAACGTTAACAGGACTTTCACCAATCTGCGGAAAAGAGGTTAATATCCCACCGCGTGCTGAATAAGCTGTGGCGTCGTATCCCCTGGAATCCTTTTCTGGTCCTCTTTCGCCATATCCTCTCATCTGAGCGTAAACGATATGAGGAAATTTCTTGTGAATTGTCTCGTAATCCAAACCAAGTTTAACTAAAGCCTTATCCCGGAAATTCGTAACAACAATATCAGCCGATTCAATAAGCTTATAGGTGAATTCGATACCCTCCGGGCTTTTAAGGTTAATGCTGACCCAGTTCTTTTTTAGTCCCCCCATATCGAATGCGGGGTCTTCAATATCATCTCTCTGCATGCCGTAACCAGGACCTTGCGTGCGCTGATCATCTCCGCCGAACGGTTCAATCTTAATGATTTCTGCGCCCAATTCACTCAAAATTCTCGGACATGCCGGAGCTGCGATAAACGATGCAAGTTCAACAACCTTGATGCCTTCTAAACCTTTCAAGTTAAAACTCCCCCTTCCACCTGATGCCAAAATTCCGTAGACTAGTTAGTTGCTTACTTCCAATTTGTTTATTGTTTGTGATGCTGCGGGTTCGATAGGCTTAACCTTACAAGCGGTCAACAGGAACACTGCACCTAGTACAGCCATTCCAGCTCCTAAGAACAGTGCGTAATTATATCCTAAAGAATCAACAACAATACCCGTGAGCAGGGGAGCTGAAATTCCAGCAAACGTACCGATAAACCCGTACAAGCCAACAATTGTACCTGCATTTTTCGGAGCAAAGATAATCGGCATCGAGAAAAATCCACCCTGAGTTAGGGTAAGAAAACCCATAGAAGCGGCGATTAAAGCAATAGCCATCCCGGCGCTGCTTGCCTGAGCTCCAACAAACAAGGCACATCCGCCAACGACCAAACCGAAAATCGGGAACATTTTCCGGCCCATATTTTGTCCGAATTTTTTCGAGGCGGCATCGGCTAAAACACCACCCAAAGGATAGGTGAAAATCGCCACGAGATAAGGAATCATTGTGAAGTATCCGCTTTTCACCAAGGTGAAGCCGCGTCCCAGTGCTAAATAAGTGGGCAGCCAGGTCAAAAGGAGATAAAAAACGTAATTATAGCAGAAGTATGCTATTGTAGCGCCCCATACCGATACATTCGTAAAAATATCTCTTTTTGCTAAGCTTACAGCATTACTTACATCTTGCTTCGGTCCCTGATCAGCCTTGATATATTCGACTTCAGCCTTGCTGATTTTAGGATCCAATTCCGGTCTATCTTTGCCAAATAATACCCAGATCACAGCCCAAATGGGTCCAAGAAATGCAAACGAATAAAATATCATTTGCCAGCTAAAATACTGGATAAGCTGAACCCCAACAAGCATTGTCAGCGCCGTTCCTAAAGGAACGCCGACAAGCGTTAATCCTTGTGCCAACCCTGCTTCCTTTTTGGGCACCCATTTCGAAACGAGGGAAGAAGTAGAAGGCAGGGTAACCCCTTGACCAATTCCCACGAGAACACGGATAAACATTAAAGTCCCTATCGTACCACCCATTGGACTGAAAAATGTAAATACCGACCAAAATAATGTTCCAGCAACAATAACTTTGGTCGCTCCAAACTTATCGGCAAGCGCACCGGCTGGTAACATCGTTATAGCATAACCTATAAAAAATGCCGTTGAAACCAAACCAAACTGAGTTGCATTCCAATGGTTGCTCTTCATCATGGCCGGTCCCGCAATAGAGATTGCAGAACGACCAAAATACATAAAGGTATAACAAATAACGAGTAAAGCGACGATAAGCCAGCGTTTGTTGCCAATCTTTTGTTCCATAGGTGTTCCTCCTTAATTTTCCGATAAATACTTAATTTACCATCATTACGTCTAAGCGTATTCAGACGTTATTTTGTTTTTAAGAGAGTTGAACTAAAGATGATTTGATTAAATGAAAATCGTTTTGCACGGGAACCACAGCCTTCACTTAGGACAAACAACCTTGGGCTCATAGAAACCTAATTATCTACTTTTTTATGGTTCCCCCCTTGTTCTTTTTTTAACATCCAGGAACACTTTCAGTATACTTGCCCTTTAAATAGCGGTCTAATTCCTAAAAGTTTGGTATTTCGGTTCATTTTATAAGAAACTTCTATAGATTTGTGAGAACTATCTCAAAGTTACAAGTTAGACAATTGCATCCTCGGGACATGCTTTCTTCTAGGATTTAAAGTAATCCGACATCTTCTCCAGGGGAACCTCCACTAATCCTCTTGTTTTGGTATATAAATAAATAATAAAGCCTCGCTTGCAACGAAACAGACACTGTTGACAGGGATTCCTATCGCAATACACATAGGCGTCCTCGTCAGACAAAGGAAAAATTAGAGGCGGCTGCTTCTGAGCGGTGACATACTTAATGTAGCCTCCGGTGAAGGTTTTGAGCAAAACCCACTCAGGTTTGTCTTCCGGCTGTTTCGTTTCCCAGAATACCTGTACCGCACTCTGATTAAAACCGCCGACAATCTTGTAGACTACATTGACTTCAGGCAACACATCCTCGATGTGCAACGGCTTCAGCTGTTCCATGGGCGCATTGCAGCAGGCAGGCTCCTGTGCTGGCAAATCATAGGCCAACACTTGGTATAGTCTGCCGCAATGACTGCAGCGGTAGATAACTATATCGGGACATTCCGGCCAGGGTTTTCGGGCAGCTTTGCTTCTGAGCGGTCCAAATTCCTGCTCTGCCAATTTCCAACCCTCCCCGTACATTCTTATATCTTATCCTTTACTCATTGGGCAAAAAGAGGGACATCGGCGCACAGCACGATGCCCCTCCGGCATGTCCATAATTTTTCAGGCTTAAATGTTGTACTTTAAGCGTCCTTCATGAGCAATTGTTTGACGGGAAATGGTGATCCGTTGAACAGTTGGAGTCCCTTCCTCTAACCACATTGCACGGGAGTCACGATACAGGCGCTCTGTCGGACCATACGTGCAATCTTCAAAGTATCCAACACCACCGAAGATCTCAAGCATCTCATCGCCGACGAGTTTCGTACAATGGATACTGAAAAGTTTGCACATTGCAGCCTTCTCTTCGATATATTCGCCTTTCGGATCTTTTTCATAGTCCTTTGCAAAGTCATAGACCATCGTGCGAAGAGCATGAGTATAAGTTGCCATATCGGCGAGCTTCATCCGGATTGCTTGACGTTCAATAATGGGTTTACCAAAGGTTACACGATCATGTGCACGTTTGAGGGAGATTTCAAGCATCCGTTGGCACATTCCGAGATTGCTGGCAGCGATGTGAACACGGGATACAGACAGGGAGTGAATAGAGATGTGAAGCCCATCGCCTTCTTTACCAAGCAAATATTTCTTGGGAACTCTCATGTTCGTAAACTTTAAACCACTATGACCTGATCCACGGCAGCCCATCATGTGTGGCATAGGAGTCAGTTCATAGCCGGGTGTGCTGGCAGGAACCATGAAAGTGGAGAGGCGGCGATCTTTTAGCGCATCAGGATCGGTAACACAGGTAATATAAGAATAGTTACTGCAGTCGGTATGGGAGATCAAATATTTTTCCCCGTTAATGATATAATCATCACCGTCTTTTACAGCACGAGTATGAAGATCGGCACCTGTTCCGCCACTTTCCTCAGTAACCGCCCAGTTTGTAAAAACTGTTCTATCCTGGAATCCAGGCATTAACTCTTTTTTAAGCGCTTCAGACCCAAAGTCGTAAAGGGGACGCCAGTTCAAATCCATGGCATAGTGAAGATGCATCCGCATTCCTCCAGGACCACGGCTAAATTCTTCTTGAAGTCTCAGAATTTGTGTCTCGGAGAGACCCCAGCCGCCAAACTCTTCCGGAATAGAGGCACGATACAGGTTGTTTTTGATACATTTTTGATAGAATTCCTCGGGGAACACATTCGTTACTTCGATCTCTTTTTGCATCGCATCTAGCGTGCCCTCTGTAAATTCTCTGATTTGCAATAAGTAACTCTCGAATTCCTGGTCAGTTAGCTTTGGCATTTTTTAAATTCCTCCTTGTTACTTTTTGAACAACCTTGACAAGGTTAGTATACTTAGCTTTTATCTTTAGGTCTAATTCCTAAAAGTTTGGTATTTTCATTAATTTCATGAAAAACTTTTATAGATTTGTGATCTCAAGTACTAATCGATTAACCATTTATGTATAAATAAACCCTATCAAAACAAAAAGGAATGAATCCAACTTATAATTGAACTCATTCCTTTTTAATTTAATAAATCAGCAAAGCTATATAAAAGCTACCCATTTAGAAATCATTTTATCTATTGGAATATAATCAAGCTTAAGTGCTTCAGCTACGGCAGGATAAATAAGATGACCGGAAAATGTATTTAGTCCCTTTGCTAAAGCTGGATCATTAAGCATTGCAACTTTAAGACCTTGATTAGCAATCTCCATAATATAGGGTAAGGTCGCATTGGTTAGAGCGAAAGTAGACGTTCTAGCTACAGCCCCCGGCATATTTGCTACCGAATAATGAATGACACCGTATTTTTCGTAAATTGGATCATCATGTGTTGTCACGTGATCAATAGTTTCAATGGATCCTCCTTGATCAATAGCTACATCTACAATAACAGCCCCTGGCTGCATTGTTTTAACCATTTCCTCCGTGACTAAGTGCGGAGCCTTAGCACCAGGCACAAGAACAGCACCAATTAAAAGATCCGCGTTACGAACTGCAGCTGCAATATTATAGCTATTAGATATCATAGTCGTAATCCGATTTCCAAAAATATCATCAAGATATCGAAGTTTATCTGCACACCTATCGATAACGGTTACCTGCGCTCCCATTCCGATTGCAATTTTAGCAGCATTTCCGCCGACAGTTCCGCCCCCAATAATCACTACATGCGCTGCAGGAACACCGGGAACACCGCTTAAGAGAATTCCTCTGCCATGAACATGCTTTTCTAAAAAGCGAGCTCCGACTTGAACAGACATTCTTCCAGCAACTTCGCTCATTGGGATAAGAAGAGGCAAAGATCCATTATCAAGCTGAATTGTTTCGTAGGCAATTCCAGTTACTTTTCTCTCCAGAAGAGCATGGGTAAGCTCTGGTTCAGGTGCTAAATGAAGATAGGTAAATAGGATTTGTCCCGGTCTGAATAAAGCATATTCTGAAGGCTGAGGTTCTTTCACTTTGACGATCATGTCCGCAGTGTTAAAGATTTCGGCTGCCGAATTAAAAATTCGGCTTCCTGCTGAAACATATTCCTCGTTAGTGATTCCGCTGCCGGAACCTGCATCATTTTCAATCAGCACACTATGTCCCGCTTCCGTTAATGCTTTAGCACCAGCTGGTGTAAGAGCTACCCGATTTTCGTTGTTTTTTATCTCTTTGGGTACTCCGATGATCATGAATAATCCCTCCTTTTTAATATGCTTATACTTTAGATTATGAAATTTTCAGCCTTAAATTTCTACTAAAAATTTAAGAAAAATAACCAATAAAAAGAATAATTTCCTCGTTTTAACTTAGCTTTAAAGCAAATATCTAAATGATCACTCCATTTATCATTTGGAATATAATACCATATACATTTAGGTGTAAGGAGGGATCTAGCTATGGCTTCTCTAGATACCAAGCGTGTTGAAGATATGAATTACTTCGAAATGCTAGCCTGGCTGGGAATAGGCAGTTCTCATCCAGGGGGCTTCCCCGCAACACTGCAAAACCTGCAGTCTATACAGATCCTGCCGGAAGACTACGTGCTTGATGCAGGCTGCGGAAGCGGGCTTACCGCTTGCCACATTGCCAAAACAACCGGCTGCAAAATTATCGGTATTGATATCAGCTCGGAAATGATTGATAAAGCCACCCAAAGGGCGGCTTCTGAAGGAGTTTCTCATCTTATTGAATTTAAAGTTGGAAACGTTCAGCAATTACCTTTTGCAGATCGAATTTTTGATTGGGTCATCGCTGAATCAGTAACTGTCTTTTTAGATAAAGTCAAAGTATATCGTGAATTTTATCGCGTGCTCAAACCTGAAGGTCATATTGCCGACCATGAAATGGCTCTGCTCAAGGAACTGCCGGCTCAACTTAAGCAGCAATTAGAGGAATGCTATGGTTCAGGCACAAATCCATTAACGTATGAGGGATGGTGCCAAACTTTAACTCAAGCAGGCTTCCAAGATGTCGAAATTAAAAACCCGCAACCGTTAAAAAACAACAGCAACCTGATTGTAAATGCCCTCAAAAAGGACTGGGTTCTAATCAAAGGGCTTGCTGACAAAGCAAGAAGGCAGCCCGGGCTGCTGCCACGCTTACAAAAAAATGCGGGATTTATGAAACAGTATCGAAGCTATTTCGGTTTTGGACTTGTCTATGGACGCAAACCCACTCCACCTATCCTGCCAAAATCAAAGAGCTTCAAAGATTGGTTACTCCGACTGCTGCGTTTTCAATAGATTCCCGCTTTATTCCGAAAACGCCTGTTCCAAATCCTCAATTAAATCTTGAGCATCCTCAATTCCAACGGAAAGGCGCAGGAGACAGTCCGTGACACCTGATCTTTCCCTCATTTCGCTGGGCATTTCCGCATGAGTTTGCGTAGTTGGAAAGGTGATTAAGCTTTCAACCCCTCCAAGGCTTTCCGCAAAAGAAATAATCTTAACCTTTTCAACGATCTGCCTCACAAGCCTTTGATGTTTTACCGTAAAAGACATCATACTTCCAAAACCCGATGCCTGTTCCAGTTGCAAATCATGCCCCGGATGTGACTCTAGTCCTGGATAATAGACCGCTTCCACCAAAGGGTGTTTTACCAGCCAACATGCAATCTGCTGAGCATTTTTCTCCTGTGCAGCAACACGAAGCGCCAAGGTTTTCATCCCCCGCATTAAAAGCCAACATTCCTGCGGCCCAAGCACCGCGCCAATTGCATTTTGTAAAACTCCAAACCGTTCAGCTAAAGAGTGATCCTTAATAACAACAAGCCCGGCGAGCACATCATTATGTCCGCCCAAATATTTCGTACCGCTATGGACCACAATGTCTGCCCCCAGCTCTATTGGTTTCTGTAAAAGCGGTGTTAAAAATGTATTGTCGATAATTGTTAAAATCCCTTTGCTTTTGGCTAATAAAGTGATTTGTTTTATATTTGCAATTCTCATCATTGGATTGGTCGGGGTTTCACAGAAAATAGCTTTTGTTGAGGGCAGAATAGCTTTTTTTATCTCGTCCAGCTTGCTTGTGTCCACAAAAGATGCGCTTAAGCCAAATTGGTTAAGAATTTTATGAAAGAGGCGAAAAGTCCCCCCATAACAATCCTCTGTAACTATAAAGTGATCTCCTTGGCGGAATAAAGCAAAAATTGTACTGATTGCAGCCATACCCGAAGAAAATGCAAAACCACGGTCTCCTCCTTCAAGACGGGCAATAGCCTCCTCAAGAACTTCACGGGTAGGGTTTTGGCTTCTTGAATAATCATATCCCGTGCTTTTGCCTAATCCCTGATGGCTGAATGTTGAGGAATGATACACAGGAAAACTAATCGCCCCCGTTGCATCTCTTTTATTTCCGATTTGGGCAAGGTGAGTAGTAATTTTCATCCAATCGCCTCCCTCCAAATTATGAAACTGGCATTACTTATTCCACAAACAAAAGCCTCTCCAAAGACGAAGGAGAGACTTGCATTCGCTTAACCTCTCTTATCTGTCAGAAAATTTCTGCAGGAATTGGCACCGCGCAAAAATGCCGGTTGCCGCGGTTTCATAGGGCCAGTCCCTCCACCGCTCTCGATAAGAGATTTATTATAATTCTTATTTATTTGCTTATATATTATATTTAATAATTCTTATTGTCAACATCTCCAATTGTCAATATATTTTAATCTTTACTATAAATTGTCACGCTTTAGTTCATTCGGGCTAACCTGAGATAAAGAGTAAAGATAATATGATATAATTTTAGTATCTTAGTAATGAGGAGATCCTTTATGAGTCAGCAAGCAAAAAAACGCCAAATTATTCATGTTGATATGGATGCTTTCTATGCCTCTGTTGAGCAGCGCGATGATCCCTCACTGCAAGGCCGGCCCGTCGTAGTCGGCGGCAACCCCAACAGTCGCGGTGTCGTCTCCACAGCTTCTTATGAAGCGCGTGAGACTGGAATACACTCGGCGATGCCCTTAGTCGAAGCCCAACGCCGCTGTCCTCAGGCCGTTTTCTTACCTGTTAATATTCAAAAATATCGAAAGGTCTCACAGCAAATCCGTGAAATCTTTCTGACGTATACTCCCTTGGTTGAGCCCTTATCTCTCGATGAAGCTTTTTTAGATGTTACCGCTTCAACTCGATTATTCGGCTCAGCTGAAAAAATTGCTTTGACGATTAAGGAACGAATTAAAGACGAACTTAATTTATGTGCATCGGTCGGTGTTGCCAGCAATAAATTTCTGGCTAAGCTAGCCTCTGATTTAGAAAAGCCCAATGGCTTTGTCGTTATAGATTCCAACGGTATTCAGGAGTTTTTAGATCCTCTGCCGGTGGGGCGGATCTGGGGTGTCGGCAAAAAGATGCTGGAACGTCTTGAGAACTTAAATGTTCATACGATTTCTGACTTAAGAAGGATTGATCAGGCTTCTCTCTCCCGATTCTTTGGTTCGTGGGGAAATCAGCTTTACTTATTAGCGCGTGGAATTGATAATCGCCCTGTCGAAAGCGTACACGAAGCGAAATCGATCGGTCGGGAGACAACTTTCGCCTTCGATATTTCGGATCGTCAGGAATTAGAAACGATTCTTCTCGAGCTCGCTTGTGATATCGGACAAAACCTCCGCAAAGAGAAACTCAAAAGCAAAACCATAACTTTGAAAATTCGATATAATGATTTTCGCACGCTCTCACGCTCACATACATTAAGTCAGGCAACCCATCTTGAGGATATAATCTATACAAAAGCTCGGCAATTACTAAGTGAGATAACCCTTCAACGGCCCCTTCGCTTAATTGGTATATCAGTGAGTAACCTAATGGGCCAAGGGGAGGGGCATCTTTCGTTGTTTGAAGAACCTCATCGAAACCAAGAAAAACTTGTTCAAGCCATCGATTCGATCCTTGAAAAATATGGAGATAAGAGTATTACCCGCGCCCGGCTGTTACAATAATTGATGATTTGTTTTCATTCTACGGACGTTAGAGCGTTTATTCTGCTTATACTGATACATATTATTATCAGCCTCTTCAATCAATTGGTCTGCACATAACCCTTCGTTTTTTCTATATTCGGAGAATCCATAACTGAAATCGCAATTAAAGGATTTTATATGCTCTGAATTAAAGGCTGTTAAGGTATTCTTTGCCCGTTGAATAATATTTCGTGCATTTTCCAAGTTGCATGTGAGAACAACTAAGAACTCATCTCCGCCAATCCGGCACACCCGGTCAGACTCCCGAATATTCCCTTGCAGAACCTCGGGAATTTTTTTGATCAAAAAATCCCCCTCATGATGCCCATATCGATCATTTACCGCTTTTAATTGGTCGATATCGATAAAACAAACCGTAAGGGGCTCCTCTCCATGTTCAGACTTAATAATCTGGTTTTCCAAAAAAGCTAAACCTGCCCGGCGATTATACAGTCCAGTAAGCTCATCGTAAATAGCCATACGTTCTAATTTTTGCTCATGAAGTTTAATTTCTCGAAAAATAAGCTCATAAGGCTGCCTAATACCTGTCTCTACAATTGCTTTATAAATGAGATAGAAGGAAATCACTTTAAAATAATGCCCAATTAAATTAAATATCCCCCAATAGTCGAAGTTAATGGAAAAGAAAAGCTCTGAAACTGCTGACAAAATAATTGACCAAAAAAGATAAAAGTAAACGTTTATTCCGAACTGGTCCTTATTTTTTACGAGAAGAAAGACTGCAAAAAAAGAAATCAATCCACTAAAATATTCACTATAAATCTTAAAGGGAGTTAACCCAACTCCTTCAATATAACACTCAGGGAATAATTTCCAAAAATATATAGACAAGAGAATTATAAAACTAAGAATAAGATAAGCACCAAACAAAGGGGGCATTCTTAGCTTTTTTGTCGTGTAAAATAGGCTGAAAGCCAGAAGAAGGGATAAGCTCTCTAAATATCGTCCAGCAATCCAAACTTGAGTTGCATAATAATCATAATCGCGAAAGATTAACATTCCTTTTGTTGATAAGATATGAAGCAAATCAAAACCGGAAACGAACAAATAGGCAACCCCAATAATTGAGAAAAAAGTAGACTTCATATACTTTTCTGAATTCCAAGCAATGATAAATACAGAGAACCCTAAAACGACATTGATCAATTCAATGATACCGTGGACTAAAAGATAATTATAAAAGCTGCTCCAATATATAACAATAAGGGCAAAAAGGGCTCCTAAAACTAAAAATGTTTTTCGATAATTTATCCCTAAAATCACAATCTCACCCCCTTACCGTTTATGTATCAATATGTCATATCTTAACTAAAATTCTATATTTGTATCGAATTTTCCTTTTTCTTGAATTTAAATATAATTTTTTAGCAGATATAATTATGATATTGCTAATTCCCCAAGATTAATTTATAACCAAAATAAGAAAAGAGTGCAAAAAAAATAAAAAGTGATAATCTTTTACCCATTCAATAGCAAGGATTATCACTCTTTATTTTATGTCAACCCGTCGGTACTAATAACGAAGATCTGCAAAATCCACCTTGGGAACTAGCCCCTCTTGTGCAGCCCGGCCCAAAAGGGTTTTAACGGCTTCATAGCCTTTTTCTCCTAAATTCTCAGAGAATTCATTCACGTATAGATTGATATGAGCATTGGCTACCTCAGCGGATAATTCCTGAGCATGCTGAAGTACATATTCTTGTGAAGCCTTCGGGTTTGTCCATGCATATCTAACAGACTTTCTAATCCAATCAGCAATAGCTTCTAAATCCATTGACCTTTTCGCGATTATTGCCCCTAAAGGAATAGGCAGATTAGTTTCTGACTCCCACCAATTTCCTAAATCGGCTAAAAGTTTTAAATTATATTGGGAATAAGTAAATCTTGCCTCATGAATAACGAGTCCCGCATCAATTTTTCCTTCACGCACCGCCGGCATAATTTCATTGAAGGGCATCACTACAATCTCTCCAACACCCTCCGGCACATTTTGAGCAGCCCATAGTCTAAACAATAAATAAGCGGTGGATCGTTCACTTGGGACAGCAACCTTTTGACCTGAAAGTACAGCCGGTCCCTTGTCAGCAGCTGCTGAATCTGATGTCAATACAAGTGGGCCGCACCCTCTTCCCAATGCTCCGCCGCAAGGAAGCAAGGCATACTCAGATAGTACCCAAGGAAGTGCCGCATAGGAAATTTTAACCACATCAGGCCCCTGAGTACTGGCAGCTAAGCTATTTGTAATATCAATATCGGCATACGTTACATCAAGCTTAGGAGCTCCAGGTATAAGACCGTGCACCCAGGCATGAAAAATAAACGTATCATTTGGACAAGGTGAAAAGGCAATTTTCATAATATCTCCCCCAATACAGAATAGGTTTTTTCCAAGAGATCAAATGCCTCTTTCATACGCCAGGCACTTCGATCGCGAGGTCCTACCAAATTAGAAATAGCGCGAATCTCCAAAGCTCTTATACCAAAAATTTGGGCTGCAAGAGCAACACCATACCCTTCCATCCCTTCCGCTGCAGCACCCAAAACCCGTCTCGCTCTTTCGTCAGCACTTTCAGCAGTACCCGTTGCCGTTGCTACGGTAATGATAGGACCAATAACCATATGAATTTTTTCGGCTTGCAATGCCTCAGTTACCCGAAAGACAAGCTCCGAATCAACTTCAACCTGAGTCGAGCCGAAGCCTAGCTCCTCTAAGCGCCGGAACCCATCCAATGTCTCAACCCCAATATCTGCCGCAGCTATAAGATTTGAAACAACAAGCGTTCCAACCTCAGCTTTACCTATAAATCCTCCACCAATTCCGGTGCTGATAACCAGTTTATATTTCCCTGTCGCTAATAATTTAGCCGTATGAGCCGCGGCGGAAACAGGACCCACTCCCGCCAACATCACATCAATATTAGGATTATTTTGCAGTCCTCGCTGAATCGCTCTTTTTTCTTCAGATACCGCCGTCATAATGAGAGTGCGCCCTTGGTCTGAAAACATGTGATTTCCCCTTTTACAATGCTTTCCAATAAATTCATACTATGTTTTATACTACTGCATTTTAATAGGTAAGTAAAATAAAAATGAGTAGGCTCCAATTCCTCGACGGAATCTGCCTACCCATTTTTTGAGGTGTACTGCAACCGAGTACGTCCTCCTTTCCGTTTTACCCTCAATCTGAACAGTTCGATAAATTATCGCTTTTTCAGAAAGCTCGGTTCACGTTAGCTTTTAATTCCTGCTTATCTCAATCTTCTACTTGCAAAATGTAGATTTCTGTTAAAAGGGGCGATTGTTGTTCCTGCTCCCTCTCGGGTTCGGTCAGCACAGCCCTAGTTAACCTTACGGCTATTCAGATAATCCCATTCCTCTGCAAGATAAAACATTTTGCTTCAGCAGGTCATTATCCACTCTCGCTACCGATTTTCAGGGCAACCTTCTTACTAAGGATTAACCTCTTCTGAAGGTAATTTAATAATATACCCGTTTCTATATTTTGTCAATCATATTTTATCGAATAATATAAATATTTATATTATTTTGTCGAATACGTTTTAGCCTATTCAGATGAAACAGTTAAACTCCTATGATAATATTAATGATATCCTTTTTGATCAGGAGGAATTAAATCTTGAACGAGAGCAGCGAAAGTCTTATATCCGCATCAAATAAACTTATTTATATCTCAAATGCCGGTGTTCTCATCCAATTAAAGGATCGGAAGATATTGATTGACGGTTTGTGCCGTTCAAATAATCCCATATACAAAGATCCCTCTCCAGAAATTGCCCAAAAAATAAAAGGAGGTATTCCCCCTTTTAATGATCTAGATCTTATGTTAATAACCCATGAACATAGTGATCACTTTGACCCAGTCAGTGTCGATGAATTTTCTAAAAATAATCCCGGGACTGTTATTCTCTCAACACCTAATGTCATTACCAAACTTCGAACTTATGATTCAATGGAAATGGATAAAGAACAAGCCAATTTAATAGAATTTAACTTAAATCTACACCAAGAAGAAACGCTGAACTTCCAGGGAATGAAAATTCGTATTATCTCACTGGCCCATATGGGTAAAAACCAGGAGGAGACCCAAAATTATGCTTATCTAATTGAATATGGCTTAAAACTTTTGCATGTAGGTGATGCTGATGCTGTTTCAGAGAATTATAACCAACTTAATTTAGTCCCCCAAAAAATCGATTACTTAATTGCTCCTTTTCCCTATATTAGTATTCCTTCTGCCCGACGGGTTATTAAAGACTATATTAATCCTCAAAAAATAGCCGTTCTTCATTTTCCCCACAAGGAACTTGATCATTTTGGGTGGATCAAAGCAACAAGGAAAAGCTTTGCAAATGTCAAAGAGGCATTTATTAAAACAAACTTTCTGGAGGAATTAGGTACAACTTTAATTCTATAGTTATTATAAAGATAAATCTGCTTAATCTTCCTGAATTTTTAAAGGCTTTTGTGCAAATAGCTTTTCAGTGATATATGTAACAACCGCTAATAACCCAATCACTCCTAAAAATGTGGCAAGAACTCCTGACGGATTTGCATTTCTGAATTCTCCTCTTCTACCTCCATCAACAGAACCCTTCATTGAACCTTCGAGATGGTCTGGTCTCCGCTCGATTTGATTACTCGAATTACTGTTGGGAACACGTTCAGAATTAACACTAGGAGGATTTCCTGGGTTCAAAGTTTGAGGCGTAATTTGATTTGAAAGAACGTCAAGTCCCCCAAACAATACAACGATTGCCAGAGCAAGCTTGACCACAACGATAATCGGTTTTGAAGCTCCAACCCTGAATATCTTTTTGAGCAAATTGAGAATCCATTGCCCGTGAAGACCGACATGAATACCTACGATGACAAGGGCTAAATAGGAAGCAATTTCGTGCACTTGACGAAACGATCGCGGATCGACTGAACCCAACCCAGGGAATAGGACTTTGGAGATCAGAAGCCCGCTCACGATACTCAGAAGCATAGCAATGAGAAGTAAAAGATTCAAAAAATAGCCGAATCGAATTTTCTTCGGAAGTTTAGAATCGAATAGTCGAAGTGTTATTTTTTTTACCCATTGTGAGTTTAATAAAATATGAATTAAGAAACCAAAACCAATTCCCAATCCCGCGATTTCATGAAATGCTAATCCCCCGAAAACACGTACGTTAAAAAGCAGTGAAAAAATAAGTACCAGGATAATATCTAGGGTTAATTTGATATAATTTTTATTCATTTCAGGTAACCTCCATGTAATATGTATCTTGACTTTATTATTACACAGCGAACTTAATTCCCACTGAAGGCTAACTGAAAGTTTGCTTAAAGGCATATTTGATGTTTTCAACCCTACATGATAAAATTTTTACGATATCCAAATATACTTATTAAGATATATTTACTAAGAATAGAAAGTGAACATTTAATATGGATCGAATTTATAATGTACGGGGCGGTAGAGGCGGCGATGCTTCCTTACTGGTTGGCGTCCAAAAAACTGCTCTCATTGATTGCGGTATGGCTTATTGTGCCTCTGATCTTATAAAGAATATAAAAAAAGTACTCGGCACGCGAAGCTTGGATTACGTCTTTGTCAGCCATTCTCATTATGACCACATTGGCGGTATTCCCTACTTAAAATGCGAATGGCCAAGCCTGATCGTATGCGGTTCAGAATATGATCAGCGTATCTTAAGACGTTCAACTGCATTAAAAACCATTCGTGAACTAAGTCGTGAAGCTTCGAAGATTTATGCTGAAGGTTTATTTGACGATTATAATGACGATTTATTAAAAATAGATTCAGCAGTCTATGACGGAGATATTCTTGATTTAGGGAATTTAACGATTCAAGTTGTTGAAACCCCAGGACATACCCAAGGTACTTTGTCCTTTTTCGTTAACCGTCAAATCCTTTTTGCCAGTGAATCTACTGGAACGTTTAACTCTTCTGGACTGATAATCCCTACTTTTATAGTCAGCTATTCACAATCCATTGAATCTATCAAAAAATGCCAAGCCCTTAATCCCAAATTCATTTATTCTCCTCATTACGGTCTGATCAATCCAGGTGAAACTCTTAATTTTTGGCAAAAAAGCCTTGAGGCCGCTGAAAGAAGCCGCTATTTTGTCTTGCATTATCACGATTTAGGCTATAGTGAAGAAGAACTCTTGTTGGAATACGAAAAAGTCTTCCGTGACGAAGAAACAAGAACAGAGCAACCGTTCAACGCTTTTCGTATTAATACCCGAAGCATGATCAGAGCACTATTAGGCAGATCATAAATAACTTAATAGATAAGGAGTCAATAGATGTATGTTTTATGAGGGCTCAATTTATCGACCACCAAGCGAGGCATCAAGCCTGATTCTCCAAGTTACAGTGGGGTGCAAACATAATCAATGTACCTTTTGCAGCATGTATATGGGCAAGCCCTACCGTCAGAAAACACGCGAAGAAATTATGGACATTATCGAAGAAGGCATAGCTTTATACCCCTTAGCTGAACGAATCTTTCTTGCCGACGGAGATGCCCTTGCCTTAGATACCCAACTTTTAGTAGATATTCTTAAAGAGCTTTATAGACGCTTTCATCAACTTAAACGAGTGGGTATTTATGGCGGACCCTTAGACATTTTAGCTAAATCCCCCGAAGAGTTAAACCTGCTAAAACAACATGGCTTAAATATTGTCTACTTGGGTATCGAAAGTGGAAGCGCGAAAATTCTCTCACAAATTAAAAAAGGCGTTACCCCGCAGGAAATGATCATAGCCGGGCAACGCATAGCAGCAAGTGGTATTCTCTTATCTTGTACTGTTATCTCAGGAATCGGCGGAAAGGAAGATTCCACTGAACATGCTTTAGAAACAGCAAAAGTGGTCAGTGCCATCGATCCGCATTATTTAGGGACTTTAACGTTAATGCTCGAACCCAAAGCCCCGCTGCTCCGTCAGGTAAAGGCGGGTAATTTCCAACTGCTTAATCCGTGGGAAATTCTTCAAGAGTTAGAGCTGATGATCCAAAATCTTAATGTCACAAACTGCATCTACCGAAGCAATCATGCTTCAAATTATCTTATGCTCAAAGCCCATCTTCCGGAAGATAAACAAACTTTGCTTGCAACTTTAGCCAATGTAATTGAGCAAAACCGTTCTGAACTCTTAAGACCAGAAACGTGGCGGGGATTATAACAGATCGCTTAACTCAATTCAATATTCCATCCTTTAGTCTATCCGTTATATTATAGAGAATTTCATCAACAACCTCATCAATGCTGCTTTTTGTTGTATCGATAGTAAGATCTGCCTTATCGTAAATTGGCTGTCTAGATAACAAAAGTCTTTCATTTTCATCGCGTCCTGCTTTTAAAAGAGGCCTCTCACTGGAGCCGCCGATTCTCTCAAGTATCGTATCAATATCGGCGTATAAACTAATGATATAACCCATCTGCGAGAGCATCTCCCAGTTATCAGGACTTAAGGGGGTTCCTCCACCGGTTGAAATCACACATCCATCTCGCTCTAGCAGACGTTTAACCAATACTATTTCTTCAGAGCGGAAACGAGTTTCCCCATGTCTTCTGAAGATTTCAGGTATACTCATCCCACTGATTTCTTCAATCGCTGCATCCGTATCGATGAAATCCCAGTTCAAGTGTTTAGCTAACCTTCTCCCCACTGTCGTTTTTCCTGTTCCCATAAAACCTACGAGTACTATATTTCGAATCTTCATTCGTATTAACCCCTCTCCACTTTCACAAACAAAAAACTTCCCATCCCTTTTGGGACGAGAAGCTGCTCTCGTTCTTCCGATACCTTTTTCTCAAGGCAAACCCCGTCCAAGCGTATGAACTTTTATGTATTATATAATAACTAATTTATAAATTCAACTAATATCCTTTAAGCTTATTTAACAGAATTTACGAACAGAATTTCTCATAAAAAAGTAAGTGATAGATTCAATAGAACTATAAATAAAATTGATTATCTGAAAATTGTAAATCTTCTTTTTCTCCCTTATAATCATAGAGTAAGTATTTTACATGATACTTTCAGAGAAAGGAAGGATTAAAATGGCTGAGATTTTAAAAGGCACTCAAAAATTTTATATTGGAGATTCGGAGGATAATTATTCAGCTGAAATAACCTTCTCAAATGTCGGCAATAAGGTTATTTCGATTGACCGCACTTATGTCTCCGATGAGTTAAGAGGACAACGGATTGCTCAGGAGCTCGTTCAAAAAGTTATTGATTTTGCTCGGGAAGAGGATTTGAAAATTATCCCTACATGTTCCTATGCAAAAACATTCTTTGAAAAAAACCCCGCTGATCAAGATGTTCTTAATAAATAGATTAGCCTAAATGATTATTTATTTTCGGCAATAGAATATATCAACCGTTCTGTGTCTTCCCATCCCAGGCAGGCATCGGTAATGGATTTGCCGTAAATATTTTCTCCAATTCCTTGGTTGCCCTCAATGAGATAACTTTCAATCATTAAGCCCTTAACAAGTTGATGAAGCTTTGAGTCATATTTTCTGCTCATCATCACTTCTCGGGAAATCCGAGGCTGCTCATAAAATTGCTTCATTGAGTTGGCATGGTTACAATCAACAATAATAGCCGGCTTTTTAAGATCTTGCTTTTCGTATTCTTTCGCAAGACTAATTAAATTTTCGTAATGATAATTGGGAATATTTCTGCCGTTACGGTCGATTGCACCTCTTAATACAGCGTGCGTATACGAATTTCCCGTAGATTCTACTTCCCAGCCGTTATAAATATATGAGTGAGCATGCTGGGCTGCATAAATGGAATTTAACATCACCGACAAGTCACCGCTTGTCGGATTTTTCATACCTACAGGCGTATCCACACCACTGACGGTGAGACGATGTTGTTGATTTTCAACCGAACGGGCACCAATAGCAATATAGCCTAAAACATCCTCAAGGTAACTGTAATTATTGGGATAAAGCATTTCGTCAGCTGCCGGCATATGTGATTCTGATAATGCTCTAATATGCATTCTGCGAATTGCTTTAATTCCCTCACGTATGTCAGGTTCTTTTTCAGGATCTGGTTGGTGGACCATTCCCTTATACCCTTCCCCTGTCGTTCGTGGTTTATTGGTATAGATTCGAGGGATAATAAGAATTTCACGTTTAACCTTTTCTTGAATTTCCGCTAGTTTTGAAATGTATTCGCAAACTGAATCTTCATGATCGGCAGAACACGGTCCAATAATCAGAAGAAAACGATCATCTTTGTTATCAAAAACGTCTCTGATCTCCTGATCCCTTTTTTCTTTAATCTCCTTAAGATGAGTTGGTAAAGGAATATTTATTAAAACCTCCTCAGCTGTTGGTACCTTTTGTACAAATTTCATACCCATTGCATGTCCCTCTTAACTTTCATTATATTTTTACGGTTTACTTTCCAAATAAAAGTATTATTATAATTAAACCAGACTTTCCGTACTTGTCAAGGATGAAAAATGTTGTATTTTAGGGTAAAAGTTAAGGCATTGTCTTTCATGACAATGCCTTTTGATTACGCCTAGTCAAAAGCTAATCCTAAATAACCTTGTTCCTCAACTAAAATGATACCCTCTCTGTCGTTCTGCGGTCGAACCATTCCAAACGCACGGACCTCTCCACCCAAGAGTTGTCCTCTAAAAGCAGGGGTACGAATAATATATTTTTGCGCTGGGAATAACTCCGCAATCTTATATAGACTACTTATTAGGAATTCCTCCGGTAATAAGATTTCCTTAACAATGACCTCATCCGGGTTTATTCTTTCAATTACCCCACAACCTTTGGTATTTTCCAAGTCGATGGCATATATATCTGCTCCCGACAATTGGGATAATTTTTTCTGATAATCAATTTCTTTATCTGCATAGGCAATATGAAGAGAGCCCTTAAGCTGCTGGTTCCGCCTCTGATTATAATCGTTCGAGGAAATTGAGAAAATTTTAGGCAGGCATTCATCGATTCCGTTCCAGGTCTCAATTTCTTCACGGGTTAAAAGCAATTCACGAAGGTAAAAGCCTTCATGATAGCTGCGTTTATGGTAAAAATCAAAAAGCGATTTACCGGCAGGAACAAGAATAGAAAAAGTAATATTATTAAGTCCCAAGTATTCATGACTGTAATCCATGAGCTGAGTGGCTAACCCTAAGCTTTGTCTCTGGGGATCAGTTGCAATGGCATAAAGCATAGCTGCAGGAAATATTTGTTGATCTGGAGTAACGACCTGGATCGGAATCATCGTCAGCATAGCTGAGATTTCTCCTTCATAAAGCAAGACCATTGTCTCTGCTTCTTTATATCTATTGTCATAATAGAAATCAATATAACGATCTTCATCCCCAAAACAACGTTTCCAAATCTCTTTCTGACGTTCAACTTCACCTTTCAGGGCAAGCCTGACTTTATTCATCCCAAAATTCCCCCTGTACCAAAACCTTAACACCATTCTGCTTTATATTTTTCTTCCATTAAATCAGGATGATAGGATAACTTCGCCTTTCTTAATCCCTCATAGCCCATATCCTCTTCACGGTTGACATAAACAATTTCGGAATGTGTTTTTTGAATCCATTCAGCAAATTCACGATTGATCATCTGATAAGTCCCCTGAATTTCGCTATAAGCCTTTTCAACGTGGATATCATATGTATCTGAATTAAGTTTTTCGCCCATGGTAAATGCGACAACACGATCATCGATACGAAGAAGGCCACCTTCAAGACCCAATGCTTTATAATTTGCAAAACAGCGACGGACAGCACAGAGTTCATCCATAATCTGGTCATCATCACCCTTAAACATATTGGCTTTACACCATGCCACATTCATTTCCCAGCATTCTCCCATATTCTCAGAAGAAATCAATTCAAAGCTCCAATTTTTTTGATTTTCTTTAAATCGATTGATATGATTGCGCTTAGAGTGAAGCTTATTTCCGGAAAGGCTGACAAGCTTATCCAGCCGGTAAAGATAATCAAAATTATCCCGCATGGCCCGATATTCGAAATGATCAGGATATAAGCTTTTTAAAACTTCCATGTTCTCCGGTGACACACCCATAAGGACAAATTTATGGTCACATTCCATGGCATCCTGTTTCATTGTTTCAATGACGGGTTTTAGATCACCCGAACCTGCAGGATAAAAATAATATTTACCTTCTTGTTCTATATCTCCTTTAACAATAAAATAATCATTTACTCTAGCCACCTGGTAGTTAAATATTTTCGACCATGCAAAAATATTGGTAAAATTTTGGTGACAACCCCGAAAATCGGCAGTTGCCAGAAAGGGCTCTACCCAAGTTTTGTCTTGAAGCGTAAGTTCTTTAAAGCCGATCATTCTATCCATCCACCTTATTTAAATAATCCACGATTAATTCGCCAGAAATATAGACATTTTCTATGGCAGAATTCCCCTGATGAATCCTCACCGTTATAAAAACCTCATTGTTCCTGGAAGTCAGAACTTTATTCCAATCTTTTTCCGCTTTAATTGCTAAGTTCTCCGGCAAATAGTATCGGTTAAAGGGAATCACAAAAAAAACCTTTCCCGGTATCGGATTCAAATTATCCGTATCTAATTCCATTGGGGAACCAAACGTGTTTTGAATATAAGCAATTTTTGTTTTAAAATACGCAGGGTTATTTGGCCGGTTAAAGCTAATGCCCGAAACTTTAGCATAACCATCCGCAGCATTTTCAAGCGCAACATAAATCGTTTTGCCAGAACGGTACTGTCGTATATCCTCGACTGGAATCGAGCGTTCTTCAAGGTTGATACTGATATAACGCCCCATAAAAGGATCGTAAGGGTCAACGGGGGCAGCCTTAAACTTGAACTGTTGTCCTTCTTGCAAAGTGATCTGATGTGATTTAATCATGTATAGCGGAACAGCTAACTGAAGGATTACCATAAGAATTAAAAGCGAAATTTTTAATGTTCTCTTCATCGTAATCCACCTCTCTGCCGTCTAACCATTATGATATTTGCCAGCAAGAAGCCTGATCCAACTAGGATAAAAGCAATCCCCTTTTCAAGAAAGCCTAAATCGCTATCAAAGAAGCGCAAAACGATCAGCACTGCGATAATGAGCAAACCGCCGTTTGCAAGCCCAAGGTGCTGTCTCTTTAAACCTTGTGTCACAACCACAATTCCTAAGATCAAAAGATAAGCATCGAAAATCAAATCAGAAACCCTAGTCCATTGAAATGAGGCTAGTAAAAAGCCGATAATGGCTATCATCGGTAACGCTGCAAAAATAAGATCTATCCATTCCCGCTCTTTTATGATTGTCATTAGTTTTCTTGAGATTACATAGGCTGCACCTCCCAATAAAACAGCAGCAACAACATAGTCCTGAAATGCATTTGTCGTATTTATCCAATAACTATGTCCGAAATATTTCCAGCCCACTCTAGACCAAATAAACTGATAGGTAAGTACAAAAGAAAGGATCAAGGAGCCCAATGTCCCTATGAACAATAAAGGGTTTTGCCAGGAAATTTCCTTTTCGTGAAATATCGTTCGCCCCAGTAAAATACAAAGAGCAAAATAGCTGCTATAAGCGATTATCCATAATCCGGGAAATTGATGTTCAAAAACAATACCTAGAGATAGACAAAGACTTAATCCCAGCGCCCATAATAAGAACAGGGTAGAGTGTGCAGCACGCTCATGTTTAAATTTATTTAAAAAGTATCCCATAATAATCAAAAGGAGGAACCAATAGAAAAAGGTATACCCCTCTTCACCGCGTGTTAAGCCCGCCCATGCCACTATTCCAACAACATAGAAAACTGCAGGTAAAGTTACCTTTAAAAGATATACTATGGGTATGCAAAGAAGCATCCAGGTTAGTACGAATTGAGGCGCATCCCCTGGAAGATGATAAGTTTGACTGATCAGGGAAATCGAGGCTCCAACAGCTATAAAAAGAAATGCACCTGCCCCTTCTCTCCAGGCGAGTGATTCTTTATCCCGTACTATAACCCAACCTACAAGAAGCTGCCCTAAAATAAGAGGGATTAACGATAGAATTGTTCTTACCGGAATTGATAAATTCTCCCAGTTTTTTGCAAATACAAGAATAATGCCGCTGCTAATAAGTACAGCACCTAAAGTGCCAAAAATTGCTAATGCAAGCCTAAGTCGATTTGTTTCTTCAACCGGACCGTAATACTGTTGAATCTTTGCGGCGTTCTCTTCTGTAATAACGTTCTTCGAAACCCATTGAGGCAGTTCTCTATAAAGCCATTGGATATTCCGGTCTCTCATAAAACCCTCCCTATAGATCATCTCGAAACACGTTGAAACACTTATTAAATTAGTTGCAGTAATAAATTATATCACATTTCACGAATAGATAATAATCGCTTCATATCATTATTCTCAAACATTCCTATATTAATAATATCGTGGCAAAAAAAACTTACCAGCAGGTAAATCCTCCTGAATCAGTTTAAAGATTTTATCAATACACCTAAACATACCTTATGGTCTTAGCTGTTTAACGCTTTATTCTTTCATTTCAGGGTATTTAAGTCATATAAATTATAATTTTTTGATTAAAAAGTATGTACTAATTACTCAATGTGTTCTACAATAATGACATCGGCCATTGATAATACATATTAAGTATTAATCATTACATATTGAGTATTAAGTTCTAAGAAAGAAGGAGCAGAATCTTATATGAATACCGGCGCTCAGTCAATCGCTTTAGGACAGGACTTTACTCCTCAGACAGTCCACTACAATTTATCGGTTAATGAATTAGTTAATACTTCTCTCGCTCGCGGAGAAGGCGTTCTTGCTTCCACCGGAGCCTTGCGAGTCGTTACAGGAAAATATACGGGTCGTTCACCTAAAGATAAATTTATTGTAGATGAACCCTCCGTTCATAACCAGATCGCTTGGGGAGAAGTTAATCGCCCGATATCACAAGATTGTTTTGAGAATCTTTACGCCCAAGTTAGAGCTTATCTCGAAAATCGTGAACTTTTTATCTTTGATGGTTTCGCAGGTGCTCATGAAAAATATCGCCTTCCTATTCGTGTGATTAACGAATATGCTTGGCAAAATCTTTTTGTTCATCAGCTCTTTATTCGACCCACCGAAGCCGAATTGGAAGCTCACAAGCCAGAATTCACGATTATTGCCGCTCCCGGTTTCCAAGCAAATCCGCAAACTGATGGCACGAACTCAGAGGCTTTTATCATTTGCTCCTTTGAAAAACGCCTCATTTTAATTGGGGGAACTCACTATGCCGGAGAAATGAAAAAATCCATCTTCAGTGTAATGAATTATTTTTTGCCTTTAAAAAATACGCTTCCTATGCATTGTTCAGCGAATATCGGTAAAGAAGACGATGTTGCGCTCTTCTTTGGATTATCGGGCACAGGAAAAACAACACTCTCCGCTGATCCGAAACGTCGTTTAATCGGTGATGATGAGCATGGCTGGTCCGCAGACGGAATTTTCAACTTTGAAGGAGGTTGTTATGCTAAGTGCATTGACCTCTCTGCCGAAAAAGAACCCCAAATATGGAACGCTATTAAATATGGGACAGTACTTGAGAATGTTGTACTAAATCCTAAAACGAAGGTCGCTGATTATAAAGATAAATCCTTTACAGAAAATACTCGTGCAGCCTATCCCCTTAACCATATAGATGGAGCCGTAATTCCAAGTGTTGCCGGCCATCCTAAAGTGGTCTTTTTCCTGACTGCTGACGCTTTTGGAGTATTACCTCCTATTTCAAAATTAACTAAAGAACAGGCCATGGATCATTTTCTTTCGGGCTATACTTCAAAGGTGGCCGGGACTGAGCGTGGTATTACCGAGCCTACAGCAACCTTTTCGACTTGTTTTGGAGCTCCATTCCTCCCGCTGGAACCCCGTGTCTATGCTAAAATGCTTGGTGAAAGAATTTCAACGTATGACACGAAGGTCTATCTGGTCAATACCGGATGGTCTGGCGGTTCTTATGGCGTCGGTAAGCGCATGAAACTTGCGTATACTCGCGCTATGATTACAGCCGCGCTCAATGGCTCCCTTGAAAAGGAAAACTTTAAAGCTGATCCAACCTTTGGAGTACTCATACCCGAGCACGTCGACGGAGTCCCCAGTGAAATTCTTACTCCCCGAAACACCTGGGAAAATAAAGAGGAATTTGATAAGGCTGCCCAGGATTTGGCCGCTCGTTTTAAAGAAAACCTGAAAAAATTCAAATAAGACTTAAACTTTGAATAGAAAAGAAAAGAACCTACTCTCGAGAGCGGGTTCTTTTCTTTTACTACTCCATAAATAATTCGGGTTCTCTTCGTTCAGTGAAGTTAATCTCTAATTCCAGTTTATGTTCTAAATATCCTGGATCGTCATAATATTTGGCATCGACTGGACAATTTTTAATGCAAGCGCCGCATTTAATACAAATTCCATTGAGCTTAGCAACATTGTCATGATCAATGGAACCCATAGGACAAACGTTGACGCACAGCTTACAATCTATACATGAATCATTCGTCTTTGGTGTAACCTTGCGGATATCCACGGAATTATCTTCTTTATCCTTAGGCATATAATATTTTCGATACGGCTTATTACCTTTAACATAAATGCTCGAAAGTTTCTTTTGAGTTATTATTTTAGAATAGATTTGATGCGCAAAACCTCTTACAATAGCCATATCTTTTTCATCAGGTCTATTTTGTGCCAGGGTTTCTGAGAACGCGTGTTCCCCGATAAAAGCACCCCCGGCAATCACTTTAAACCCATCTTCTTCAAGTATATCTTTTAATTCGATCAACGCATCGTCATAATTCCGATTACCATAGACAACAACTGGAACAGCTAATGCTCCATTGCCTTTTACTGTATTTAAAAAGTCAAGCAAAACATTAGGTACTCTGCCGGCATAAACTGGGACTCCAACAATAACAAGATCATCCTCTGTGTATGAAATATCACAGGCTCTAAATTCCGGCCACGTAAAATTGAAAGTCTTATCCTTTGCTTCAAAACCAAACAGCTGAACAAGTTCTTGAGCTATTCCCAAGACTATCCTTTGGGTCGTACCTGTTGCGCTAAAGTATAAAGTATTAATTTTTCTCTTCATCTCTAAACCCCCGAAACCCTCTATTTTTATCTATATATTTCTATTTCAAATTTATATTTGAGCAGAATTTTATTTAACTACTTTTTTATATTTAAGAAAGCCTTTTTCTATATTAACTTCTATACTCCCAGTTTCAGTTAAATACTCAATATAGGATCTTAACATTCTTTCAATGAAGGCATATCTATAGATACTATTAACTTTAATGTTAAAATCTTTAATAACCGCCTTTAAAATGTCTTCCATTGTCATTGATCCTTCAATAAGACTGTATATTTTTGCTGCACGACGTTTATAAAAATCAATGTTATCTGTAATCAGTTTATCTATTTCCTGATCATCATACATTCCCTTATGAGCCACAATATATTTGCTGCATTTTAAATCATAAAGCTTTGCTTTACTCTTTAAATCTTCTCTCAAAATATAGGCATAGGGCATTTTGGCCCCTGCCATAACTTCGTAACTAATAAGTGCATCCCCTACATATGCAACATCATCCGGGGTAACAATACAGATATGGCCGGGACTATGTCCAGGTGTATGAAGAATCTTAAATTTTATTCCGCTGATATAAATCCGATCCTGGTCATTCGGAATCATAATATCGGTCTCACAAACCATATGTCCATAATGTTTGATTACTTCGGATAAGTTTTGACTGCTGTAATACACCTTAAGATTTACTGCCGAACTGCAGATAAGCGCTTCATAAGATGGCATCGCGATAATACAGTTATATTTTTCCTTAAAATAACTGTTGTTTCCGATATGGTCTATATGGGCATGTGTGCCGATAATTCCCACAACCCGAAAGTTATTTTTTCCGAGAAGCTCTTCTATTCCTTCTCTTTCCCCTTTTTCCCAACCCGAATCCAGCAATATAATCTCATGCTCATTGATTTTGTAAAACGGGATATAGGTCATACCGGTATCGATACAAAAGGTCTTTCCCTTAACTCCTTTAATCTCCATAGTCCTTCCTCTCATTTCTAACCCATTTTTATTTTCTATATGAGTTATTATATAATTTTGATTCTAGCATATTATTTCCTTCCATTAAACTACTAACGGAATTAAAGAATTTTATAACAAAATAAGCCGCGAGAACCTCCCTCGTCCCGCGGCTTAAAAATCGTTTTCAAATTTTATTTTAATTCCTCTATTAGGGCTTTAAAACCTGGCAAAGAGTTTTTAATCGTTTCATAAGATACACAGTAGGCAATTCGAATATACCCCGGACAGAAAAACGAAGTACCGGGTACAACAAGAATATTTTTTTCCTTAGCCAATCTGCAAAATTCAATATCGTCTTCAATTGGCGACTTTACAAACATGTAAAAAGCCCCTTCGGGTTTGATGCATTCATAACCATAGGATAGAAGCGAATGATAAAGAAGTTCACGGTTTTTGTTATAAGCCTCAAGATTAACTTTAGCATCCAGGCATTTTGCAACAACGCGTTGAAAAAGCGACGGAGCATTGACAAAACCTAAAATACGGGTGGCAATATTAGCTGCCGCAATAACATTTTCACTATCAGTTACCTCATCAGGTATAACAAGATAACCTATTCTCTCGCCCGGTAACGAGAGAGATTTGCTAAAGGAGTATCCAATAATCGTGTTTGCATAGAACTTAGTGACATAAGGAACTTCAACCCGGTCATAGGCCAACTCCCGATAAGGTTCATCAGAGATAAGATAAATATCGGTTCCAAATTCCTTTTGTTTCTCTCTTAAAATATCTGCGAGCTTGATTAAAGTCTCGTTAGAATATACAACTCCTGTAGGATTATTCGGAGAATTGATAATTACTGCTTTTGTTTGAGCGTTGATCTTCGTTTTAAATTCTTCAAGATTTGGCTGGAAAGTAGCCGTATTGGCAGATACGACGACTAATTCACCATCGTAGTTTTTGACATAGCTTTTATATTCACCAAAAAATGGTGCAAAGGTGATGACCTCATCTCGCGGATTCAGCAGCGTTTTAAAGATGACGTTTAAACCGCCGCCTGCTCCAACCGTCATAATAATGTTATTTTGGTTAAAAGCTGTGCCGAATTTATGGTTAATAGATGCGGCAATGGATGCTCTTACATCCTCATATCCGGAATTATTCATATAACCGTGAATGCTTATTGCATTTTCATGGTTAACGATCTCTAAAATAGCCTCTTTTACTTCTTGAGGAGGCTCAACACTGGGGTTTCCAAGGCTGAAATCAAATACATTTTCAACTCCGTAAATAGCTGAAAGTCTTTTTCCTTCCTCGAACATGGCTCGAATAATCGAGCTGTTTTTGACATGCTCCTGCATTTTTTCCGATATCATGACGTTTAACCTTCCTTCCGTACTACTCAAATGTGAAACGTTTTGCTTAATAAATCGTGTACTACTACACTACCGTAATTTTAACCCAGTGGCAAGTAGAAAACAGTATTTTACTCAAAAAGCTTATTGCCTCCAAATATACATAAGTATACGATTAACGGTTACCTAACCCTGAATTCATAATATGAATCATTTGCCTTTCCCGATCCATCCATGACAAAATAGCGTTCCCAAAACTGAACCTGATTTTGCCGATCGATCAATAGGATTGTCGATGAACGCGTACCATAATCCGGACTCACGATATATAAAGGGGAAAGCATACGTTCTCTTTCTATACTAATTCCTGTATGGGGAAGTTCAGAATCATTAAAAATTTCCTGATCCGCTAAAATCTCGAACAAGCTCTCAATACGAATATTCGGCTCCTGAAGACAGCCTGCCAAAGCCATTACCCCTTTTCTAACCTTTGGCCATCCGACATCAAGCAAGTTATTGCTCAGACCATGGACACCTTTTTCAACTCGATGGATCAACCGCTCCCGGTTAGAGTAGTAATAAATTGATTCTGCTGTGCCAGCCAATAGGTTGAACCCATTATACTCTCTGTCTTTTTGATGCAGACCATGTAAAAAATCTTCTGCAGAGCGATCCCCTGTCAAATAATTACGGACTAAATGTCCTCGAGAAGGAGCATTAGGCCGCTCGTAAAGAGGGTCACGATAATTCGTCAGAGCAGCAAATCGACCCGTAGTCGTTACCCCCATCCATGTTCCCCCCTGTTCGAGATCTTTTCCAGCTAAAACTGAGGGATAATCCGGCCAGAAGTTTGCGGATAAGGTTGGGCGCTTATAAAACTCATCTCGGTTGGCTGCGACAATGAGCTTGTAGCGCGGATGATCATCATACGCCAAAAGAATCAAACACATCTTTAATGTTACCTCCTTGCCGGTATGATTCCTTTGCCCATAATCTTATTCCAGTAAGTTTCTATAGATCGTATAATCTTCTAAGCTAAAAACATTAAACAAAACTCTTTCTATTTTTTCGCCATGGATATCTAAGAAGTCACATACCGTTTTCACCGCAATTTCAG
The DNA here is from genome assembly GCF_049860565.1 of Desulfitobacterium nosdiversum. GTDB lineage: Bacteria > Bacillota > Desulfitobacteriia > Desulfitobacteriales > Desulfitobacteriaceae > Desulfitobacterium_A > Desulfitobacterium_A nosdiversum. The sequence goes on from NZ_CP172056.1 coordinate 3,387,108, forward strand.
CTGCTTTCTGCGGAGGAAAATGAAACGCCCCTGTCGATATACAGCAGAAGGCTATCGTTTTAACATTGTGCGCCGCCGCTAACTCTAAACACGACCGATAGCAATCTGCAAGCTGTTGAAATTGGTTAGCAGTCACGCTTCCTGTGATAATCGGGCCAACGGTATGCAAAACATATTTGCAAGGAAGATTGTATGCGCTTGTTATTTTAGCTTTACCTGTTTCCTCCGGATGCCCCTGCCTCCTTATGATTTCATCGCATTCCAGGCGCAGCTGGATCCCTGCCGCTGAATGGATAGCATTATCAATACAAAAATGCCCTGGTACAAAGCACCCGAGAAGTTGATCATTGGCCGCATTAACAATCGCGTCAACATTTAGCGTGCAAATATCTCCTTGCCAGAGGTAAAGTTTATCCGCATGGCAAATCGTAGAATTAGGGTAATCTTCAAGAACCGTTTTCAGCTTTGTTCCATCTACAATTCCTTTTTCCCTTGTTTCTTCAGAAAGAAGTTTATCTTGAATTTCAAGAAATTCCTCGCTGATTGGCCGAGCAGGTCTAACATTCATTAAAGACCTCAATAGACTTCTCTTTTCTGCATAAGCCGTTGGAATTTCAAAATTTGCATAGCGCCTATCTTCTGCTAGCAGCCTTTTAATTAGAAAGTCTAAAGCATTCTCTTGAGTCATATTGCTTTTATTCATAACATTTCCTCCGCATTGCAGCTACCCAAAAGGGTTATCACTAAATTCAGCGGTAACCCTAGTTTTTCTTTACAACTCTTTATAAATACTTCTGAGCAAAGCGATTTCCTGAGCATAGCCTGTTAGGTCATTCGGCGTTTCAAGAAAGAAAGGCAGATCTCTTAATTTAGGATGATTGATAATCCGCGTGATCGCTTCCAAACCCAGAGAACCTTCACCAATCTTAGCATGGCGGTCTTTATGACTCCCCCTCGGATTCATACTATCATTAAGATGGATTGCATAAAGCCTGTCCAATCCAATAACTTGATCAAAATGATCCAGCACCCCATCAAGATCGTTCAAAATATCATAACCGCCATCATAAATATGACAGGTATCTAAGCAAACGCCCACCTTATCCGATAAAATAACACCATCAAGAATCTGCTTAAGCTGTTCAAACGAAGAACCAACTTCCGTTCCTTTCCCCGCCATAGCCTCTAATAAAACTGTCGTCGTTTGTTCCGGTTTTAAAAGCGCATTCAGCAAAGATGTAATCTGCTCTATCCCTTTCTCTACCCCTTGCCCGACATGGCTTCCGGGATGGAAGTTGTAAAGATTATGGGGTAAATACTCCATCCGTACTAAATCATCAGCCATTACTTGGGTTGCAAACTCACGTGTCCTTTCATCTGCAGAGCAGGCATTTAGCGTATATGGCGCATGGGCTAAAAGCGTTGCAAATTTATTTTCACTAACAAGCTTAAGCAAATCCTCCGCATCCTTTGGATCAATTTCCTTAGCTTTGCTTCCTCGGGGATTACGGGTAAAAAACTGAAACGTGTTAGCCTTTATTTTTAATGCATCCTTTCCCATTGCATGAAAACCTTTCGCAACGGATAAATGGCAGCCAATCTTTAACATGGTTAATTTCCTTCCTTCTTAAGGTCCTTGATTTTAATCCAATGAAATAGATCAATCTTCCCGACTTTTTGAGCAGTTCTTTCTAATCGTTCACTTAGGAAAGTAGAACTAAGGATTAAAACTCCCCCTGCTATTTGAATAAGGCTCATATTCTCACCCAAGAATATCGCTGCAAAAATAACTGCCGAAATAGGATCAATATAACTTAAAACAGCGATCGTCTGACCTTTTAATTCTTTAACCGCTGAAAAATACAAATAGTAAGCAATTCCGGTATGAAAGATTCCAAGAATCAAAATCATAAGACCCGAATAAAGGGTTAAGCTCGAAAAATTAATATTATCTTTTATCAAGATATAGGGAAAAAGGATTAAAGAAGCAACCAATAATTGAATGATGGTCGTCTCTTGATCAGGTAGATTCTTAATAAATTTATTCATCAAAATAACACCGGCATATAAGATTGCTGCGGATAAACCGTAGAGTATCCCAATAACCTGATTATATACCCCTCCGACATTTCCATCAGGATTAACAATTAAAAATAAGCCAATCATCGCCGTAAGGATACACCCAACTTTAATGTAAGTCAGTTTTTCCTTAAGCACAAAAGGGGCCAAAGCCATAACAAAAATCGGAGCAAAATAGTAACTTAATGTTGCAATGGCAATCGTCGTATATCTATAGGCCTGGAATAGAAAAATCCAGTTCAGGCCTATTGCTGTGCCTGATAAAATAAGCAATTTACCGTTTTCTTTTATAGATGTGAAAGAAGGCCTTTGTTTTGCCCAAAAACCAACACCTATCAAAAATGAACACCCAATGACACCTCGAAGAAATGCAATCTCGCTCGAAGATAAATTGATGTGTTTCACAAAAACCCCTATGCTTCCAAAGATAAGCATAGCTGTTACGAGCTTGAATTTACCTTTCACCGTGTTCTCCCCTTGCAGTAACTTCTATTTTCCGATTTATAATTATTCTCATTATCTTCATTGTTAATATTCAACCTTATTTTGCAAAATTCCTCCCGCACTAGTTATTACCTATAAAAAAACAGCTTTAAAAGCTGTTTCATTTTGACTTAAACTCAGTTATTACTCACACTCTAATTTTAGGGGACAGGAACATTTACCCTTATCGCAAACGAGATTTTTTGAACCGCATTTTTTGCATACTCTTCCGTTTTCTTCAAAGGTTGATTCAATAATCTCCCCGCAGGCAAGACATTTAAGCTGACAAACATTACGCGTATAATTCCCGCCGCCCACAGAGATCGGCCGGTCCTTAATCAGTGCCGTAACAACTTTCTTTCTTGCTTCATCAATAATATTTTGAAAGGTCTGACGGGATACCTGCATTCTTTCAGCACATTCTTCCTGATTTAGGCCTTCGATATCCTTTAATCTCATTGCTTCCAACTCTTCGACTTTTAGCTGAATTTCGTCAACATCATTGAGTTTACTGCAATTCCCCTTCGGACATGGAGCGAAGAATTTATTCTCAGGAACATATTCAACTTTTCTCCATTTAATCGGTCTGGGCATTATTACCCTCCTTATATCTCATTGAATAATACCAAGAACATTACTATTAAATATTATCATGACAATTTCTGTTGTCAATTAATGATTAGTGTCTTAATCATTAATTGACAACAAAATTAGCATTTTAGACTTCTTAGGCCAAACTCATGCTAACTCCTTAAAGTATAAGCTTGAGTTGAATTTAGATTTATTCGTTAGATAAGACTTTATACTGGGACACTCTCATTAAAATTTCAATTGGTTTTTTTAAAGCTTCTATATTTTTATCTCCATTTTGGAGTGTTTCGGAAATGCATGTATTTGCATAATGCTGAGCGGCAACGGATGTTGTTTTCGCGACAGCGGAACGGATTGCTTCAAGCTGAAAAATAATTTCATCGTAAGGTCTGTCTTCAATCAGCATTTTTTCAACTGCGTTAACATGGCCTTTGATGCAATGTATTCTGTTTATGATTTGTTTATTTTCAGCTGATATCATTTTATCCATTTAATTTAACCATTCTCCTATCACGCATTTATAAATGGCGTATGCTATATACTGAAAGAGTAACCCCTTTATTGGCATATGTCAATAACATTTTGCTTGTTTCTTTAAATTTTTTTATAACTCTATTCAAAATTTCTATATCTCTTTATTTAAAAACAAAAGATTGACCTATTAATAGTCAATCTTTTGAGATGATTGTTCGATATTTAATTTTTATTGGCTGCAACTCAATTGTAATTTAATGATGATCATGATGTTCCTGACAGATTGAACCTGTACTCACCAGCGTACCTTCAGCATAATTTTGAGCGGCATCGATCGTTTTTCCAGAAGCTCCTGTAATTACTTCGAGCCCAGCGCGTTTAAGGTTTTCAATCATTCCCCCGCCAATCCCGCCGCAGACTAATAGTTCTATGCCGTTTTCTTTAAATAACGAAGTAAGTCCTGCATGCTGATGTTCAAGCCCTATTGAGCTTAGAATTTCAACTTTTCGAGCGGTTTTATTTTCAATTTCGAATACTGTATAGGCTTGTGCTCTTCCGAAATGAGCATCAATAAGATCTCCGTTGCTTGGGATTGCAATTTTTTTGGCCATAATTTGTACCCTCCTCAAATGTGTAAATAAAATTTTGATTTATATTGGCATATGCTAATTAAATTATAATCCGTTTTAAGGTAATGTCAACTTAATGTCTAAAGTTCATAAACATTTTTTGTTTTACTGAATACTATAACCAGGGTGGTAAAATGGCGTATTCTATTAACGTTTCCTTAAGCAGCAGACAGCTCCATTTATTGCAAGATGGTCGAGTTATTCGATCCTACCCGGTTGGAATCGGAAAAATTGCTACCGCAACACCTTCTGGTACATTCAGGATTATAAATAAAGCGCCGAACCCCGGCGGGCCATTTGGAGCGATGTGGATGGGACTCAATAAACCCCATTATGGAATTCATGGTACAAATAATCCTCAATCAATCGGTCATTATGTATCCAAAGGCTGCATAAGAATGTATAACCACGATGTTTTGGAACTTTCGCGAATTGTGCCCATTGGAACCACAGTAACTATTCGGCCTTAAGCCTTTGTCAGGACGAATAATTAAACAAAAAGTCGGTTGTCCTTCTTTTAAAAGGCAACCGACTTTATTTCATCTCCGATTTTAATGTCTTATATGGTACGGAACGCTGGCAACAACAACATTTTTTCTTAATAATAGGGCCGTCTTAAGCATAAGCCCGGTTTGATTATGCAAAAAGTACTGCCACCGTTTACGTGTAACAAACTCTGGAACTAAAACTGTGATTAGCTCTCTTGGCGCAGTGAGTTTTTCCTGTTCATCAATATAATTAATAATCGGATCTAAAATAGATCGGTAAGGCGATGCCAATATAACCAAAGGAATATCCGGCTCATATTCCTCCCATTTCTTTTTTAATCTTTCGGCCTTTTCCTCATCTACACCCGCATGCACTGCTACGATATCTGGAGACAAGGTCTTAGCATAGTCTACCGTTTGAGCAACAACGCGAGTTAAGCTAGCGATAGGGATAATAATCTTTTGCCGAGTCGGCTCTTCAATAGTTTCACCATGAAAAGCCAGTTCTTTAGCAATATTTATATAGTGTTCATGGATCTTTTTAAAAAAGATGACCAAGATAGGAATTAACGCGATAACAATCCAAGCTCCGCTTATAAACTTCGTAACCGCAATAACAATCAGGACTATACCTGTAACGACCATGCCAACCCCATTAATTAACGCATGCCAATACCATCCAGAGTGTTTTTGACTGATCCAACGCTTAACCATACCGCTTTGAGACAATGTAAACGATAAGAATACTCCGACAGCATAGAGCGGAATCAAGGCATGAACCTCACCTTTAAAGAGGATAATTAATAAAGAAGCAATTGCTGCTAAAGTAATAATCCCATTAGAATAGACCAAACGATCTCCGCGCATCGCCAACTGTCGAGGCAGGAAGCCGTCTTTACCAAGCACGGATGCCAGCATCGGGAAACCTGCAAAGCTTGTATTCGCTGCCAGAAATAAAATCATCGCCGTACTGATTTGGATAAAATAGTAGAAAATATTACGTCCAAAAACCGTTGCTGCTATCTGGGAAATGACTGTTTCTGTAGTACTTGGCAGGATATGATAGATATTCGCTAAAAACGTAATACCCCCAAATAGAATCACGATAATGCTAGCCATAATGATCAAAGTGATGGCAGCATTTCTTGACTCGGGCTTCTTAAAGGCTGGAACACCATTGCTTATGGCTTCTACCCCGGTTAAAGCAGTACATCCTGCAGAAAATGCCTTTAAGATCAAGAAAACAGTTACTCCTGACGATATGCTTGCTGCTGGCATTGGAGGAGCTGGAGGTTGACCATACATTGTTAGTTTGAAAATTCCTGTTCCTAATAAAAGAATGATGCTGAATATGAAAAGATAAGTGGGCAAGGCAAAAATTGTTGCAGATTCTGTAATTCCTCTTAAATTAAGTAAAGTTAAAATCCAGATAAAAAACAAGGCTATAAAAACCTTATGGTCGTGAAGAGCCGGGAAAGCTGAGGTAATTGCCGCAACCCCTGCAGCCACACTTACTGCAACGGTTAAAATATAATCAATGATTAAAGCGGCACCAGCGACCAACCCGGGATTCGTTCCTAAGTTTTCCTTGGCTACAATATAAGCCCCGCCGCCTGAAGGGTAGGCATAAATCGTTTGCCGATAGGAAAGAACCAGAATCGCCAAGAGGCCTAAAATAGCGGCGGCTATTGGAAGGGAATACGGCAAGGCAACAGCACCTGCTAAAACAAGGACTAAAAGAATTTCTTCTGTTGCATAAGCAACGGAAGATAAAGCATCTGAGGAAAACACGGCTAATGCTTTTTTCTTGCTGAGCCGCTCATTTATCAATTGATTCGTGTTCTTAGGTTTACCAATCAGTAACCGTTTAAAGTACTTAAACATTAAAGCCACCTCTTATAGTATAAAAATATTACTAGAATAGCCTTTTGGAAAAGAGAAAAACCCCATAAAGGGGTTTGCACAAAAGTTAATAGTAAACCATAGGGTATGGTTTACATTTCCCCCCTTCAACGCTTACGAGGTTAGCTGTCGGATTCGGGTTGAAAGGAATAACCCGTCACTTAACGTGATTCACCCCAACCAAGCTTTATCTGCCTGGATATCTGGTTCCCCCGCTTCAAAGAACTCAGCGTTTATCTTATACAACTGTACCCATAATAATCGTTTACCATAGAATTGTATAGAGTCTAATTAAATTAAAGTTTCGACTTATTTCGCTAATGTCAATAAGATTCGCAAAGAAGTTTCTTAAATGTAGAAATGCTCAATATTTTTCCAGAAAATAAACGAATCCTCCACCTAGAGTCGTCGAATTATACCATAATGCCAAATCAATTTTCTTAACTCTTCCATAATCCAATATAGTTAGGAAAGCACTTTGACCTTCCTCTATATATTCCAGCGAAATGATAGTGACCCAATGCCATCGGTCCAAATTTTTTACTTTACCGTTATTTAAATTAAGAAACGCAACTGGAACGTCTTTTGACAGTCCTTTTTCAATAAACTTCAATATTTCCTGAAATTGAGAACGCTGAGATGGGGCCTCGGGCACTTCGTAAACATAATATTCAAGATTGCGTCCTTGCGCTTTGGCAAAATTAACCATAGGTTCAAAGAACATTTTTGTCGTATGCACACCTCGAACGGATGGAGTAACATACCCCCACATTTTTTCCATTAAAGATATCCAGCCTTCTTTAGTGTTCAATTGTTCCGCAGATTCAAGAATATCCTTGGAATGGCTCAAATAATAGAAAATATTTGTTGCGGCAGTAGGACCACACCCAGAAAGACGCTGCCATTTTTTAGAGTACCATTCTTGATCGCCGCCAAAATATGTCTCTTGTGACTCTTTATCATAGATTTTTAATAAATTCAGATTTTTAATGGACGTTGTTGTCATACCTCACACCTCAGTAATCTATCACTACTCTTATTCTCTTTCTATTACCTACATATAACCATTTTTCTATCGATTTTAATCTTTATACTCTTTAAGAATTTGCTGTGCTCTCTTCAATACAGGCTCATCCAGCATTTTACCTTTCCATAATACTGCCCCGACTCCTTCAGATTGAGCTTTTTGATAAACTTCAACAATTTCTTCAGCCTCTTCAATCTCTGCTGCCAAAGGACTAAAAACAGTTTGTACGATTTCGATTTGACCTGGATGAATAATCAACTTTCCTTTAAAGCCTAGAGCTTTTGCCTTTAAACTATCTTGTTTTAACCCTTCATCATCCTTTACGCTCGGATATACTGTATCAATCGGTCCGGGAAGTTTTGACTGTGCTGAAGCCGCAACCAAACGGTTTCTAGCATAGGTTAAGGCCTCTGAATTTCGATCATAAGGGATTCCTAAATCCAAAGAATAATCAAGCGCCCCAAAAACAAGTCGTTTAACACGAATGGAAGCCTGGGCAATTGATTCTGCATTAGCAATCCCTGCAGCAGTTTCAATCAGTGGAAAAAGTCCAATCCTTTGCTCGTCTTCAGTCAGCCTGTCGGATTCAAGCTGATCAATCACCCAGGATGCTTTTAAAATATCAGAAACAGACTCCGCCTTTGGCAGCATAATTCCAAAAGGCCGCTCTGGAATAACCATCAACAAATCTTTTAGGGCCCAAGGTGTTGAAAGCGCATTTATGCGAACTATAACCTGACGATTCTGATGAGTTCTCACTGCGGCTGCTACATTTAAACGAGCTTGTTCCTTTTCTGAAGGGGCAACCGCATCTTCTAAATCGAGAATGACAACGTCTGCAGCGGATTCTAATGCTTTTTCATTCTTTTTCCGATCACTGCCAGGCGAAAACATAAATACCCGTGTCTTCACGATAATTGCCCTCCTTTATAAATCTTGCCACCTTAGATAGAATTTATAATAATCTATTATTTACTCTACGCTCATTGAATACAAGTAGGTTATTCTATATTACAAAAATTATTTATACAAAACCATAAAAATAGGAGCTGTCGCAAAACCTATGGTCTTGTAGTTTCGGGTCTTTTGCAATAGTCCATAATTTTTGTGCGCACGAAAAAGGAGCTGTTTTGCAACAGCCCCTTCGTTTTAGCAAACAATTTTATAGGTTTTCTATTTATTTATGAGCAAGCTCATAGGCGACGTCGATAATCCAATCCTCTTGTCCGCCTACAGCTTTTCTCCGGCCTAATTCCATTAAAATATCTCTTGCATCTACGCCAAACCGTGCAGCGGCGCGCTGAGCATGCAGCATGAAGCTTGAATATACGCCAGCGTAGCCAATCATCAAACTATTGCTGTTCGTTTTAAGCTTTAGTCCTTTTCCCTCAACAATGGGTTTAAGGACATCCTCACTGGCATCCATCGCCTTATATAAATTGCCATCATGCTCATAGCCCATCTTATCAAAGGTTGCTATCAGCATTTCTGTCGGAGTATTTCCCGCACCCGCTCCGAGCCCTGAAAGACAGCCATCAATATAAGTCGCGCCTGCTTCAATTGCGGTAAGGCTATTGGATACGGCAAGGCCTAAGTTATTATGAGCATGATGTCCGATCGGGACCTTTAAGTTTTTCTTTAAGGATCCGATTTTAGCCGCAACATCCTTGGGCAGCATGGCTCCGCCTGAATCTGTAACATAAACTACATCCGCTCCGTAACTTTCCATCTTGAGCGCTTCTTCGGTTACCCTCTCGACGCTTGCCATATGGGACATCATCAAAAATCCCACAGTAAACAATCCCATATCTTTCGCAGCTTTGATATGTTGCTCTGAAATATCCGCCTCAGTTACATGAGTGGCTACTCTTACCGCTTTAGCTCCGCATTTGCGAACCATTTCTAAATCTTCTACAGTTCCAATGCCAGGAATCAATAAAACCGTTAGTTTGGACTTTGTTAGAACGGATGAAGCTGCACTGATTAAATCAAAATCACTGTACTTTGAAAAACCATAATTAATGGTCGAACCTGTAAGTCCATCCCCGTGCCCTATTTCAATGAGATTGACTCCTGCGTTCTCTAAAGCCGCGGCCACTTTCATGACATCATCGGGATTAAATTGATGGGAAACGGTATGGCTTCCATCTCTTAACGTTGTATCTGTTAGAAAAATCTTAGACATGTGCCATACCTCCTAACATCTTCTTCGCTTTCGTTTCAGCTATCTTTATCGCAGCGGCGTTAATAATATCCAGGTTACCTGAGTAGACCGGCAGATAATCTCCCAATCCTTGAACCTGAACTACCGTTGTTACAATATTATCTTGAATAATTGGATCTAACAGGAGTTTAAAGCCCGGTACATAGCCTTTAATTGTTTCGACCATTTTATTGACAGCCTCTGTAATGACATGGGTATCGGGATTTTTCACCTTAGTATATATTGTATTTCTCATGAAAATAGGCGGTTCGGCGGGATTTAGAATAATAATAACCTTAGCCGAATCAGCCCCGCCAACATCTTCAAGAGCTCGTTTTGTGGTTACCGTAAACTCATCAATATTTGCTCTCGTCCCAGGTCCTGCACTTTTGCTGCTAATCGAAGAGATTACTTCTGCATACTCGACATCAGCTGCTGCGTTAATTGCAGCCACAATCGGTGTTGTTGCCTGTCCGGCACAAGTGACCAGGTTAACATTATCCAGGTCAAGCATATCCTCGCTTAAATTAACAGCCGGTACGCAATAAGGGCCTACGGCAGCAGGCGTTAAATCGATCGCAAACTTGCCGCTCTCTTTCAACAATGGGGCATGGGTCAAATGAGCTGATGCGCTTGTACAATCAAACACGATTTGTATATCTTCTTTTTTTAAGATAGCGCTGATTCCTTCAATTGAAGTTGGAACGCCTAACTTATTCGCGTAATTAATTCCGTCAGACTGAAAAATATTGACGATTAACTCTGGCTGTAAATATTCGCTTCTTAAAACTTTATGCAATAGATCCAGTCCAATATTTCCCGGACCAATAATGCCTACCTTCACTTTTTCCAATATATCTCCTCCTCAGGGAATGAGTGCACAATATATCTAAGCACTGCACATTATTCGAAATCCACCTTAATCTCGCCTAAATCGCTGAATACTGCCTTAATGTGATCTCCAGCCTCTACTGGCGGAGCAGCAGATAAAGCGCCGGAAAGCACGACTTCCCCTTTTCCAAGAACTACGCCGTATTCGTACAAGGTATTCGCCAACCAGGCAACAGAATATGCAGGATCTCCTAGAACATCCTCTCCTTTGCCTCCGTTTATCTTCTCGCCATTCTTGAAAAGCTCCATCGATACTGCTTTTAAATCAATCTTCTTGGGATCTACTCTCTTACCGCTTAATACATATAGACCTGAAGAAGCATTGTCTGCAACCGTATCGATAATATTGATCTTCCAATCGGCCACTCGACTGTCAACGATCTCAATTGCAGCGACGACATAATCTGTGGCCGCGATGACATCCTCGGCTGTTGCATGGGGTCCTTTCACAGCCTCTTTCAAGATAAAGGCGATTTCAGCCTCGACTTTAGGCGCAACCAGCTTTTTTCTTGCGGCAATATTATTTTTAACTTCCATGCTATCGAGTAAATGCCCAAAGTCCGGTTGATTAACATTTAACATATTTTGCATTGCTAAAGAGGTTAAGCCGATCTTTTTGCCCGTAATTGTTTTTCCTTCGGCTAATTCCTTTTTAATATTCAGCAATTGAATGCTATAGGCATCTCTAATTGCCAATTCAGGATTTGTGACGGAAATGGGCTTAATACCAATACATGTTTTCTCCGCTTCCTTTAGGGCTGAAGCGAGTTCGTTATAAATTAACTCTCTATTCTCTGACATGTTATCCCCCACCTTATATTGATATGGAAAAGCCCAATATAGTTTGTCATTGCAAAACTGCGTTCTAATGATCTAGTTAAATATGAGGGCACTTATTGTGCCCCCAAATCTTTATTATTTTTCGTCTAAAAAGTTATTAACAAGCTGAGCGAATTGGTTTGCCTTTTCTATCTGTGTCCAATGTCCGCAGTGTCCAAAAATATGAAGTTGTGCATTATCAATCAAATTGATCAATTTATAAGAGTTTTCAATCGGGATCACTTGATCTTCCCTGCCGTGCACGATTAATGTAGGCTGCTTTATCGTCGGAATTTTATCTTCTAAACTTGCCATAGCTTTAACTGAGGTTTGCCTTGGTTCAGGAAACATTGCTGAGAAAGATTCTTGGAAGCCAGGCTCTATACTTGCTTCATATCTCATCTTCGCTAAGTCATCTGTAGCAATCGCCTTGTTATCGACAAATAGATTGAGCATATTTCTCATGTTTTCTACAGAAGGCTGATACCCCCAAACTGAATCTAATCCTTTGGTAATTAGGAAATCCACACCCATAGCTCCCATTAAGACAACTTTCCTAATCCGCTCCGGGTGTTGAATGGCTAAAGCAATGGCAAGCGCTCCTCCGAAAGAATTTCCGACGACATCTGTCTGATCAATACCGAGAGCATCCAATAAATCAAGGGCTTGCTTAGCCCATACATCCATGTTATATTGATCCCCTTCTTGCCGCTCCGTGTATCCAAAGCCGGCCATATCCGGCGCGATGACTCTTCTATTCGGGGCTAACTGTGGAATAATAAGTCTCCAGTTTGCCCATGCCGAAACTCCAGGGCCTGACCCATGAATTAAAAGAACAGGAAAGCCCTCGCCCTGATCATGATAATTGGTTATAAAGTTCCCCGTTTTAATGCTTTTTGAGATTTCCGGTTTAGTATTTGACATTTAAAATCCTCCCTTAATATATAAATTTCTAGAATACACAAAGTTAAATATGAAAACATTCGCAATTTGTTTAGCATAGTCGAATTATGTTCTCGTATATCTTTGCAAAAAATGGGCAAATACAATTGCCCTTAACCTCGATAGCCAATTTTCTGAGATATTTCCATTGTCGCCTTTTTTAAGAGAACCTTTGTCAACTCTATCTTTTCATCAGTCATTCTTATTGACGGGCCTGAAACACTGATTGCATAATTGGCTTTTCCCGCATAATCAAAGATTGGAGCGGCAACACAAGTTAAACCGATATCTTTTTCTTCAAAATCAAAAGCAAAACCGCTTTCTTTGACCTTTTCCAGTTCTTTCAAGAGTTTTTGCTTTTCAGTAATTGTTGTCGGGGTAAACCCTTCCCATTTTTCAGGAAGAATTTGATTCAACTTTTTTTCATCTAAATATGCCAACATAGCCTTACCCACACCTGTACAGTATGCTGGATTTCTTGCACCTCGGGCAGATGAAATCCTCATCGATTGCGTAGATTCCACTTTATCAATATAGATCACTTCAAGATCATCCAAGCGTCCTAAGTGAACTGTTTCTTCCACTTGATTGCATAGATAAACGATAAATGGTCTTGCAATACCAATGATGTCAATGGAACTGGCAACTAAGTCTCCTAACCTCATTAAATATATGCCCAGTCTGTACCGTTGAGTATCCTCGTCTTGATCAATCAGTCCATGATATTTAAGGGTATTAATTAAGCCGTGAACCGTACTTTTATTCAGTCCTAGTTCATCCGCTATTTCTGTCAGCTTTAATTCCGGTCTTTTTTCCGTAAAACATTTTAAGATTTGAACGACCCGATCCACTGATTGAACTCTTCCTGTCTTATCCATAATATACCTCTTTGTTTTAGTTAAATCATAAGCCAGGATTTTATAAAAGTAAAGAGTCTGCGCCCAGTTATTTTGGTATTGCTGAACTATATTTATCTATATGATACACTTTGAACTTAAATTACTTTTTTCTCAACCTTAATGTCAAGTAAACTTGTGATCTATGTCTGAGTGAAAGCGAAAGGACTGAGTCAATCGCGTGTTCTCAATTCCTTTTCGCTTCGCGGTTTTACAGTTTATCCAATTAAATACACGGAATAGTTCACTTGTATCAGGTTACGACATTGAGGAAACGCTCATTCAGAGCTCTTGTATAGTAGAAAACGCCTTTTCCAACATGATCAAAATCCCAGACTCTCAGCGGCATGTCGGGGAAATGAGCATAGCCCCCAGCATATACTTCATTTCTATTTCCTGATGGATCAAAGAAATATATCGTTTGTCCGCGCGTAACGCCATGTCTCATCGGACCGGCATCTAATGCGATATCATGAATCGAAATCAAGTCTGCAGCATGCCCAATTTCCGTCCAAGATTCAAGTTTAAACCCAATGTGATGCAGCTTGCCAGGTTGCTCATGCTCTAGCAAGGCAATATCGTGCGCCTTATTGTTGCACGTTAACCATGTCGCCAAATCCGATTCTCCGTCTGGTCCTTTAACAACTTCTACCTTACTCATTCCGACGACTTCAGTTAAATATTGAGCAGCCAGCTTCGTATTCGGTCCATAAAGCAAGGCATGGTCAAAATTTAAAACCCCCATGCCATGAGGTTCTTTTTGCCAGATATCAGGATTTTTGACTCCGGGATGATCTTCAGCTATCGCAACTTCAGCATATAAGTCCAGGCGATGCCCGGTGGGCAAGCTCACTGCTAGGCGACGACCAAATCCAGGCTGATCGCTGTTGGCGGGGATACTCTCATATTTTAGGCCAAATTCTTTTGTCTTTTGTTCAAGCTCAGTTAAAAACGCATCATTTTCAACTTTTAATCCTATCAGATCCATACCCGCTTCATGGGCTTGCCTTAAGACTATAGAGTGATGATCAAATTCATCATAGGCCTTTAGGAGCACTCTGCCATCACTTGTACGACATACTTCATCCAAACCTAGTCTTTCTGTGTAATGAATGACCGCCTTTTCCAAGTCTAATACCCGAATTTGTACCAACCCCGCGCGCAACGTACCTCTGATTGTCATCGCTTTTCCTCCTTAAATATTCAATAATATATTGTTAAGAATTAGTACGCCCCTTCTCTCTTACAGCAATTTATTGCTTATTTTGGATAGCTGTACTAATTTTAACATTCCCCTTAGGCCTAACACGGCAGGCTAATACTATTCCATCATTTTCTTCATTTAGAGTGACATGGGTACGACTCATTTTTTCTTTCTCAACTTCTCCTTCAATGATTTTTACTTTGCATATTCCACATCCGCCGCCGCGGCATCCTATTGGAAACATGGCTACCCCTGCACGTTCCATTCCGGCAAGCAATGTCTCTGCCTCTTTGCAAATAAAGGATTTTTCTGAGTCTACTTGCTCCACTCTATGCATATAGTTTTAAGCCCTCCTAACTATCCTTTTTTTAAATTAACAGCATTAGCATTCTGCATTTCTATCCTTAATTCATTATAAAAATGTGATTCAATTGAGATAGTTAACATGTTCATTATTATCGAACTCAGTTTTCTTTTATGATCACATAATATCATGTAATTATTGATTAGTAAATATTTTATTTTTAATTTTCTGAAATATTTTTCTAATCAGTTAATTATTGAGCTGTACAATCTGATCCGCTTTCCAAAAACATGGATTCATGCATAACGCAACTAAATTTACGCGAAAAACCGCCACATTTTAGTGACGGTTTTTAGTATCCTTATTAATCTTTTTCAATTAAATCCATGACGTCTCGTCGCATACTCAGTGGAACTTCTTTGGTAGGCTTGCCCACACGAAAGAGCATTTGAATGGTCCCTCCATTTGAAGCATAGTCGTGGTGGATACCGTTGTACAGCTGTTTCATTTCCGGATATTCCTCTAGCACCTGGCTCAGTGGCTGCATTGCTAACCCCAAGCTATGAGCGTTCAAAATCAATCTGCTATAGAGCATCCCGCTTCTGACCTGACTGGAGCGACTGTTATCCTTGGTTATAATCATGGCATAGGCAGGTGTGTTATCCGCAGAAATTTGTGTAGACTTAATAAAGAGATCAGATGCACTTTTCCCGCTGTTCATCGAAGGGAAAAGCGTCAATAACCCCTGCAGAACATGCTGCATAACTCCGGAAGTTCCCTGCCCTTCGACAGAAAAACCGTAACGGTATTTATTTTTCTGATATTCATTAGGTCTGAAGATGACTTCCGATTCCTTCATGACACGACCAACACCCGCTTCAACAATTGCCCCATTGATAACATAGTTTCTTAATTTATCTTTATCGTTTTGGTCCTGATAAATTTTTATCGTCATATCTTTCTCCGTATTAATCATTTCTAAAGCATTAATTTGCTCAGCCGTTAACGGAGTCGCCTGGTATTCAGTCCTATTCGTGTCCGGCAAAAACATGTAATTGTAAAGCGCGTTGATTTTGGTTTTTTTAGTTTCCGCCAGTGTAACTTTTGCCACAGGTTTTGTTTTCATGCTCTCCACAAGATTTTGTTCATCATAATTACCTTCAGGGAATAATTCCACCGTTGTTCCATACCCTAATTGATCGCCGGCTGTCACTGCATATTCCAGAAAGGCACCTTGAGTAACCATCATTTGTCGTGACTCTGGATCGACCTCTTTTGTTAAGCGCTCACTGTCAGCATATAAGTAGAACACCTTAGCATCCTTCTTATCCAGCCGAATTTTCCAGGGCTGCATGTTATGCCCGTTTGCAGCTAAGAGACCGTGAGCTGCTAGACGAATTCTTGGATCATCAAATTTTTGGGAATAATCTTTTTGCCAGGGTTCCCCATACTTTGGCGTCACAAAAATTCCGCTTATCATTAATAGCGACGCAAAAGCTAAAATTAAAATAACACCAATACCGGAAAGGATACTAGCCATCGTTCTTCTCACCGCTTTCTTATTCATCACAAATTCCCCCCGTTTTCACTTTGTATAGACCGGATGATGAGCTGAAAAGCTGCTGACACTAATTCTTCCGATGTTACCCTATGAAAGTTCCGAATATATTTTTCTTTCTTCTTAGCCGTACTGAACACCCCGACAATGCAGGACCATAAAACAAGAGCTGTTTTTACAACATTTAAATCACTGCGAAACGTACCCTCAGCAATTCCAATTTGCAGTGTCCGAGTCAAATGTTCGAATATCTCCTCTCCTAAGGCATAACACTCTTCTCGTGCTTCATCAGGGACTCCATTTTGAAAATCCAGTTCACCGTTTTCATACTCCATAATCGCTGTAAAATATTCGGGATAATCACCATTAAACCTATACAGCGTTGCAACCATTTGTTTCATCTTCTCAATTGCATTGCCTGCCTGTTCCGTGTGCAAAGCATCTTTCAACATTTCTATTAACAGCTTATAGCCTCTAATCATGATTTCGAAATAGATTTGCTCTTTACTGTTAAAATAGACATATATCGTTCTCTTGCTAAACTCAGCCTCTTTAGCCACATCATCCATTGTGGCTAAATCATAACCCTTTGTAAAAAAGACTCTTTCGGCCGCATCAATGATATCCCTCCTTCGTATTTCTTTTTCCTTTTCTTTACGCTCGTTTGTTCCCAAAAAACGCACCGCCCTAATTCACCATTATGCAATAAAGTAAACTGTCAGTTTACTTTATTGCATAATATAACAAACTTTGTTTTAAGTCAATATATTTATGTTTCTTAACCGCTCTGTTTTACTGCAGACTAAAATGAGTCTGGTTAAAACTCGAAAAATAATTTACAATATCGGTTAGGAGTTGAAACACGTGATTAAGTATTATAACCGAAAAAACAAGACATATGAAATAGAAAAGGTTGCAGGTGAAAAGGTTTTAGAATGGGCCTATACCTCTCCAATCGGTATGAAGCTTTTGGAAGCCGTTATCAAGAAAAAAATGGCTTCAAGCCTTTATGGCTGGTATTTGGACAGAGGAATAAGCAAGAAAAAAGTAAATCCATTTATCCGTAACTTTAATATTGATATGTCCATTACGGAAAAGGAGATAAAAGATTATTTATCTTTTAATGATTTCTTTTATCGAAAATTAAAGCCCTCCGCGCGCACCATCGCAGCCGATCCCACCTCACTTATCTCTCTGGGAGATGGGAGAGTTTTTGCCTATGAGAACATTGACTTGGATCGATTAGTCCAAGTCAAGGGGTTTACGTATAGCCTTCGAGAACTGATTAAGAACGACCCAATCGCTGAAAAGTATAGTAAAGGTACCTGCCTCATTTTAAGGCTTTGCCCAACAGATTATCACCGCTTTCATTTTATCGACAGCGGAATATGCGAGGCTACGACAAAAATAAAAGGAGCTTATTATTCCGTCAATCCGGTTGCCCTTCAAAAGGTTCAAAAGCTTTTTTGTGAAAATAAAAGAGAATGGAGCATTTTCCATTCCGATCATTTTGGTGATGTCTTATATATCGAGGTCGGCGCGACCTGCGTTGGTTCAATCATTCAAACTTATGCTCCACAGAAGCGAGTTAATCGTGGAGATGAAAAGGGTTATTTCAAATATGGAGGTTCCACTGTAATCCTTTTTTTCGAACCCAACAAGGTAAAAATTGATGACGATATCGCGGAACAAACACAATTAGGTTATGAAAGCTATGTTCTCCTTGGAGAAAAAATTGGAGTAAAAAAGGGTGGCCTTAACATGGAAAACTAATTTCTATGTTAGACCATCCTTTTTATATAAGTCTTATCATTAAAACGTATTAATTTGGTCCTCATTTTTATAAAATTTATTCTTCCAGTCTATTGCAAAACTAATGACATTAGTTTAATATATAACTAACGTCATTAGTAATTATGCTAATTTCATTAGCATTCTAAAGGAGGTATGATGATTAAATGAATACTGAGGACAATTCCCCGAAAGGACTTTCCCGAAGAGATTTTTTTAAAGGCAGTGCCTTCGTCACTGTTGGCCTAGTTTCTGGCGGTTTTCTTGCAAACTATAAAATGCCAGAGTTTTTCACTATGCGCCTTACTCAGGAAAAAACACTTTATCAATTAACTCTCATGCCTTTAATTTTTCCCGTTAATTGTTATCTTATTGAAGAAGAAAATGGATTAACGTTAATTGACGCGGCACTATCTTTTGGATTTAAGGATATTCTGAAAGCCTCAGAAAAAATGGATAAACCTATTACTAAAATTGTTTTAACCCATGCTCATGGAGATCATATCGGTGCCTTAGATCAGTTGAAGCAGACCTTAAAAGATGTTCCTGTATATGTTTCGCAAAGAGAATCACGCCTGATGTCCGGTGATACAACTCTGGACGCGGATGAAGATAATTTACCGGTTAAGGGGAGCGTCCCCAAAAATCTTCTGACTAGAGCTGATGTTTTAGTGAAGGATGGTGATCAAATAGGTTCACTTTTGGTTGTATCAGCGCCAGGGCATACTCCAGGTTCTACTGCTTATTTAGATACGCGAAATAATATTTTGATCGTTGGCGATGCCTTTCAAGTTCGAGGAGGGCTTGCTGTCGCAGGACAAATACGGCCTTTATTTCCATTCCCTGCATTAGCGACTTGGAATAAAAAAGCAGCACTGGAAAGTGCCCATAAATTAAGAAACCTTGACCCATCCGTTCTGGCAACAGGACATGGAAATATATTAGTAAATCCTCTTAAGGCAATGGATGAGGTAATAGCTCAAGCAGAAAACGCTTTAAAATCTAAATAGAGAAAGGAATACGAAAATGTCACCAAGAATGGGTTTAGACATGAATACAATTTTACTTGCCGCCGCAGAAATAGCTGATAACCTTGGTGTAGAAGAAGTTACATTAGCCGCGTTAGCGAAGCGACTAAATGTTCGCACCCCATCCTTATACAATCATATTGAAGGGCTTCAAGGTTTAAAGCGTAAACTGACCTTATATGGTTTACAAATGCTGCGTGAAGATTTATCTAATGCCGCTATTGGAAAATCGGGGGATGACGCGGTGCATGCTTTGGCCGATGCCTATCTTTCCTTTGCCAGAAGGCATCCCGGTCTTTATACCATAACTCTCAATGTTGCAGATCATAATGACAATGAACTTCAAAAAGCGGCAAGTGACGTTTTAGATATCGTTCTAAAAGTATTAAATGCCTTTAATTTGGATGGCGATGCCGCTATCCATGCAACTCGCGGTCTACGGAGTGTCCTGCACGGTTTTTCGTCGCTGGAGCAAAACAATAGTTTTGGGCTTTCTCAAAAGGTTGATGAAAGTCTGCATTTAACAATCAATGCCTTACTTGCCAGTTTTCACAACGGCTACATGTTCTAAGCGTTCGACTTGCTCTCTGAGTCCAAAAACAATGAGAACATCTCCTGCCAGGATTTCATCATGTGCAGTAGGATTGCTTAAAACATCATCACCGCGAATAATAGCTAGAACCGTTGTCCCTGTGTTCTGTTTAATCTTGCTTTCCTCAAGTGTTAGACCCGTTAAGCTTGAGCCCTGCTCCACCTGAACCTCTTCAATTTCGATTTGAAGGTTGTGATCATGCACCACGGTATCAAGATAATCGATACTCATCGGTTTTAAAATGGCTAAAGCCATCCGGCGTCCGCTGAGGATAGCTGGCGAAATCACCCGGTCTGCTCCTGCTCGATATAGCTTTGCTTCTGACTCCAGCTTATCCATTCTAGCAACAACTTGAATTTTTGGATTTAATCCTTTAGCCGTTAAAGTTACAAAAACATTAAGCGCGTCTTCTGGTAAAGTAGTAATTAATCCTCTTGCTCGTTCAATTCCTGCTTTTTTAAGAATATCATCTTGAGTTGCATCACCGTGAATTACAAAATACCCTTGTGCGAGGAATTCCTTGACCTGCTCTTCTTCTTGTTCAATGATTACAACAACAATATCTCCTGCCTTGAGATGATTAATGACCTGTCGGCCAACCCGTCCTGTCCCGCAAATGATTACATGATCTTTAAGCTGCGCCATTTTCTTTTCCCTCTTTCGTCTCCCATACACATCTGCTAAATGTCCTTCAATAACAAATGCCATCATACGGCCCACAAAATAGACGCTCACTGCGACTCCACCGAGCATTAAAAGAAGCAGAATAAATTGCCCCATCGGTGTGTGAACTTGTATATCTCCAAAACCTACGGTGGTTAACGTCTCAGCTGTTAGAAAAAGTGCCCTCCAAGCTGTCAAATGTTCACTTAACATTAGGCCAGCCATTCCTGCCACCAGGACAAGTGAGATGGCTAGAAATGCTGTTCTAAATTGTTTATACATCCAATGCTCCCTTTCAGCATAATGTACTACATTTTTTCCTTTAAACTTTACCATATAGATTCAGATTAAATAACTAATTCATTTAAAATAATAATCACTATAATTATTGCGGCTGACTTATTTGCAAAAAACGAGTAACCTCAATCCCAATAGTTTGAGGTTACTCGTTTTTAATATAAATTACAACTAGTTATTTCTTATTACTTTTCTTATGAACCTTTTTAATCAATTCCTTAGAGAATTCGGCAGATAATCTCGACTGATACTTCTTAATACGCAAGGCATTACTTTTGGCATCGTTTATTTCTAAGTTCATCCGGGATTTCATCACTAAATAAATCAGATAATACATCATAACCATAACTATACCTGTAATAAGCCCTGCCGTTTGCCCAGGAATAAAAGGCATACTGAATAAAACAATGATCATACTTATTAAGACAAGCCAAGAGGTATATGGGAACCCGGGCATTTGACATTTTCCTTCCGGGGGACATCCCCTTCTTTTTCGGAAGCGGATATGGCTGGCCATTATAACTCCATAAGTAAAAATTAAAGCAAAGCCTCCCGATGTAATTAAAACGAGATAAACTCTTGGAAACAAAAGGCCAAAACCTAAGCCTAAAAGCATTGCAAAGCCGGAAAATATAATTCCGCGATAAGGAACATCCTTTTTATCTTTAAGCCATTGGGGAGCATGTCTTTCATCTGTAAGAGATCTAATCATTCGTCCCAATCCAAAAATAGCCGCTAACATCGCCGAAAGGCTTGCCGAAATCAGTACCATATTTATTGCTGATCCGACCCAGCTAATCCCCCGACGATTCAGAGCTACGACCATAGCGCTCATATTTTCGCTAAGATCCGCGGTCGGAACGAGCGGGAGTAATACAGCGGCATAAATGATATATAATCCCGTAAGCGATAAAACAGTATATAAAATTGCTTTCGGGATAGTTTCCTGGGGATTTTCAGCCTCTGACGCTGCAAGTCCAATAATTTCAAAACCTGCGTACGCAAAAATGATAATCAGCATACTCCCTGCGATTCCTTTAATTCCCCCCGGCATTAAAGGTTCTCTGGCTAATTCACCCGCACCAACCGCCAACATTCCCGGAATCAAACCAACGATTAAAAGTAATGCTAAAATGATAAAAAAGATGATTGTAAATATTTTTATTGAAGACAGGCCACTTTCCAACTTGCTTAACCGGACAGCCCCTAAAAGATTTAAAAGAGTAACACCGACAATAATAAGACTTCCAAAAATCGCGATGGATAGGTTCGGAAACCAGGTCCGAAGCAGGACAGGAATCGCTGTAGCTTCACTGGACATCGAGAGAATTGTACCCGTCCAATAGACCCAGCCCACGACAAATCCCGCGCCCTCACCAAATTCCTGTGCCGCAAAAGTGCTAAAGGAACCCACATGCGGATTGGCGACAGTCATCTCCGATAAAGCGAAAAGGATAAAATAGACGAGTACCCCGCTTAAAATATAGGATATTAAAATAGAAGGCCCCGCAGCATTGATGGCAACTGACGATCCTAGAAAGAACGAACCTCCGATGACACTTCCTAACGCCATCATGGTCAGATGCAAAGCAGACAATCCCTGACGTTTTTGGTTCATTGTTTCTTCTCCCAACATAAAATAGGATAAGTTTTCACCCCATTATTATGGCTTATAATTAGAAAATCATTCTGAGCCAAAAATAATCCCATTCGTTACTACAATAAATTTCTTGGATCATGTAAAATAATGATTAGAAAAAACGACTAAGTATTTGTCCCATATTAAAAGGGTTTGAAGTATCAAAATTACAAACCTAGATATTATAAGAAAAAGAGTTTAAACTAGGTAAAACTCAAATAACTACGCAAAAATTTTAATGGAAAGAAGGTTTTCTCATGAGTGATTGGTTAATTCCTTATTTAGCCTTTAATGGGAACTGTGAAGATGCCGTTCATTTCTACCAAAAAGTTCTCGGCGGAGAAGTACAGATTCTTCATTTTAAGGATGCCCCTCCTAATCCCGAGTTTCCTGTCCAGGATCATCTAAAAAACCTCGTTCTTCATGCTGAGTTAAGAAAAGACGGACACATTATTCGTTTCTCTGATACTTTCCCCGGTGTACCTTTTATCCCGGGAAATACTATATCTTTTACTCTCGAATTTGATACACCAGAGGAAACAAAGAATGTATTTGAAGCGTTATCCTCCGGCGGCCAAGTTGAGATGGAGCTTCAGAAAACCTTTTTCAGTGCTCTTTATGGCAAATGCACGGATAAATTCGGAATCCATTGGCAAATTTACCGGAAGGCTCATCAGTAAGGCATATATAAAAAAGACGGGTTCTTCGTTTCAGTACGAAACAATGAGCCTGTCTTTCTTTTATAAAACAAATAAAATTTGTAAAAACATGATATAATCCGGTACAAATAAAAATATAATCTTTCTATTCGCGGGAGATAAGGAGATTTGATTCTTTTGGAGAAAGTAACGCAACGTAAAATGGTCACTATGGCAATGCTGGTCTCAATTTTCCTTGTAGCTATTGATACAACCATTGTTACTACCGCAATGCCCCATATTGTTCAGCAATTGAACGGTTTAAATTTGATCAGTTGGGTTTTTGCAATTTACCTTCTGACAACCTCTGTAACCACCCCGATTTATGGTAAGCTTGCCGACTTATTTGGGAGAAAACCCATATTTATTATTGGCGTTATGCTATTCGTCGTTGGTTCTATGATATCCGGAACAGCTCAGACAATGATTCAGCTTATTATTTTCCGAGCTTTTCAAGGACTTGGTGCGGGGGCTGTAACACCGCTCACCTTCACGATTATCGGAGACTTATACTCTGGCGAAGATCGCGCGAAGATGCAGGGTGTATTCAGTTCTATTTGGGGGATTGCAGGGTTACTGGGTCCTTTAGTCGGAGGACTGTTTGTCGATCAATTCTCATGGCGCTGGATTTTTTATATCAACGTTCCAATAGGGATTATCGCGATTTTACTCGTCCATAGCTTTTTGCATGAAACACAAGTTAAAAAAGAGAAAAAGAAAATTGATTATTGGGGAACTATTCACTTTACTCTTTCTATGGGCTCTCTTCTCTTTGCACTGATCAGCGGGGGAGAATTCTACCCTTGGAATTCGGCAGTGATTCTCTCCCTGTTTACTACAGCTTTTATATTCCTTATTTTGTTTCTTTATGTTGAGACTAAGGCCGCGGAACCTATGCTCCCTCTTTCCCTATTTAAAATACCGGTAATTGCAATATCTAATATTGTAGGCTTTTTGGCTAGCAGCGTATTGATCGGAGTAGATGTTTATCTGCCGATATGGATTCAAACCTTGCTTGGCTATAGTGCCACCAGCTCGGGACTTACACTGATGCCCATGTCATTCGCATGGCCATTGGCTGCTACCTTAGCCGGACGATTTATGTACAAAATTGGATCCAAAGCAACAGCTGTATTTGGGGCCGTTTTGATTACGGCAGGATCAGGCTGGCTGCTTTTAGTTCATTTATCTTCTCCTTATTGGTATTTTGTTGGCCTAATGATCGTTATTGGCTTCGGTATGGGATTCTCGCTAACGCCTTTAACTGTTTTGATTCAGTCGGCCGTCGGCTGGTCCTTGCGTGGTGCGGCCACAGCTTCCAATACATTTTTCCGCTCACTGGGACAAACGGTTGGAATTGCCGTTTTGGGTACTGCCTTTAACAGTTCTTTAAGCACCTCCATTCAACACGGTGTTGAAATGCAAAACGCCATGGCTCAAAGCATGCACCTGATCTTTATCCTGATAGTCGCTATTTCCATTGTCAATTTAATGATCAGCTTTATTTTGCCTTCCCACCGCGAAGTAATGGCTCAACAGAAGTCAGATTAAAGCGAAATTTAAAAAGCAGCCTTATTTGATTTAATTTTTCTGGCTTTAACTTCCGCTAAAATCCATACGATAATAGGGAGTATTACTTGAAAAGGAAAAGCATAATAAGGATAAACTTTAAAAGCCCAATCTTTCATCTCCATACTGTTTTCATAAATGACATAAGAAAAATAGACCATTAATAAACCGATTTGTATTACGATTGATCTGTAGTTATTTAGGTTGAACATTTTGGAAATTCCTTTACTTACTACTAATAAACAGATTGAGCTTTTCACAAAAACACCAAAAGTGAATAAACTAGCTACGGACACTTCTATTCTTTGTAAGAAATCACCGATACTGATCCTGCTTACAGCCGCATATGATGGAAAATAATAGCTGCCGAGCATATTACCTAATACTGCAATGTTTCTGAGAGTGGTTATAATTATAAGGACCGCTGAAATTAATATACCCCAAAAATAAACTTTAGCAGGCGATTTTTTGGTTTTTAATGAACTGAATACACCCATAAATAGGACCGTTTCAGCAAAAGGAAATGAAAAGGTTGTAAACCCACCTTTCAGTATTGGCGATAGACCGTTTCCTAAAATAGGTTTCATATAATTTAAATGGAGTTGTGGTATAACGAGTAACTGCACCGCGACTAAAAGAAATAAAAGAACAGGAAGGAAATACGCAACAGTTCTTCCTAATACTTCTATTCCTAACTTTACTGCAACAATACAGGTTAATCCCAGACAAAGTATAGGCACAATCATCGGCGTTTCAGGCATGGCTACGGTACTGGTGAATTCCCCGAAATTACGAAGTACCAGTGCACCTAGGTGAAAGGCATACCAGATATATAGAATGGCAGCAATTTTACCGATTGTTTTACCAAGAGTTATATTTAAAATATCAAATAAATCTTTTCCTGGGTAAAGAGATAATACTCTGGAAAAGATAAATAACATAGGGCTAGCCATAATAAAACCCACTATTCCAGCGATCCATGCATCATTTTTAGCTTCTCCTCCAATGCCAATGATGAGTGTACTGCCTAGAACGAACGTAAGTAATAAAAATATTGCTTCTTTGTCTGTAATTTGCTCCTTTTCCATTTTAGACCTACTTTCCAAATATAGAGGTAATCAATCCCGCAATTGGCTTTGAAGGGCTTGGAATCCTTACATTTAGTGCCAATAATAGCGCAATTGCAAACGAAAAAACACCAATTAATGTATTAGCCCAAAAGTCACGCCATATTTTTTGCTTAAATAAAGGTATAAACTCTAAAATAACTAAAAAAGCATATCCTAAAACCACCAATATTAGCATAAAGCTACTCTCCTATTTCTAAAGGCTTAGATATCATCGCGCTATTGCGAATATGAATCCTTGTTGTCACATTAACCCTTAAATCTTTAAATATCTCTTCCCAATTGCTGCTAACACGCTTCCATTCTCGATTATTATCTTCTCTTAACTTTGCTCCAAATCCAAATATGTCTGTATCATATTTAGATTGCATTTTTGTAATTACTGCTTCAATTCGCTCTTTCAACGTATTTTCAACACTATTCTCGAGTTTCATTCGTCCTTCATCATCAATTAGGTTCTCAGTACCATCTATTTCATCAAGACTAACTGTTGTATCAATATCTAAATTGATTTCAATATTATTATCTTCATCGACAATAGGCGTAACTTGTGTTTTATTTTTAAATATTTCAAGAGAAACAGGTGTAGATATATCCTTTCCTTGAGTTCCTTTTATCATCACTCCGCCCTTAACCTCATTTCTGATAAAGAGCAAATCCTTTGTTTCCTCATCATTAAGAAAGCCTATCAACTTATCCCCTTTAAAAATTGCGGTTCCCATAATTTGAGGTATTATTTTTCCATCTATTCGCTTTAGACTTATGGCAGAAGCTATTGGAGATATCCCCTTAGCTTGCAGATCATTATCAAAATGCAAAATATCGATTTTAGGAGCTTTACTTAAACTCTCTTGATTTTTTATCATCTCATCTAATACAAAAGACTTAATTTCTTCTGTCGTTGCTTGACCGCTTAATATCTCTTGAGCAGACGCTCCTTCAGAAATAATGAGCTGTACATCCGCCCGGGTTTCATTGTCACGATTATACCAATCAATAACCTTTGTTAACCCTTCACTTGCAATTTCCTTACTTATAATAATAACTTTTGCATGACTCCAATAAAGTCTTTTCCCTTCTAAGGATATTGCATTTCTTACTGCATCAAACATGGTATTTCCTTCAGTCGTGATCGTTTTAGACGTCTTTTTCGTATCTTTCCCTTCGCCCATTTGCACAATTTCAATCGTTACTTTATATTGACGGTTTGTCCCTTTATCAACAGCAACACCCGCAACAATCGCCAATTTATCAACTTCCCTATAATTCCAACATCCAGTAACAAACATTGAACTCATAAGAATACTCAAAATGAGCAAGGTTATTCTTTTTTGCATATAAACTAATTCCCCTTGCCTTTCTTTATTGACTGCTTGACTAAGTTTTTTGCTGCAATAATTTTAGGTCTCGAGGTCATCGTCCACCACGGCGCACGAATCCACGCATCCTGACCATCATGGTTTTTAGCTCGTGTGACATTCATCATGTACGGTACACCGAAAGAGCGGATACTCATTAAATACATATAAAGAACAAGAAGGACCATAAAAAATCCGTAGATTCCTAAAACCGAAGCTCCTAATAATAAAAGATATCTCCAAATAATTGTGGCGCCTATAAAATTCATGTTAATCAATGTGGTCATTCCTGTTAAAGCCGTTACTATAACGACTGGAGCACTTACCAATCTCGCATCTACTGCCGCCTGGCCCAACACGAGCGTACCGACAATATTTACTGCCTGGCCTATAGGAGCTGGCATTCTGGTACCAACTTCTCGTAAAATATCAAAGATAAATAGCATTAGAAATAAGGATATTGATGTTGGAAAAGGAACACCCTGCCTTGAAGCAGAGATGCTTAGCAGTAAGGGTGTAGGCAGCATTTCCTGATGGTAAGTAACAATTGCTAAAAATATGGCGGGAATAATAACGGTGGTTACTGCAGTAAGACCTCTAATAAGCCGATTCATAGAGGCAAAAATGTAGTTATTATAGTAGTCTTCATTGGATTGAAAATTCTCCACCACTAAAAATGGAACTGTTAAGACAAAGGGACTTCCATCAACAAACAGAGCGATTCTCCCCTCCAGAAGCTTTGCTGCAATAACGTCCGGCCTTTCGCTTGAACCTACCGTCTCAAATGGGGAATAGGGTGCATCTTTAATTAACTCCTGAATATACCCAGAATCAATAATACCGTCAATTTTTATCCTATCCAGCCGCTGTTCCAGTTCACTTAATATACCCTCCAACGCCAAACCTTCAATATAACAGATACAGGTTTTAGTGTGGGTTCTCTCTCCGATTTCTGTAAACTTAAACTTTAAATCTGGGTTTTTAATTTTTCGCCGTACCATGGATATATTGATCATAATTGATTCCGTAAAGCCTTCCCTCGGCCCACGTACAACCCTTGTTGATTCGGGCTCACTGATTGGCCTTGTCTGCCAGCCTTTAGTATTTATAACTAATGCTTTATCATATCCCTCTAATAGAAAAAGTGTATTACCAGATGTAATCGAATTAACTATTTTATTAATTTCGATTTCTAAAGTTACATTATTGGAAACAATAACTTTCTTCATAAATTCTTCTAATAAATTGTCGCTTTCAATGTCTTTCGACAAATCACTGGAAAGTACAGGCTGAATAATGTTCTCGTTGATAATTTCTGTATTTACCATGCCATCAATATAGATAATGCAGCACTGTGCTGTTTTTAATCGCTTATTTTGAAACTCTCTAATCACTAATGTTTCATCATTTTGAAAAATATTCTTAAAAAGTTTTATATTATTATCTAAAGAAACATTTAAGTTAGACATAGCATCACCCTTGTTCATCAATTACATGTTTTCTTATTATATCCAATCGAGCAAAAAAGCACCCGCTTGCTCAGCAGATGCTCTAATCCATTTTTTGTATTATTCTTGAGTCAAAGTGGATTTGTACAGCACTTATATTACGATCTCGCTATCAAACAGGTATTCACCCGTCAGGTTATCAAACGCATGATCATGACCCGGTATAATAACATACGGAAAATGAGCAATTTTCTCAGCATTATGCTGAAACTGGCGGGCATTATAGTGAAGGGCAGACATTAGATCTTTCTTCCACAGATCGCGATGATATAGCGCATCTCCGGCCGCTATTGCTATGCGTGTTTTGCCTTTGAGCAACACGGCTCGGCTATCGACCGAGTGTCCAGGGGCCTGTAAAAAAGACATTCCCTCGGGCAGCTTGGGCTCATCCTCGAAAAACCCAATATGATTCCAATCGCCGATCCACGCCGCTGCAGGATATTCATTGA
The DNA here is from genome assembly GCF_049860565.1 of Desulfitobacterium nosdiversum. Lineage (GTDB taxonomy): Bacteria > Bacillota > Desulfitobacteriia > Desulfitobacteriales > Desulfitobacteriaceae > Desulfitobacterium_A > Desulfitobacterium_A nosdiversum. The sequence continues at coordinate 3,416,317 of NZ_CP172056.1, forward strand.
CGAGATTTATAAGCTGCTGTGCAAGTTCGCTTGAATTTTCTTCTTTGTAACGCCCTAAAGAATGTAACGCTGCCAAGGGATCTAAGCTTTCCTTTAATAGTCGGGCCAAATCAACTTCAAAATCAAGTTCCTTACGGCTGATAAGTATTCTGGCATTACGAAAGAGGGGGTTCCCTCCTATATGATCCACATGCAAATGGGTATTAATGACTAGTCTGAAGTCATCGGGGGTATAGCCTAAATCCTCTAATTCTTCCTTTAGATCCGAATTATCAGGGGACCCTGTATCAATAATTGTCAAACCAAAATCAGGAATATCCACGATTGTGGAATTAACGGGAACATCACGGAGGATCAGGTTATCGGTATCATGCCTTGCAGTGGTTATAGTTTTTATCTTCATACGTTCCGTGCAATCAGGCTGCAGCATTCTTCAGTAAACATGGTTTGCAAACCTTTGCTTCGAGCATAGATAACCGTTTCCTCATCCGGATAGGCCATGCCATTAACTCCGCAATCAACTGCTAGGATCTCAACCTGTCGTTTATATTGACCAGAGGGTCTTGCACAGCCCAAGGTTATAGGAATATTGGGATTCGTGAGTCGGGCTTTGGCAATAACCTCCCCCACGTCTGCTAGGTTTGGAGGCTGCAACCCTTCCATCGCGGTCCCGCATGAAGGAGTTAAGATAACCAGCACAATGGTTTCCGGCCAAGCTTCCCGAATCATCTCTAAAGCCTTCATTTCTCCCCGAATTTGACCATAGTGCAATCCTATAACGACATGGGGAGCTATGTTTAAATCCGCTTCGCGGCAAAAGAGCATGGCTCGCAGATAATCCTCAGGTCTTTGATTGAGGTGGTAAACCTGATGAATCGTATCCTGATCGCCAATCACATCCAGCAATACCTGATCTACACCGGCAGCTTTTAAACCCAGAGCCGTTTCGCGACTAATAATCCCGCTGTGAACCAATACTTTTAGGCCTTTTTGGCTGGCATAGGCGATCGAATCCATAAAAGCCAGCAATGGAACCTCTCCTTGAGAATTCGCTCCCCCGCTGACAAGTATGCCCCGGCAGTCTTTATCCAGAAGCTGATCGACCACCCGACGCATTTCAAGAGGAGTAGGTGTTCCAACCATACTCTGCAGAAGTTTGCCGTTGCAATGATCGCATCGGCAGGCACAAGCCTCGCCCGTAACGCTTATATTAACAAACGAGTGATGGTGGTTTGCATAATAGCGGTTTTCATAATGCTTGGCACCCGGAGCCGAAAACCATATCTCCGGCTTGAACCGCTGCCGGATCTCCCAGGCTTCTTTTACAGCACTTATCTCTGCCATCTTACTTAACCCCGTCCCATACCTGCGGGAGAATTATTTTAATGTCCTCTTCCTCGGGAAGAAATGGATAATTACGCATCGGTTCGCTGGCCCGTTCATTGCCAAAGGGGCGGTTGCAGGCGACTTGGCCGTCTTCACCCGGACATCCGGAAGTCATAAAGGCTTCTCCTTTTTGAATAGAAGGCATTATATCCTGCCCAAAGTCCACAATTTGACCTTCGGGTGAAAAATGAAAGTCGTTAACTTCAGCAAGACCTTCATTTATTAAATACCGCGCCATCTGTACCCGCCGGTATTGTCCTAATTCAGGCGGAAGACAATTCTGCATCAAACTGCCATTCTCGGGATAAAAGGAAAACAGATGAGTCAACGCGCCCATTTTGTAGGCTTCAGATATTGTATTGACAATCTCGGCTTCGGTCTCGCCTAAACCGACAATCAAGTGCACTCCTACTTGATATGGTCCAAAGATTTCTACCGCATCGGCTAAGGTATTCCAAAAATGCTCCCAGCGGTGAGGCCCGCCCACTCCTGCCCCTCGATGCTGAACGAATAATTCTTCAGTAGCGGCATCAATAGCCACTCCCACTCGATCGGCTCCGGCCGCTTTAAATCGGGCCAGATCCTGCTTGCCTTTCATCACCGTCGGTGCGATTAAGATACTGACCGGCAACTGCGTATTTTTGCGAACCTGGCTGATAATCTTGCAGGTATCCTCTACTGCACGCCCATGTGTAATCATCGATACACATACTCTTTTAAAGGGATGATGCTCTGTTTTGACTCGCTCCATAATTTTCGTCAGAGTATAAACCGGCCATTTGACCCGAATAAAGGTTTTTGAAGGTTCCTCCTGACGGTTTTTAGCCAGTCCGCAATAACTGCAGGATGCTCTGCAGCCACTGCCATACGTCAGCAGAAGGTTAAGACATTTACATTCTGCTTTAGGCATAAAGCGCCCTTTTTCCAACCCTAAGCACAGGGCACCCGCCAGACTGGTTTGTACAAATTGAGGGCTTTCTTGAACCGACTGCATAATTTCTCCTCCCCTTGTTTTAAACAGATTAGGAACCAACCTCACTTGCTCCAATCCATGTTCGCTTAATTAATGCCTCGAACTGTTCTCTATGCGCTGTCCAATGATTATCCATATCTTTTCTCTTCCGAGCAGCCCGATCAAGAAATCCGCCGAGTAATGATTTCCACTGCTCCGGATACTGGGCTAACAATCCTGCATCATGATTGACTATCGCCTGCGCCGCACACTTTCCGGCAATCTCCCCTGTAACAATAGCCGTCATTATTCCTCCGGCAGTTACCGGATGGGTATACCCGCCGGCATCACCCGTCAGAAGCATATTGCCGGCTTGCGTAATGGCTAAAGGGCCTCCAACAGGTGCTAAGCCGCCCGTTTTTGCAGCAGGTTGAGTACCCGATATTTTGCCCGAAGCTGCTAGGTCGTCGATAAACTCATGCATAAGCTGCGGCAGTTTATCTTTATGTGAAAGGCTTACCCCGACTCCCACATTGGCTCGTTCGCCTTTTGGAAAAAACCAGGCATAACCGCCTTCATATTCCGGTTTAAAATAAATATCGATGGATTTCTGATGATAACTTAAAGGCAAATTATATTGGATCGCCGCCATATATTTTTGGTTTTCACTTTTCATCCACTGACCCACTGTTGAGCGTGGTCCATCGGCGCCAATAATTATTTTAGCCTGAATATACTCGTCCTGTCCTTTTCTGCTTACCTTTAAACCCGAATCCGTTCTGGCTATCGCCTTTGTACCGGGCCAAAACTTAGTTCCTGCGGCGACAGCACGATCAACCAAACTTTTGTCAAATACTTCTCGATTCAGCATATATCCTGAACTGGCTAAAGAAGAAACCCGTTTTTCATCGATATAAAGATCCATGCTCTGGATATCTTGAACAACCGCTCCCGGAACAAGTTGAACATACTTTTTCACTTCACGGGGGACAAACTCCGCACATTGCACAGGACTTTCCGGATGACTGCTCGCATCAATGAGAAGGACATGGAGGCCGAACCTGGATGCGGCCCGAGCGGCGCTGGCTCCGGCCGGTCCGGCACCAACAACAACCAGATCATAATTCTTCTGCATTACTGCTCTCACCCGCCTTGCCGCACGCCAAACAAAGGGCCTGGCAAAAATCATCGGCTTCAACTCCGGGTATACTCACTTGATGGTCAATAAAGAATTGGTTGACCGTTTTGGCAATTTCAGCCGGCTGTGAAGATGAATTTTTGAGCGCAGCTTCAAGGTCCATAATACTCCTCGAAGGATATGCAAAAAAATCTCCGGTTATAAATGCACTTTTAATGCACTGACGATCCACATCCAAGCGGAGGGAAACGCGGATCAATCCTCCGCGGGTTTTGTGCTCTGCCATGCGCAGGTCATTCGCTTGCGGTATCGTTCTCATTCCTCTGATCCACTCTTCTGACTGGAAGCGAATCTGTTCTTTATCTAAGCTTTTCTGTTCAGTTTCCGTAAGAGCACCCGGTTCCAAGGTGATGCCCAAAACTTCGGAAATACCCGCAGTGAGTGCCGCTTTGATTTCTTCTATGGGGGGAAGATACCCGAGAACCTCCTTTAAACAGGTTACTCTTTGTTTAAAGGAAGAGACGTGTTTGTCCTCAAGCTTCTTGATCGGCAGCTTCAAAGCACTGAGCATCGTGTCCACATCAAAATCGGTTAAAAGAGTCCCCTGATAGAGGAAGATGTCCCCCATTTCGGTCCCCCCTGTGCCCGAAATCTTGCGGCCCCCGACTTCAATATCATTGGTTGGACGAAAATGGGCTTTTACGCCAAGGCGCTCTAAGCCAACAACTACCCCTTCACACATTAGCCGGTACATATTCTCAAGCCGTTGGGGGATACCCGGTGTATTCTTCGGGGCATAGATTTCCCATCCAAGCTGGGACTCATCCCAGTACAGATTACCCCCTCCTGTAATGCGCCGGTTTATCTCAATACCCTGTTCATGACAATAATGTTCTTCAATTTCAAGTTCAACCGATTGATGATAACCGACCAGGACGCAATGAGGTGAAAACTGGAGAAAACGAACCGTATTAGGAACCTGATTGGAACTGCGAGCATTCAGAATGACCTGATCGAGTGCCATATTGCGAGCTGCCGAGATTGATCCGGTATCTAATAACCGCCAATGGGTTCCCATAGTTCTACCCTATCCTCTCTTCATTATTTTCTTGTTCAACAATCCAATCTGTATATCCCTTCGAAGTCATCAATAATTTGAGTTCGTCAGAATTGCTTAACTTAATCCTGCACATCCAGCCTTCTCCATAAGCGTCGGCATTAACCTTGCGCGGATGAATAACAGCATCGTTATTGGTCTCCATAATCGTTCCCGATAAAGGCGCAATCAGATTGCCTACCCACTTTCCGGATTCAATCGATCCCAGCTTATCGCCCCTATTAATGATCTCTCCCTCGTGAGGAAGCTCCAAATAGAGGACATCGCCGGTATTGCTTTGCCCATAATCAGAAAGTCCAATAATAGCCTCTCCGCCTGTAACTTTAACCCAAAAATCATGCGTATCATAAAATAAGTTTTCAGGTATTGCATATTCTAAGGCCATCTCCATACCTCCCCGTCTAAGTAGCTTCACCTGTTATTCCGGTAAGTAATTCTTCATTCCATTCACATCCGATTAAAGAATCAACCCGTGAGGGGAAACTATTCGACTTGTTGTAAATTTGTATTTGATCTACCTTTCCATTGCGCAGCAAGACTACTAAACTCCTGTCTGAGCCCATTTTCCTTTCCAGCAAAAAAACATCTTCGGCAATTTTGATTTTTCGTTCTGAATTTTTTCTGCCGGGCATTTCCAGCCATTCTTCAGCACTCATCCTCATGTAGATTTCCTTAGCTTTATTTATTATTTCATGATCCGGCGTCCTGGCCTCTAGGTCACCCCATTGTCTTTTAAATCCTTCAACAAGCAGAGCTGCGATATCAGCATATGCTACCGGGAAATTGACCCAATCCTTCAGCGTTGTCATATTGGATTGCATAGCTTGACGTAAATACTCACGGAATTGGCTGTTGGGTACTTTTAAGATGTTGCTCATGATGGTATAGTCAAAATCCAATAAAATATTACCGACATAAGCTGTACACATGCCGATATCTCCGCTCGCATTTCCGGAACATTTACGTCCTTCTGCCGCAATGTCTGCAGGAGGTTTAAGTTTTGCCGGGAGGCCAAAGTAACGGTATGCAGAAATAGCCGGTTGTAAAAATTGCTCATAGTAACGGGTTCGCCGCAAGGGTAAGCATGGATTATCCCGTCTCATTACAAGCTGAAAAAATACCTGCCGGTTGTCGAGATAAACTACGCCGCCGCCGGTCTCACGCCTGAATAACGGGATACTTTGCCGTTCACAATACTCCCTGTTTATTTCCTGATCCAAGTCATCATGCAGTCCTAAGCAAACATACGGGGATGAAGGATAGCAAAGGATTACCCCTTCCCGCCCCAGGTAAGCCATGGCATGATAAAAGCATTGCGACTCCCACCAGCTCACTTCCCCTAGGTCATACAAGTCCACTCAAGCAACCTCCCGCCAAAATCTTTAGTTCCCTATTCCTAACGTATGACTAAAACACCTCGTCCCCGCTCTTGAAGCTCAGTCCGGGATGATTGTCAAAACGTACGACCCCTACAACGGCCTTAGCACCCACTGCTTTTTTCACCTCAGCGGTACCGATAATCCCAAAGCCTCCGCATAATTCAATAGCCCCAATTCCCTCATTCACAAGTTCTTTGGCCGCGGTTGAGGCCATAGCATAATCCTTAACCCCTACTATGGTCAAATCCACTTGGGGAGTCTCTACGACGGCTCTGTTTTTTTGATAATCTGCCTCTGGGGCAATAAAAATAAAGGCTGCCTTTAATTTCATATCAATCTACTCCTAGCCTTATTAAAATGAATAATACTACAGGGCTTCTAAGATCAATTGGCTGATATCCAATACTCGGATGGGCAGATTTGCTTTTTGGATCGCGGCAGTCAACATCTGTTCACATTGCTGACAGGCTGAAACCACAATGGTTGCACCTGTTGCCTGGATCTCTTCGACGCGAAGAGCGGCTATCTTCGCTGCATTCTCGGGATCGACGCTCTGAAGATTTCCTCCCCCGCCGCAGCATAACGAATATTCTTTGTTATGCGCCATTTCTACGAACTTGATGCCGGGGATACTATTAATGATTTCACGAGGTGCATCATAAATTCCGCTGTTTCTCCCTAAATCACAAGGATCGTGATACGTGACTACTTCATCCAGTTCATTGAGTTCGATTTTTCCTTCTTTAATTAAATGCGCTAAATATTCCGTCGTGTGCATGATTTCCAGGTCATAACCCTTCAGAGCTTCCGCGCTGTCATGTTTCCACACATGATAGCAGGAGGGACAACTGGCAATTAAAGTATGAATCCCCATTTCCTTAATTTTTTCGACGTTATGGCGGATAAATTTCTGAGCATCGTTGACAAAGCCTGCTCCAAGCAAAGGAAATCCACAGCACCATTCTTCCCCGCCCATCGTCGTAAAGTCGCATCCAGCTTTAGTCAAAATTTCCGCTGTCGCCAGCGGGACTTCCGCCGCCTGCGGAAAGAAGGAGGAAACACACCCCACGAAATAACATACATCAGCTCCGGAGCGCGGCTCTAACGATTCAGGCTCATCCAAATCCTGAGCCCACTCCAGCCGGTCGTCATTACTGAAATTCGTGATATTTTTATTGGTTTCTAAAGTATCCCGGAGTTTTTTATAAGCCTTAGGCTCTTTCCCTGATTCCGCAATGCGTTTGCGCAGGTCCAGCCATAACGTGCGCAGATCAATCGTTGTTGAACAGGCCACAGAGCAGGCTCCGCACAAGGTGCATTGTGAAATTCTCTGCACAAAATCTTCGGGAAGATCACCTTGCTTTTTATGGGCAAAAATCTCACGGCTGAGGCTCACCTTGCCACGCGGACTTGCCGATTCCCAGCCGATAACCTTGTATGTTGGACAATCCGTACGGCAGTAACCGCAGCGGGCACAGATCAGAGATTCCTTTTCCAGGGTCGTGTACAGATTTTCTGTCTCTTGGCTCATCGGTTACCACCCCTTCCCCAATACTTTTCTTATGCCGGCCAGAACATCCATGGCTAAAGTATAGTTAAACGGATTTAAGATAAAAGGTGCGCGATAAACTTTCCCTGGATTCATAATTCCTTTTGGATCAAGGTCACTCTTAATTTTTTTAAGTTTATTGAGTTCGGAAGACTCGTGAATCCGTCCCACCATCGGCGCGTTCCATAACCCGATGCCGTATGGGCAGCCTCCATAGTGATAGCCGATATCATGAAGCTTCTTAACCAGACTGAGATTGATAATATATCTTATGGTATACAGTTCATCCGCATTAAAGGTCGTCATGACTGTCGCATATTCCGGAGTAACAACATGCCCGTAAGAGAATAGATCTAAATTGTAGCTGCGGGACATTTTCTGAACATCAGCAAGGTATTCCGGCAGATTCTTGATCGGAAGCCAAATTTCCGCTCCTAATAGCGAAGGGCCGCCTCTTTTGAGTCTCATCGCTTTAAATTTTTCTTCCCATTCCAGCTCTGCGGTTTCATTTTGCAGAAGCGTAACCGATTGAGTTTTCTCCGCGATGGATTGAATAATCGTCCGAGCCAGCTCCAATTCCTGCTCTGAACCTTCATAGTCAACTGCAAGAAGATAGCCTTCCGTTAAGCCTCCCGGTGCAATTCCAAGCGCATTCATTCCTTTTAGACATTCTTGATCGGTAAAGTGCATATTGAAAGGAACTTCTGCTGCCTTGATAATCGCTTGCATCGCTGTCCGCAGCTCTGCGGGACTGGCAAATTGAAGCAAAAAATGTTTCATGTCATTCCGTCTTCTAACTTCTACTTCAAGCTGTGTAACAACTCCCAGAGTTCCTTCCGAAGCGGCATACCAATCTAAAGAAGGTTGTGTTTCCTTGGTTAGATGAAGGACTTCACCTTCAGGCGTTACCACTTCAATCGACCGGACTTGAGAAAGAAGGCTGCCATATTTCAGGCTTCCGATCCCATAACCCATCATACAAAACCAGCCCCCAATAGTAGCTGCCGGCGTACTGCTCGGAAACGATTTGGGAGCTAAGCCTTTAGTACTTAAATAACGGTCTAATTCGATCCAGGTTGTCGCGGGTTTGACCGTAACCGTCATGGCTGTCTCGTCTACAGCAGCAACTCCTTTTAACACGTTCAGATCCATTAAAATTCCTTTATGGATCGGCACTGAATTGAAATAAACCGTCGAACCGCCGGCGCGGGGAGTCACTGGAACATTGTGTTTAAAGGCAGTCTTCATGATTCCAGCAACTTCTTCCGTGCTCTCTGGACGAATGACTATATCCGGCAAAGTCCTAAATAGAGGCCCGACCAGCAATTCGGGTACCGGGGCCAAATCACGGGTATAAAACGATCTTTCAAATATTGAATTTGTCGCACGGTCCCCGTATTGATCCAGGATTTCTTGAATAATTTCGGTATTCACCCATTATTCCCCCTTACCTGGCTTATTGAGGATGTTTGGCAATTTCCTCTTTTAAAAATGCGATGGCTTTATCGCCATAAAGCAAATTGGCTTGAACGTCAGCCATATTCGTCGGTTCGATAACGGCAATCCAGCCCTGTCCATAGGGATCATCGTTTAAGGGTTTGGGTGCCGAAGCTAAGTCCTTATTTGCATCAACAACTTTTCCGGCAATGGGCATGGTTATTTTTCCGGCCCATTTACCGGATTGCATGGAGCAAAGCGTTTTTCCGGCTTCAAAATCCTTGCCGGCCCGGGGTACTCTCACAAACGTAATATTGCCTGCCAGCTGCTGCATAAAATCCGTTACCCCTACACGTACCTGCTGACCTTCTATTTTTACCCAGGCATGATCAGTCGTGTAATAGAGGTCATCCGGCATATCATATTTATCCACTTTAGCCATGGATCTTTATCCCCTTTCTTCTCTCATCAATACTGGAAAGGGCACGGGCTGCATGATAAGAACTCCGAACCAAAGGCCCGGCATTAACCTCCAGAAAACCCATGTTACAGGCTTCTTGCTTAAGCCAATCAAAGGTCTTGGGATGAATATATTCAATTACGGGATGATGAGCAGGTGAGGGACTTAAATATTGACCAAGAGTCAGCATGTCGCAACGGGCAGCTCGCAAGTCCTCCATAACCTTCAGCACTTCATCTGTCGTTTCTCCCAATCCAAGCATGAGTCCTGATTTAGATAATATTCCCGATGCACTCACCCTTTGCAGCAACTCCAGCGAACGTTCATAAATGGCCTGAGGTCTAACCGTCGAATACAGACGGGGAATCGTTTCCACATTGTGATTGATCACATCAGGATGGGCATCAACCACCCTCTGCAGGGCTTCCTTCTTTCCCCTGAAATCAGGAATAAGAACTTCAACGGTGATATCAGGCATCGCTTGGCGAATCGCCCTGATTGTATCCGCAAAATGTCCCGCTCCGCCGTCAGCCAGATCATCTCTTGTCACTGATGTAACGACCACATGACGCAAATTCAGCTGCCGAGCGGTTAAGGCGACACCTTGAGGTTCCTCGGGATCAACGGGCACCGGCCGTCCATGAGTGACCGCACAAAACCGGCAATTACGTGAACATACATCTCCGAGGATCATAAAGGTACACGTTTTATGCGCAAAACATTCGCCAATGTTTGGACAGTCCGCCCCTTCACAAACCGTATGGAGATGTCCTGCATCCAATAACTTTTTCATACTGTCCAATTTTTCTGGACTTGGGGCTTCAATCGTCAGCCAATCCGGTCTATTCATTGCATGCACCTTCTAACATGTCCTTAACGTTTTTCAGAGTTACATCTTCCAATTCCAGATCCATGACTTCACTCAACTGATGACGCATTTCTTTTCTCACTTGAGCAAAATCAACAGTATGGCCAAGAATTTTTTCCATCGAAGTCACTCCCAAGCTTGAAGCCGAAATACCGCAGGGAATAATAAATGAAAAATGGTTTAAGTCTGGAGAAATATTCAGGGCTACACCATGCATCGTGACCCAATGCTGAACCGCAATGCCCTCGGCAGCGATCTTAGCGGATCCTACCCATACCCCGGGATATTCTTTTTTGCGCCCCGCAGCAATACCGAAAGTATTAAGGGTTCTAATCAATGTTTCTTCCATCCGGCGGGCATATAAATGGACATCACGTTCAAAACCCGTCAGATCCAGAATAGGGTAACAAACCAATTGGCCGGGACCATGGTAAGTGATATCCCCTCCCCGGTCTGTTTCATAGACTTTGATCCCTTGTTCCTCCAGAAATGCTTTACTGACGAGAATATGATCGAAGCCTCCGCGTCTTCCGATGGTAAAGCAGGGATGATGTTCCAGAAAAATGACGATATCCGGTATGATTTCGTTTCTGCGTGCTTGGTTAAGCTCCTGCTGCAGCGTAAAAATCTCTCCGTATTCCTCGGTGCCTAATTCCAAACAATATCCTTTCCTGGTCATACCATCCCCCCCTCATCCTCAAATTTTAGTCTTCAAATTCATTCAAAGCATTCATTAGCGTTGTTGCCGCATACGCCATAGATGGAGATCCGCCAAAAGCTACAGCGACTGAAGCTGTTTCGAGAATTTCATCTCGATTGGCCCCTTCATTCAAAGCATTTTTGACATGAAGGGTAATACAATATTCGCATCTTGCATATAAGGCAATCGCTAAACCCATAAGCTCTTTATATTTGCGTTCCAATTCACCTTCAACATAAGCCGCTTGATCCATCTGGACAAAGGCTGCGTTGAGTTCGGGATTTTCCTCGCCCACTGCCGCTATTCCGGAAAACATATCGGTCAATAATTCATTAGGATCCTTTGCCATTGCGTATTCCTCCTTGAAATTGAATAAACTTTATTTATTTTAGATAAATATTTTTTGGGGATTTTCAATCAGTTGAATAAGAACAGCCAGCCATTCTGCTGCCGGGGCACCATCAAGGATACGATGATCAAATGATAGGGAAAGTCCCATCATTGGGTGAACAACAACCTCGCCTCCAACAACGACGGGTTTATCCACCGTTCTGCCCACTCCTAAAATTGCAGCCTCCGGCGGATTGATAATCGGCGTAAACCAATCTACCGAACCATACCCCCCTAGATTGGTAATGGTAAAGGTCGCGCCGTTCATTTCATCCACGTTGAGTTTATTCCTGCGGCCGCGTTTAGCCAGATCTTTAATTTCCTCGTTCAACTGGGTGAGTTTTTTCTCATTTGCCTTTCGAATAACAGGTACGATCAGTCCATCGGGAACAGCTACAGCCATCCCAATATTGATTTCCTGGAGAGTTTTGATTTCGTCGCCATCCAGAGTCATATTGACACTTGGATTGATTTCAATCGCCCGGGCTACTGCTTTGGTCAACAGCGCCGTAACTGAAATTCTATCTTTATCTTTAAGCCCTTCGTTGATTTTTCTGCGAAGGGCAAGTATTCCAGACATATCAACGCTGACATGATGGGTTACTTTGGCATTCGAAGTCCAGCTGGCCAGCATATTTTCGCCGATAGCTCTTCTCATGCCCTCGTAAGGCATTACTTTCAGCGTAGGACGATCATCTGCTGAACCCACCCCTTCTTCAATGGCTTTTTCAACATCTTCCCTGGTAATCCTTCCTTCGGGTCCTGTACCGCTGACAAGGGTATAATCGATTCCATTCTCTTCAGCAAGCTTACGGGCCGCAGGGGAAATTTTCACTTTTCCATCCGGAGATGCTGATTTTACTCCTCCATCCGAAGCCGCTGCCTTTGCTTTACCTTTGGGTTCCGCTGCACCTTCAACCACCGGGCCCGCAGCTAAAATTGCTGAGATATCTTCGCCCGCTTCGCCAATAGCTCCCATTAGTCCGCCTACTGGAAGCTTAGTTCCTTTCGCCGCAACAATTTTTAAAAGAATTCCCTCAGCCGGAGACTCGACCTTATTCGTAATTTTATCGGTCATGACTTCGACCAAGGCTTCCCCTTTTTTGATACTGTCTCCCTCTTGTTTAAGCCACTTGCCCACAGTCCCGGTTTTCATGGCCAGGCCTAGTTTGGGCATTGAAATTGCTGTTGCCATCTAGTTTTCCTCCTTAAGCCAGTGTAATTTTCCAAGTGCCTGTTCACCTTGAGAATAGCCTTTAGCCACAGCTTGGCGTAAAGCCTGCCGGGGATCCACCACCCGCGGTCCGTCGAAGGTCAGCTTAAACGAGGCTTCCTCCCCTTCGCCTACCTCAACTTCTCTTTCCCCGTCAAGAGCGATGACCAAAGGTCCCGTTTCTCCTTTTACCTCTTCACCGATCTCTAAAATTTTGTAATCCGCAACTTTTATAGGTCTGATTAAACCCGGTGCAATCGGTGTAATCAAACTTATGTTTCCAGGACCGATATCAATGGCCATCCCTTTGTCTTCCGTTATCCCGATCGGATGCAAATTGCCGGCAATCGATGATATTCCGATATTGTCCGGTTCACCTCGTGTAACAACCACTTTCCGAATGCGCTCTTCATCCCAAATTGCTCTCGATCCGATAAATATATCTTTAAGAACAACCGCATCAATCAGAGCCATATCCACAGGTTTACCGTTTTTCAGAACGACGATTTTCTTTGTCGGGTGTACAGCGGGGAAGTCAGCCAAACCACGTGCCACTACTCCCGCGGCTAAACCGGCGATGGTCCCTTCCACCATTTGCGGGAAGACGTTATTCGTTCCTGTGGAAATAGGCAGGAGAGGAATATCCCCGCAATTTTTAGCCACCATGCGGTTCGTCCCATCTCCGCCCAATGTGATAATGCAACCGATTCCTGCCTGATTCATCTTGAGGGCAGCATGGGCAGAGTCAATTTGAGTTCCTGTCATTTCAATATCCGCTTCCACAATATCTATCGGTAATTGATGATCTTTGGATAATCCCTCAACAGCCCGGGGAACAATTCCATAATAGTCAGGCATGTACATAACCCGATCCACACCAGTGGCAGCTAACGCCAGCAGGCAGCGCTTAACAATATTGACCTTTTCCAGGTTATCAAAGCAAATACCGTAAGCCACCAAACGCCGAATATCTTTGCCTGAAGCCGGATTAGCTATAATTCCAACAGAAGCCATGCTGCGCCCTCCCTACGGTAAAAAGTCTTAGAACATTTCCTCTACTGCCTTAACAATTTTTTCCTCACTCGGAATATAAGCAGCTTCCAGAACAGGGCTAAACGGAATAGGAGTATCCGGGGCTGTGACTCTCTTAATAGGAGCATCAAGATAATCAAAGCCTTCATCAGCAACAATCGCAGCAATTTCGCCTGCGAAGCCGCTTGTTTTCACTTCTTCATGGACGATAAGCAATTTACCGGTTTTAGATACCGATTTTAATATGGCATCCTTGTCTAGCGGAATAAGGGTGCGGGGATCAATAACTTCGGCATTAATCCCTTTTCCTGCTAGCTGTTCGGCAGCTGCCAACGCTTTTTGAATCATCCATGACCAAGCTACAATGGTAATATCGGAGCCTTCGCGTTTAATATCCGCTTTGCCAAGCGGAACCACGTATTCACCTTCCGGTACGTCTCCGGAAACACCCAGCAATTGTTTATGCTCGATGTATACGACTGGATTATCATCCCGAACTGCTGCAGCCATTAAGCCTTTAGCATCTGCAGGAGTCGACGGCATAACCGTCTTAATCCCGGGAATATGCGTAAACCATGATTCTATACTCTGTGAGTGCTGGGCTGCTGCCCCCATCCCTGCTCCGCATGGTGTCCGAACGACCATCGGAACTTTTGCTTTCCCGCCAAACATATAGCGCATTTTAGCGGCCTGGTTAAAAAGTTCATCCATACAGCAACCCATAAAATCCACAAACATGATCTCAGCAATAGGTCTCAGTCCGGCGGCGGCAGCACCTACCGCATGCCCGACAATTGCTGCTTCGCTGATCGGCGTATTTAAAACCCGTTTTGGTCCGAACTCGTCATATAACGTGCCGGTAACCCCAAAACAACCGCCGAATTGGGCTACATCCTCACCCGCTAAGTAAACGTTCGGGTCTCTTTGCATCTCTACCCGCATTCCATCTCTAATGGCTTCAGCATAAGTCATTTGTTTCATTTTTTTCACCCTTCCTTAATTAATCTGCATAAACATCTGTAAAGAGTTCTTTAGGATCTGGCTGAGGGCTCGCTTCAGCGAATTTAACCGCTTCTTCGATTTCCGCTTCAGTTTCAGCCTTAATCTTATTCAGCTCATCTTGGGTGGCATAGTTGAGTTTGAGCAGATTCTTTTCTAATCTTGGAATAGGGTCTTTTTTCAGCCATTCTTCTTGGTCCTTGGGATCTTTATAAGCACCGGGATCACCTTCGAAATGTCCGCGATGTCTCCATGTTTTGCACTCGATTAAAGTCGGGCCGTCCCCTTTTCTTGCCCGTTCGATGGCAGCACCTGCAGCCTCATAGACAGCGACGACATCATTACCGTCAACAGAAACGCCGGGGATACCATAACCACTGGCCCGGTCAGAAATATCGGTAATATTTTGGTGGGTCTTTTGCGAATTCGAAATAGCCCAGCCATTATTTTCACAAAGGAAAACAACCGGCAGCTTCCAGGTTGAGGCCAAATTTAAGGATTCATGGAAAGTCGCACGGTCGGATGCGCCGTCTCCGAAAAAGGCGACGGCTACCGCACCCGTGTTCTTATATTTACAGGCAAATGCAGCACCGGTAGCAATCGGCATACCCGCACCAACGATACCATTTGCCCCCAATATTCCTAAATCTACATCGGCGATGTGCATAGAACCGCCTTTACCTTTGCAATATCCCGTGGTTCTCCCAAATACTTCGGCCATCATCAATTTCAAATCCCCGCCTTTGGCGATCAAATGACCATGTCCCCTGTGAGTACTTGCGATATAATCCTTTGTTTCCAGATTAGCGCAAACACCGGTTGCAACCGCTTCCTCTCCGAGATACAAGTGAACAAACCCTGGGATTTTTCCTGCTGCAAAGATTTCTACAATCTTTGACTCAAAGGCCCTAATCGTACACATTTTCTTGTACATGTCCAGTAATTGTTCTTTTTTGAGATCCATTTAGGTTTCCTCCTTATTTATTGATTGGGATACTTCTAAGGTTTGGCTAACAGGATCGTGGCCCTCTTATATTTGCTGGTTATCAACGCCTCCTTTCTCCGCCTTTCGGAAATCGTATAGGATTCCCAGGTTTTAAGCGGCTCAGTTTTTCGTATTAACATAAACGGTTAAGGCTGCAACAGCCACCACGATCGTGTCCCCTTCTCCCAGTTCCGGCAAATCCAATCCACGTACCGTAAGCCCTCCTGGGACAGTTTCCAACTGTGTTGAACCGAATGGCACAGCTTTTAAAACTTCTTCATGATTCAGCTTTTCCGGATAAGGACAAGCTACTTTAACCTTAATGACCATCTCATTGGGATTTTGAATTCCCATAATGTCAAATAATCCGCATAGGCAGCTATGAGATACGGCATCCTTAATAGCCTTTTGCGCGGCTTTGGTTACATCTCCTCCATGCAAATCAGCCCCAGTACCAATTTCGACAATATAGCGCTGCAGACTCACAATATTCGCTCCTTTCTTGTAAATGAAGCTCAATTTAATATTCTAATCGGCTTCATAGTTATGAATAATGCAAACATTATGCCAATTCAAATCGCAAAAATTTTTTACGAAAGTTCTTTTTAGTACATGAAGGCATCCATGCTTATTTGCATAAGCTCAGTACCTTTTAAAATAATTTAATCGGACAAAAAAACCACCCATTAGGTGGTTTTTAAGCTATCTTTTTATGGATCTTTCCTCGTTTAATACTCTGCGTGTAATATCGATGTCACATTCTTATGTCATATATGTTACATTGATGTGACATATATAAGGAGATTTTTAAGATTGAGTGGGGCTTACGCTGAAAGCGTAATCTTCTCTCCGGTCATATCACCATTCATAGATTCTGATCCACTATGATTGATAATATTGAAGTTTTCTACGATGAACAGATATATTAAACAAGCGATTGATATAAGTCCTAAGCTTACTATAATCTCTGTCCAAGCGGGGAAATAATGTCCGCCGTATTGATTCAGATATTTTCCCATTCCTGTGAACAATACGTTAAACCTGTTTAGAATTACTCCGGCTACATCCAGTATTCCAAACCAGAGCAGGCCTTTGCGAGTGCCGGACATGGAACTAAAGGCTATGATGATGGGTATTATTACACCAAAAAACAATTCGATCAGAAACATGATGCTAGGGAAATCAAAGGCAAAAACATTAGGAAAGGTTCCTTTTACTGCCATATCCACGAGCTTTAAGAGCAAATACAAGAGCATTGCTCCACCCGATATTCTGACCAACCCTCTTAAGACAGAGATATCGACATGATGATCGAATGCCTTCCCGGTGAGACTGCTTTCGATAATAATCATTCCTGGCCCGACAAAAAATGAGGATAACAGGAAGAACGGCGGCAGCAACACTGACCACCAAAGCGGATTTTCTTTGCCTACCATGAGGTAAAAAAGGCCGCCCAACGAGGATTGGTGCAGGGTCGGCAGAGTAATACCGATGACCAGCAGAACAGGCATTGCTTTCTTCAGGTATTTGTGGAAACCTTTAAATACTGTCTCAGTTCCTATTTCGCCGAATTCCAAGATCTGAATAATAGTATACATGGAAATACACCAGAAAACTTCAAACAATACGCTGGCATGTCCCCATGATACATAGGGTCTCCAGAAGTTGAACCATTGCCCTACTTCAATCAATAACCCGAGCACTACGATTACATACCCTAATAATGACGTCAGCATTGTACTTCTGGCTATTGGATAAAACTGATCCCGGCGTAATACGTACACGATAAGGGCTACTCCATATCCGCCTCCTGCCAGGGCTACCCCTAACAGTACGTCAAATGCGATCCACAGTCCCCATGGCCACTGGTCGTTTAGGTTGGTTGTCGCTCCCAGGCCTGATACAAAACGTACCAGGATAACGGCTATGGCTACGGCGGCTATGGCCATAAACACCAGTCTCATGGGAGTTATTCTAAAACTCCATCTCTTCCGAGCAGTTTCCATATATTTTCCCTCCATTCAAATTTTTTGCTGTATTAATCAAGAGGTCCCTTTTTTTTATTAAAATAAACATATAATCCCGCCAATATAGCTGCCCAGCCTATTCCCACAAAGGGTGTGATTTTCATATATTTCTCTGTGTAAGAAGGCAACGGCTTAGTTGTCACATCCGTTCTGAATCTCATCTGTTCAAATGGTGTATCCGAAATATAAAGCCAGGATGTTCCCCCTCCTTCTTTTTCTCCAAATACTCTATCTATATAACCGTTTTCTTGGATTCTCTTTTTCGCTTCTGCCAGCAATTGGTCTCTGTCCCCAAAGGTTATGGCTCCCGTCGGGCACGCTGCGACACATGCCGGTTCTTGGTTGTTGGCTACTCTTGTCGGACACATCTGGCATTTCCTTACTCCAGGAATGGCTTTCTTCCATTCGTATCTCAGGATGTCAAATGGACAAGCCATTATGCAGTAACGGCAACCTACGCACAGATTCTGATCATAGATGACCGGTCCCTGAGGAAGCTTCTGGATTGCCTTGGAAAAACAAGCGGAGACACAGGCAGGCTCTTCACAGTGAAAACATTGCGTTTTGACAAATCTCCAAACTGTTGATTCTTTCGTCTGCAACTCATAACGATTAATGGAGGTCCATTCTTCAGGCCATAATCCTTTGTTGGGCTCCTTAGCTCTGTCTGCAGCTGTTTTAGCCTTTTCCTGCGGATCCCATTCCAGTTCATTCCATAATTTGCAGGCTACCGTACAACTTTCACATCCTATGCATTTCGGTATATCTACGAGTACTCCCTTTGCCATCTTCTTTCACCCCCTGAACTTAAGATAATTGGCTTCCAGACTTTTTAGCAACAAGCTCTGCAGCCCTAGAAGTATATTTTGTATGCAGAAGTTCTTCCGCTTTTTCGCTCATAGGAGTGGTTAAGAAATCTGCATAGATTTGTTTAATTTCGGGATTATCATGGCTATTGCGCAATTTTGCATTAGCATCAATATTGTATAAAGATTCAGCCCGTTTATTTCGGACTTCGTCCGAAGGAGGAGCCGATGAACGGGGTTGTCCGCCGCCATATTGACAGCCTCCGGGACAAGCCATGACTTCAATGAACGCCCATGGAGCATGACCTGCTCTAACCTGATCCATAACCGTTCTGGCATTGGCCAGACCGGAAATAACAGCTACCTTTACATCACCAACACCGGGAATATTAACTTTTGCCTCTTTAACCCCCTGCATTCCTCTTACAGGTGTTAAATCCCAAAGTGCTGAAGGGGGCTGCTGCCCAGTGATAAGATAATAGGCAGAACGAACTGCAGCTTCCATGACACCGCCGGTGGTACCGAAAATTACCCCTGCACCTGATCCGGAACCCATCAGTTGATCGTACGGGTCGTCAGGAAGAGAAACGAAATCGATACCCGCTCTCTTGATCATTCTGGCCAGTTCTCTTGTTGTTAGAACTACATCCACATCGGGTGAAACATTACTGTCTTTTATATTTTTACTGGCTGAGACCATTTCAGGTCGTTTACATTCAAATTTCTTCGCTGTGCAAGGCATGATGGATACTGAAAAGATCTTTTTGGGGTCTGCTTTTTTCTTTTCAGCAAAATAGGTTTTAATTAAAGCTCCTTCCATCTGCTGAGGAGACTTTGCTGATGATAAATTAGGAATAAGATCAGGATAAAAATATTCAACAAATTTAACCCAACCCGGGCAACATGATGTCAGCTGAGGAATAGGTTTTTTCAATTCACCTTTAACCCGTTTAACAAGTTCAGTACCTTCTTCCATAATGGTTAGGTCCGCTGTAAAAATAGTATCAAAAATTGAATCAAATCCTAATTTTCTCAAGGCAGCAGCTTGTTTACCCTGAACATTAGTTCCAACCGGCATGCCGAATTCTTCACCGAGACCAATACGAGTAGCCGGTGCAGTCTGAACTACAACTGTGATATTCGGATCTGCGATAGCTTTAAGTACTTTATCACTATCATCCCGTTCGGAAATGGCTCCGGTAGGACACCATTGAGTACATTGTCCACAATGGACACAAACAATTTCGTTTTTAATCGGCAGCTCGTAATTTCCATACACGGATTGAATATTTTTACATACTTCAATACATTGACCACAAAGAATACATTTTTGGTCATCTCTAATAATTGAGGGGTTTACTGAATCAATTGGAACGCGGCCGCGAACACTGGTTGGCCAGCTCCCGGGTATATTGTATTGTGTTGGCATCCAGCCTTTTCCACCAACAGCTTTGTCTGCTGTAAGCGGTTCACCGCAACCAGCCAAGTTTAGTGTGACACCCGCTAGACTTGCTCCTCCCACAAATTTAAGGAAAGACCGTCTGGACAGATTTTTTTCTTGTCCTGATTTGCCTGCCATGAGTTTACCTCCTTCTCAAATATACAAATTTTTATTTGTGATAATCCTCTCTATCACAAGTGCATTCGCTCCTTCCTTGTAAATCAGGTCCCAGATATGAATAATGCAAACATTATGCCAATTCAAAAGTTTAGAAGAAGTTTAGATTAACACAAAAAAACCACCCATTAGGTGGTTTACAAACTAACTTTTATATGTTTTATCGTTTTAGTAAAGTTTCCAATTTCTATAATGTGTAATATCAATGTCACATTCATATTTCATTTATGTGACATTGATGTAAAAGGTATAACCTATTTAATAATCAATATGATATTGTCTCATTTTTCGGTAAACCGTATTTCGTGAAATTCCCATTTCTTTTGCTATCTCGCTGATATTCCCCCCATATTTACTTAAACAAGTCATTAATTCTCGGTACTCACTTTCCGCCTGAAGTATCTTTCTTTTCTCTCGTGCCGTGTAAACTTGGCTTTCCCGAGCTGCTGACAATGAATACGGTTGTATCCTGTTTTCATTTGATTTAATAATAGAGGGCGGCAAATGCTCCAAACCTATAAAATCACAATCGACCATACTCATAATCCGCTCTACCACATTCTGTAATTCACGTACATTACCCGGCCAGTAATAACGTATTAAAGCTTCGATAACCTGAGGGTCAACAGTTTTAACCTTTTCTCCGCCAATAGCCGTCATGAAATGGTCAAATAATTCATGAATATCCTCTGGTCGCTCACGCAATGGAGGTATCGTAATTTTGACTACATTAATCCGATAATATAGATCTTTACGAAAATTTCCTTTATCAACCTCTTCCTCTAAATTCTTGTTTGTAGCACAAATAACCCGAAAATCCACCGGGATAATCTTATCGTCACCAATACGAGAAATCTTTTTGTCCTGAAGGACGCGCAGCAATGCAACCTGTTGCTCTAGGGGCATATCCCCTATTTCGTCCAAAAAGAGAGTCCCTTTGGCTGCAAGTTCAAATTTGCCCGGTCTTCCTCCACGTTTTGCCCCGGTAAATGCTCCATCCGTATAGCCGAATATTTCGCTTCCTATCAACTCTCGTGGGATAGCTCCGCAATTAACTGCTACAAAAGGTCCTTTCCGGCGTGGACTGCGATTATGAATAGCTTGGGCTAATACCTCTTTGCCCGTTCCGCTTTCGCCCTCTAATAATATATTAGCTTCACCAACAGCAGCCAGAGATGCTACACGAATCACGTTCACCATTTCTCCTGGCTTTTGCCAATAACATCTTTGAAATGAAATACAGCTTGAGCACCACTAAAACGGTTGACCAGCTTTTGTACCTTTTCCATAGGACGAACCATAATGACTGCACCTGTTGATATCCCGTTATCTTCAATGGGAACCCCTGATGATAAGCAATGAATCCGCCCATCTGCGGTATCTACCATAACCTCAAGATCATTAAAGGATTCTTGTCGCCCAATACTTTTCTCTATTCCCTGTGCATCCCTGCCCAGAATTTGTTTAATCCCTTTACCTACTAAATCGTGAGCTGGATTCCCAAAAATTTGTTCCGCTACAGGGTTTACCCGCACAATTATTCCGTATTCATTAATGATCATAACCCCTTCGGACATCGTCTTGAATATATCCACCAATCGATTATTGGCTATCATCAATTCTCGATTTTTCTCACGTAGCTCCATCTGGTCCATTATAGCCTCGACAGAGGCCACAACCATCCCCAGCGTATGCAGGTGCGTCCCGTTTAATGGCCCGGACATATCCAGAATCGCTATCATCTCTCCTCTTTTATTAAAAATCGGGGACGCTGAACATGTCCACGCTTGGTGCTTTAAACAATAATGTTCAGCCCCAGAAATCTGCATAGGTTTTTTCAAAACAACAGCGGTTCCAATAGCATTCGTGCCAACCGATTCTTCCGTCCAATCCGCACCTTTTGTAAAATATAACTCTTGTGCTTTCTCCATGATGTCTTCGTCGCCGAAATTTTCCATGATATAACCTCGTTCATCCGTTAACATAACAATGAACCCAGAACCCCTTACAAATTCATACAGCTTTAGCATAAAGGGCTGTGCTATATCAATAATATCTTTCCGTTTAGCAAGTAAATTCTTGAGTTCTGTCAAACTCAAAACACGACAGGCTTTTCCTCCATATGGATTGACTCCGGCTTTATAACATCTTTGCCAGGACTCCATGATCTCAGGGGCAACTGCTCTATTTTGGGAAATACCATCCGTAATAAATTGATTCCATGCCATGCTTATTTCCGATGAAGAAGATTGAAAATTAACCATCATGTTCTTTTCCCTCCTGGTTTTCAATCGGAACCTGAGTTTTTCCACACATATAAACTTAGTCGTTATAGCTGTGTTTTATCTCTCAAACTACATAAACATGAAGAGTCAAGCTAACAAGATATAACTCTGTTTCTCCCCCTTGATTTAGCTTCAAATTACAACTTATTTCTTGCTTATCTATTAAAATATATATTTTTTAGATTCTTTAAGACTTCTGTAATTCCTCCAACACTTTTCGGGAAAAAGAAATTATTTAATTGAGTATTCAATTCTTATTTTAACATACTAAATCATTGGCAAAACAGGATTCGATGTTAACCCTAATTTTTTAATGAGATAAGGTATTGCTCGCTCAACCTGAAAGAATCGACAATGCAACGGTGAGAGAACATCTTCCTACACACGATATATCATGAATTGCCAGTACTCTTTTTTGTTCATTCATTTAACTAAATTCTCCATATAAATATAATAATTAACTGGCAAGCTGGCGCTTTCCCTTTAAATTGTACTATAATATAAAAAATCGAGATAGGAGTTATTTATGAATTTTTATGATATCTTTATGTCGCCTCTTGAAAAAGGAATTCTTACTGAGATCAGAAAAAATATTATTTTCCAGGCTTATGGGAATGTACTTGAAATCGGTTATGGTACAGGTGTAAATTTTCAGTATTATAACCCTGCTTTAATTAAAAATTTAATAGGTCTTGATCAAAAAACAAGTTTTGAATTAAAAACAGCTGCCCCATTTCCTGTACAACTCATTAAAGGTCAAGCGGAGAATCTTCCTTATCCAGATGAATCTTTTGATACTGTTGTTGAGACTCTTGTTTTATACAGCGTAAAAAAACTGGATATTGTAATTAACGAAGTACTGCGCGTACTGAAGCCTGGCGGTATTTTTATTTTCATTGATCATGTATTGCCCGAGAACCAAAATCTTTCTTCGCTGTTTAAAGCCGCTAATACCTTTTGGCCTAAGATTGCATCTGGGTGCAATTTAACAAGAGAACCTCATAAGCTAATTAACAGTTCCGGTTTTACGATTGAGCAATCGGGAACATCCGGTTATGATATTTTTCGCTGGGGAATTGGGAGAAAAAATTGCTAATTATATTAAATTAGAGAAGCCTCTTTTCTTTCGCTGAAAGAAAAGATGCTTCTCTATTAGTTTTACTATATTTAGATAAATATTATTTTACATCACCTTTCAATACGACTTTAATCGCATTGTCACGGCGTTGTTCGAAAATATCATACCCTTCTGCGACCTGTGATAACGGTAAGGTATGGGTAATGAGGGGTTTCATATTGAGTTTGCCTTCTTTAATAAGATCAATTAACCCGGAAATATGATTGGCATTAACCAGACCCATTTTAATCGTAATATTTTTGATCCATAAATTCTTCATATCTAAGATCTGAGGCTTTTCAAAGACACCAATCAATGAAACAGTCCCTCCCGCTTTAACACCGTCAATCGCAGCTTTGAAAGTGGGTTCAAAACCATTGGCCTCGATTGTTACATCAGCCCCGCGACCATTTGTCATATCTTTTAAAGCCTGGGTCACATCTACATTATTAGGATTCAGACCGTAATCAGCCCACCCCTGTTTAATGGCAAAATCCAGCCTTGATTGATCTATATCTACAGCGACAATCCTTGCCGGTCCCCAGAGACGGGCAGTTGCCATAGCACACATGCCGACAGGGCCAGATCCAAATACCGCTACCGTATCTCCGGACTGAATATTTCCGTTTTCTGCTCCGAAATATCCCGTGGAAAGTATATCACCGACAAACAATACATCCTCATCCGTTAAACCGGCGGGAACGAGATACATCCCTGTATCGGCATAGGGAACTCTAACATAATCTGCTTGGCAGCCATCTATCTTATAACCAAAGATCCAGCTGCCATCTTCACAATGTGAATATTCTCCACGTTTACAGTAATAACATTCCATACATTGTGTAACGCAAGAAACAGCGACCTTATCTCCTACCTTAAACTTGTTTACGCCTGCTCCGGTTTCGACAACTTCTCCGCAAAATTCGTGTCCGATAACTCTTCCGGGTTCAACTTCAGGCATTCCGCCATGTCTAATATGCTTATCAGTTCCGCAAATCGTTGATGTGGTTACTTTAACTATTGCATCTGTCGGTTTAAGAATTTTTGGATTAGGTACGTCATCAAGGCTCATTTGATTAGGTCCATGATATACAAATGCTTTCATAAGACTACCCCTCCCAGATCTATAAATTTATCTCCATAACCTAACTATATGCCACATATATTTAGAAATCAATAAATATTCTGAATTATTAAAATAATCATTTTCACAAGCTTAATAATAATCGGTACAAACCCAGTTCTAATCAAAAAATTCTCTCAAACAACTTGTCTGAGAGAACTTCAAAATAATATTCATTCATCAATAAGCTGATTTTCGATTATAGAAATTTGCCCCTGTCGGTCGGCAGTAAGCTGATCATAGTAGCTTTTAAGATATACTCTTAACGCATACTCAGCTTCCGTTAAATCGGCAGCATGAATTTCCGATTTAACGGGGTGCCTTTTAAGGAGTGCCGCGATCTCAACATCCCCAAGCATATTGAGGACAGAGACAACTTCTTTTTCGTTTAATCTTGCATCAAACAGAATATCCTCAATATCTTCGAAAGATTTTACTTTTTCTTTTATTAAGGAAAGCTTATCTGAGGAATAACGGCATATCAACAACTCGTTAATTAGTTTACGGTAATTTTTATCCTCCATTTTTATGCCGGAAAGAAACTGGATCCGAGGTTTCAGGTCAGGATTGATCGCAGAAACAAACGTTTGTCCAAGGGTATTTGTTCTAACAGCCTGAACAATATTTAATGCGATTTTGGGAATACTCATTTCTATATATTTTTTTAATGAATCACTTTTAATCTTCAACTCCTGAAGCAGCATTTCAGCAGCCTTGTTAATCCTTAAAGAAATTGACTGATCATCATCGTCAGATAGTTCGTTATGCAATTGTTCAATTTCTCGTTGGGAAATATCTAATTTAAAAACAGAATGATGGGTAAGCATACATCCTACTGCCGATGTCAGTACCTGTTCGAAAATATTGATCAATAAATCCTTATACCCCTCATCATACCCGCTTAGCAGATGGTGAATATTTATGGGTTCAAAGCAACGGCAAAATTCATTTTCAAGATATAAGTTTTCGAGGTATTTCTGAATAAACTCGATTCCTACAAGGTCCATAACGGGATTACACAGCTGATAATCAATAGATGCAGATATTTCATGTGCTGCGTAATCCGGATTATACAGCTTGAAAAAACTGCTGATCCCCTGTTCGTCAATTGTTGCATTATACGCATAATTGGGGTTAATAATCTTATTCGACTTAACCCTATAATACATATGTTTTGCAGAATGTTCTTTTACGTTAATAAGTTCTCTTCCTTTTTGATATATCTCGGGAATGGGAGTTGTCTTTAACTCCTTAATCGCATCTTCGCTATCCGATAAAGATTTTAGGAATAAGCCAATGGTATAAAGATTAGATTTCATAATATTCTCGGCTTCCTCAATTCTTATCGAGCTGCTTTCACCCCCGTTGTATTTTTCACTTTTAAAAGCTAAAAATTTAAGGCACTGAAGCTGAATATTTTCTATTTCGGATTCACTCAAAAGTTCATGGGCATATGCTTCTTGCATAATTGAATTTAAAAAAAATTCGCCGCTTAATTTATCTTGATTAATGATACCGCGTTTTTTAATATTCATCCTCTTCATCCTCCTCATCAGCTAAATTATTCAGGTATTCAGGAGTATTTCCAAACCGTAAATTTCGCGCTAAATTATAAAGTTCTCGTCCGGAAAGCAATTCTAAAGAACCCTGACAGATGTTGTCAAAGCTGTATTTCATAAATCGGATTAAATCCTCATCGCTCATAAGATCTAGAGTTTCATTTTTGTAATAATAAAAGATTTCCGTTAAATCATGAAGAATTTCAACATAATTATGCTGTGATAGATAGGGTGAATTACAAAATACTTTAATTATTTTTTCAATAACCCCTCCTCCGAATTCAATTCGTCCATTCATTTTTAAAGCCAGGGTTCGCGTTTCAACTAATTCGACAGCATCATGGTGAGAAAGGGTTAAACCGAATTGAACTGTAAAGTCGTTGCATTTTTCAAGGTCCAGCACCGCTTGTTTTTGAATTAAACCTAAATACAGACTCTCCATTTCAAAGGACATAACGGTCACTCCTTTATGAAAAAAATTTCTTAAAAGAATTGACATTTTAGCTCATTCGTGATATGATAAATTTGGTTATTTATATATAATTTCTATAATGTGACTAATGTTTAGTATATCATCCTTTCATAAAAAAGAAAAGAAAAAACGAATTTTATTGTTCGTTTTTTCTTTTCTTTTTTATAATTATACAAATTTGTTAACATTGGATATAAGCATTAATTTCTAAAAAGTATTATACATAGACATAGTCATTCATTACCGGCTGTAATCCACGGGATTTAATGGCCTGAAATACTTCATCTACAGTTCTGGTGTCCGCTATTTCAAATTGATTGTCTCCCGTATCTTTAACTTCTTCGCCATGACTGCCTATCCCTGTACTTACACCTGCGGAAATCTTTGTCGCTGCCAAACCAATCACGTTATCACGGAATCTTGCACATTCCCTAGTCGATATGGTAATGCTTGCAAACGGCATAAACAGCCGATATGCCGTAATAACCTGCAAAAGCTGGGGTTCATGAACATCCTTAGGATTTATTTTATCATTATTGATGATCGGGCGAAGCCTGGGACAGGAAAAAGCGATTTCTGCATGCGGATATTTTCTTTGAAGAAGATAGGCATGCATTCCCGTTGCAAAAGCATCTTTACGAAAATCATCTAATCCCAGCAAAGCCGCGAAACCGACACCGCGCATACCACCCTTTAATGCTCTCTCCTGTGCATTCAGGCGATATGGGAATATACGCTTATGTCCTGCCAGATGAAGCGTTTCATATTTGTCCGAGTTATACGTCTCTTGGAATACCGTAACGAAATCCGCACCGCATTCTTGCAGGTATTTATATTCATCGGAGTTCATCGGATATACTTCCAGTCCAACCATCTTAAAGTATTTGCGAGCAATTTTACAGGCTTCTCCGATATACTTAACATCGGACATTTTGCGGCTTTCACCCGTTAGAATCAGGACTTCTTCCAAACCCGTTTTCGCTATGGCCTGCATTTCCTTTTCCATTTCTTCTGAATTTAATCTCGCGCGCCGAATCTTGTTATGACAATTAAACCCGCAGTAAATACAATAGTTTTCACAGTAATTTGAAATATACAGCGGTGTAAACATGTAAATAGAGTTTCCAAAATGCTTTCTGGTTTCCGCTTGGGCTAATTGAGCCATTTCTTCTAAAAATGGACCGGCTGCCGGAGATAATAAGGCCGCAAAATCTTCGGCGGTACGAATATCGTGACTTAAAGCTTTCCGCACATCAGAAGCCATATATTTATCATAATCATAGGCCTCCATGCGGCGAATGACTTGATCCATGACATCTGATTCAACGGCTTCCATACCCGGCATATATTTCATGTGATTTGTTCGTTTCTCATTCATAAAACTGTACCTCTATCCTTCCAAAAATCCAGTTAAAGGCGAAGATGCAGACGCTCCTTTATCCAGTACACGGCCTAAACCAGCTAGATATGCTGCGCGTCCTGCTTCAATAGCTTTTCCAAATGCGCCCGCCATCGCCGGAATATCACCGGCCGTCGCAATTGCCGTATTAGCCATTACGGCTGCGACACCCATTTCCATTGCTTCGCAAGCTTGAGATGGACGGCCAATTCCTGCATCGACAATAATAGGAAGATCAATCTCATCGACCAATATCTTAATAAAATCTTTGGAAGCTAGTCCTTTATTTGAGCCAATGGGTGAAGCCAATGGCATAATGCAGGCTGCCCCCGCATTGACTAAATCCCGTGCCACATTCAAATCTGCGTGTATATAGGGCATAACTATAAATCCCTCTTTGGCCAATATTTCCGTAGCCTTAATCGTCTCATAATTATCCGGGAATAGATATTTTGTATCGCGAATTATCTCAACCTTGACAAAGTCTCCGCAGCTCATTTCTCTGGCCAGTCTTGCGATTCTGACCGCTTCTTGAGCATTTCTGGCCCCCGAAGTATTGGGCAGCAATGTTACCCCCTTGGGAATATAGTCTAAAATATTCTCATTTCCCTGGGTATTGGCACGTCTTAATGCTAAAGTTATAATTTGTGCCCCGGCGTTATTAATGGCAGCTTTGATTAAATCCAAATTATATTTTCCTGAACCTAAGATAAACCTGGACGAGAACTCATGATCTCCAATTTTTAAAGGATCATTTCTCATTTTTTAACCTCTTCTCTCCTTAGGATTAGATTGCAGATATAAAAATGAAGGTCACTCGAAAAAATACACCCAAGGTGGTGTACCCCTTCGTGTGACCTTCACACTCTAATGGTAGTCTATCATTATCCTAATTAAATATCAAACACAATTTGAATTATTTGATATCCCATTTACGTCCCATTTACTCAATTAAACACTGTTATTTCGCTTTAAACTTGATATTTTATTTAAACAATCGGCAAATAACTGGATTGTCTTGGTTTGCCATTCTGCGGGCAGATAAATATATGAAAAAGACCTCTGCAGGGATAAATTCTCCGGGTTAACTAACTTTAAAGTATTTAAGGAAAGCTCTTTATGAACGGTCCAATTAGAGAGAGCCGAAATTCCGAGGCCTGCTTCGACCGCCTCCTTAATAATTTGAATACTTCCCAATTCAAGAGTGTGTGCCGGAATAATGCCAAACTCTTCAAGAGCCTTTTCCGTAACTTTTCTTGTTCCCGATCCCTTTTCCCTTAAAATCCATGTCTGTCTGGAAAGTTCCTCAATTGTGGGACCCTCTCCGGTATAAAAATTATGATTTGACGCTGCAAAAAAGCTTACTGTATCTTCAAAAAAAGGGACAGCTTTTAGATTTTCGCTTGAAGAAATTTCAGTCTCAACGATACCTATATCCGCCTCACGGTTTTGAACTTGATGAATGACATCATCACTATTAACGATATTAACCATAAATGAAATATGGGGATAGCGTATCTGAAATTCTTTAAGAACATAGGGCAAAATATATTCGCCAAAAGTATAGCTTGAACTAATAACCATACTCCCACTGTCTTCATAAATCAGTTCGTCAACCAGACGTTTAGTTTCATTATAATAGGCCAAAATCTGCTTTGCCTGGTGATAAACGATATGACCTGCCTTGGTTAAAGTAACCGTGCGCTTGCCGCGATCAAGTAAACTCACGTTAAAATCGTTCTCCAGATTTTGAATATGCTGCGTAACTGCAGGTTGGGTTATATGCAAAACTTGAGCAGCTTTTGTAAAACTTTTTTCTTCTGCTACTGTGACAAATGTGAGCAGACGTTGGTCCAAATTAAACACCCTCCTGTAAAAAATATGCAAAATAAGTTTTGCTTATACAAAATATAATCAATAGTGTTTTGACTTATTATATAACAAGTCTTATTCTAGAGTAAATCAAAACAGCAAAGAATACCTTTACTTTTTAAAGTCGTTAGGGATTCTCGGAAGGTGAGAGAAAAAATGCTACAACAAAATGACATGGCGATGGCTGTTACTTCAACAGCCACTAAAAAATGGATGAACCCGCAGTTTTATTTGGGTATCCTGTTTACCTTAATCATTGCTGCAGCCGGAACTGCCGCCGCAAATTTACCTGTACTCAATCATATCGGCGGCTTACTGACTGCAATTCTTATCGCTGTCTTATACCGAAACATTTTTAGCTATCCGGAAGACCTTCGAACCGGAATTCAATTTTCTGCACAAAAGCTTCTGCGTTTTGCAATTGTTCTCTATGGATTTAAACTCAATATTGACATTGTACTGCATCAGGGGGGACTTCTGCTAGTCCATGATACCCTTTCGATCATTGTTGCTATAGCAACTACCATGCTCTTGGCTAAATTTTTTAAAGCGGATATGAATCTCTCCCTACTCTTGGGTATTGGTACAGGGGTATGCGGTGCGGCGGCAATTGCTGCAATTTCTCCGATTGTTAAAGCGGAGGATGAAGATACGGCTATTGGAGCTGGTATTATCGCACTCATGGGCACCCTGTTTGCTATCACTTATGCCTTGATTCGTCCATTTCTCCCTCTCACCCCAACTCAATTCGGCATTTGGAGCGGAATCAGCTTACACGAGATTGCACATGTCGCTGCAGCGGCGGCTCCAGCCGGAACTAATGCGCTGGCGATGGGCTTATTGGCTAAATTAGGCCGGGTTTTCCTGCTTATTCCTTTAAGTCTTATTCTTTCGCTCTGGATGCGCCGCAAAGACCGCGATGAATCAGCTAAAAGCGCCCCTTTCCCCTGGTTTTTGGTTGGCTTCCTAGCAACAAGCATTGTCGGTACGTATTTCCCTATTCCTAAAAATATTTTGTTCGACATTTCGAATGTTATCGGTCCCTTTCTTTTAGCCGCTGCCATGGTTGGTTTAGGGCTTAACGTCCACTTGTCAAACTTACGCAGCCGCGCTCTGCGTCCGCTTTTGGCTATGTTTATCGCTTCAATTATTCTATCCGCATTTTCATACTTTACCCTTTGGTTCTAGACTAATCGAGTAGGAGGCTGCCCATTAATTGAGCAGCCGACCTCTCAGTCGAGTAGCCAAAGGGATTTCCACCCTAAGGCTCTCACAAATCCGTACGTGAACCTCTCGGTTCATACGGCTCCTATCAACTTAATTCCTCGAGAGAGCCCAATGTGCAAACATGTTGGGTTCTCTTTTTCTTACTTGCTTCAGCCATTCTTCGCCTCTTCGCCGGTGTCCACGAAATCTCTTGTATTTGCACATTGCCCACTTTATCAGGCGCCGCTGTACACAATCTAACGAACATTTCATTGCTGAGCGATTGTATTTGCCAAAATAGTTCATCCATCCTCGCAGGATAGGATTCAACACTTCTGCTATCATTTCAATCTTGCTACCCGTTCTCTTGTGTATTTCCATGGCTTTCACTTTGTCTTTCAGCGTCTGTTCAGCTTTCTTGCTCACCGATGCAATGAAATTCAGCTGCAGTCTGCCTCTTCGGTCTTTTATTTAATACCTTCCGAAAAGTGTACCCTAGAAAATTCAATTCGACATTTGGATACTCCTTTACTCTATCTTTGTCTTGACAATATACAATCTTCATTTTCTCAGGATGCAATTCCAGCTTCACTCTTTCAGTCTTGCATCAATATCCGCAAGTAGTTGCTCTGCTTCATACTCTAAATAAATTAAACTTTTTGTTTATTTTAGAAATTCTTTTTTTCATATACATTTTGAATTTTTTATATAATATAAATAATTATTCTTTTTTAAATGTAATTACTTGTTTAAAGCTTTTTTAACTTATAATAAAAGCACCTCATTTCCTTATGAATGAAGGTGCTTTCTCTAACCATATGATGTCCTAAATAACGGAGCCTTTTCAGCTAAAAGTTGCATATTTGGAGCGTATCCCAGGTCTTGATGGCCGTATAGAGATGAAGCCGGGTCTGAAACAGTGAAAAATCAACATTTAGCAATTTCTCAATTTTAAACATGCGGTAATGCACCGTATTTACATGTACATAGAGTTTTGTAGCTGTTGTAGTCCAACTGCAGGCATTATCCAGCAGAATTCTTAAGGTACCAATAAAATCTGTACCGTACTTCTCATCATGCTCAATGACTTTCCCTAAAACTTGCAGGCAATAGTTTTTTATCGTTTCAATATCATTAGAGAATATGGGAACAAAAACCCCGAGTTGCGAGAAAGATCGGATGAATTGGTTTTCCCCCATAAGGCGTGGCAAGGCTAAGGCAATACATGCTTCTCGATAACTTTTAAGCAAGCCTGATGGTTTATATACTCTTCCGAAACCCAATGAATAATTTATCATAAATTTATCTGCAATCGACTGTTTGGTTGTTTCTATCGTTTTTCTTCCTGGCCAATCAGGGTTAATGTTCATAGGGCCGCCCTCAGGATATCCCCGCAAAATCGAAATCAAACGACTGGGAGCAATAATAGTGGTAATATATTCGGAACGATCTTGTTGCATCGTTTCATATGTATATGCGCGTAAAGCATTCCAATCAATTTTTGGCGAATCCTCTTCAGCTTCCAGGATACAGACAAAATAAAAGTTATCAATATTCGCATTTTGCTCAAATCGTTTTAGTTTTTCCTCGATACTGGTACATGATTTGGAAAAAAAATTTTCCCATAGGCTCTGCCCAAAGTCTTCTTTTTTTCGAACAGAAAGTGAAAAATGATATGTTAAGGCTAGATCACTTTCAGATATTATGGCAAGGGTTTCTTCTATCCTATCTTGGGGTAAATCTTCAACAATAATATAAGCCATTGTGGCGTCACTTTGAATCGCATAATAAAGACATTTTATCGCTGGCAGGTAAAAATATTTGTCCACAAATTCAGGAATGTCAAAACAAAGATTTTCACCTTGATCCGGGTAAATAAAATTACCAACGGCGTCTGTAATTATTACAAGTTGTCCAATTTTTCTGTTAAGATAATTCGCTATAAAAGAAAGCCCGTCATTTAACATTCCTTCAAATAAATAGTATGAAGCTTTTGTGTTTTTTATCATCCGAAGACACCACCCTTATTATTAACCAGGCATCAGACCCTAAAAAATAATATTACTGCTTTCTGATCGTCTAGCTTTCGGGCGCAGATTTAATCCAACAGAATCAGATTTTGGCTGAGGGTATGAAATCTATAGATTTTCCGGCAGCGATTGTTCCGGCAATACGGCCAAAAGTAATACATCGACCATGGCCTATACCCGGACAGATGGTGGGATAATCGTTGGCAAAAAAGTCGCCAGCAGCAGATCCAGCAACATACAAGTTTTTAATCGCGTTGTCAAATTCATCCAAAACCTCACAATTAATATTTGTGTGCAAACCACCTGAGGCCGTCAAAACTGTGCTTAATAATCGCCCCGCATAAAACGGAGGTTTAACGATTAGAGTCAACAGCTCTGAACGCTTTCCGTAATCCGAGTCATCCTTCATTGCCGCCAATTCATTATACCTGTCTATCGTAGCTTTTAAATTATCAACAGGAACTTTCATCTTTTGTGCCAGCTCTTCGAGCGTATTTGCTTTAACAACTTTACCATTTTTAATGTGCTCTTCTAAAAGAGCTTTTTCCGCATCTATATCCCATTCTTCACCGTATAATCGAGTAAGCTGATCACAGAATAAACCACCGCTTAATCCTTCCGTTATTACTCTTTTTACATCCGTTAAGAAATTATCATCATACACAGTCCAAACGATTCCCCCAGGCTGATACTCTTTTATACTGCTCATGGATTGTGCGTTTACATCTTCATTCTTGAAGCGTTTCCCTTTGGCGTTGACGTGGAGAAAGAAATAACTCATTGCTCCCGCTTCGAGATGAACAACTGCGGTATGGGGTTCCACCTTCTGCATGGCTCCACCAACCCACATCGCTAACTTATGGCCTTCACCACGGTTGCATGATTCGGGATAATAGACTTGGGCATCAGCCTCAAGTGCAGAGGGATTATACCTTTCAAGCATTTCAACATCGGATGAATAGTCCCCTGTCGTAATCACAATTCCCTTACTTGCATTATATTGAGTATGATGGCCCGGATATCCAGCAATAACGCCTGTAACAGGACCATCACCATCTCTAATCAAGCGCACCGCCGGCTTATTGTAATGAATGGATATTCCTCGATCAACGACAGTTTTTTCCAAAGTTTTAACAAGACCATAGTTACAGGAATTTTCCCGATTGCCTGGAGTATAGAAAACATGTGTAACAGGATATTCCGTATAATCCGGTCCCTTGAAATACCCATCCCAAAGACCGACTTGCATTCCTGCGCTTTCAGCAATATCGATAAGCCAATCCATGCAGGCCCCGCTTTTCTTGGCAAAAAGCCAAAGTAAATCCTCATCAAGTTTACTCTGGGCCCATCTGATCCAATCTCTAATAACCTGCCGATAATTTATCTGTATACCTATTTCTTTTTGCAGTTTAGTGTTAAAAGCTGCATTATGAAAGCCACGGGCTGAAAACGTTCCATTCTTCTCAATTAAAATTGGATTTACCCCTGCTTCCTGTGCTGCTAAAGTAGTTACCATCCCAGCCAACCCTGCACCAATGACAATAATATCCGTATTGATTGTTTCTTCAATTTGTGAAGCAGGGATAGGAACAGGTGTTATTTCCCAACTCCATTTGCCATTTTTTACTGTCTTCATCCGAATCAACCCCATAAATATGTTCTTTGTTAATTATATCATTATCCCACCTTTTATATCATTCCTCTACTATAAAGCTTATATTTTGATTTATATAGAAATCAGAAAGCGCCAATATTTTGACGCTCTCTGATCGGAAGTGGGAAAATATTTTAAAGAGTTAAGTTTTATACTTTTAAAGATGGAATTGTATCTGGAGATTTGCCAGCAGCAATAATTCCGGCAAGCCGACCGAAAGTGATGCAGCGGCCATGTCCTATCCCAGGGCAGATGGTCGGATAGTCATTTGCAAAGAAGTCGCCTGCTGAAGACCCTGCAACGTAAAGATTGCCAACCGGCTTATCATCTTCATCCAACACCTGGCATTTCGGGTTAGTTCTTAAGCCCCCACACATTGTTAGGATTGTACTTAAAAGTTTTCCACCATAGAAGGGAGGTTTAACAATAGGCGTAAGTAATTCAGCACGTTTACCAAAGTCTTCATCGTTTTTAGCTGCCACTAATTCGTTGTAGCGTTTAACTGAAGCAACAAAAGTTTCTACAGGGACATCCATTTTTTTAGCCAGCTCTTCAAGAGTATCAGCTGATACGACCTTACCGTTTTTCAACTGTGTCTCGAGAATTTGTTGCTCGGCAGCCAAATCAAACTTGGCGCCCATGCGCATAAATGTTTGACCGTAGAATAAACCTCCGCCGATCCCACTATCAATCTGCTGTTTTACTTGGTTCAAACCCTCGGCATCATAAATTGTCCAGGCAACTTTTTTCGGTTGATAGATTTTAGTTACGCTCTTGGATTGGGTGTTGACATCCTCATTTTTATAACGTTCGCCTAAACCGTTAATATGAAGGAACGCATAGCTTTGTGCTCCAGATTCCAAGTGAATAACCCCCGCATGAGGTTCCACTTTTTGCATTGCAGCGCCAGCCCACATCGCCATTTTATGAGCATCACCTGTATTGCATTTATTTGGGAAGTAAATCTGAGAATCCATTTGAAGTGCATAGGGGGCATATCTTTCCACCATTTCTTTGTCTGAAGCATAGTCACCTGTTGCAATAATAACGCCTTTGCTGGCATTATATTGTGTATAATTTCCTTTGGTCCCGGCGATTACGCCTTTCACTGGACCATTACCTTCCCTAATTAGCTGAACAGCTGGAGTTTTATAATCAAGCTGAATCCCCTTTTCCTTAATCAAGCCTACTAATTCTGGAAGCAAAACAGCATTTCCCGCTCCTTCAATATTACCATTGGTATAAATAAAGTTCGTACCTTCTTTATAGAAAAAGTGAGTTACTGGATATTCGGTATAATCTGGGCCTTTGAAATAACCGTCCCACATCGCTACCTTCAAGCCTCGGGGAGTAACCTGATCTAATACCCAGTCAAAACAAGCACCGCTTTTATGGGCAAACGTCCAGAGCATATCTTCTTTGCATCTGCCCTGAGCCCAGTAAATCCATCTTCTAACAATTTGCCGATAATCATTTTTAATACCCATTTGCTGTTGAACCTTACTATTGAAGGCAGTAATGTGCCCGCCACGGCAAGCAAATGTTTCATTTTTTTCGATAATCGTAACTTTAGCACCGGCTTCATGGGCAGATAGGGCTGCCACAGTACCCGTAAGCCCTGCTCCGATGACTAGAACCTCTGTATCAACCGTCTTTTTGATGTCTGAAGCCGCAATAGCTGAAGGTTTTGTTTCCCAGCTCCATTTTTTCCCACCGGAAGATTCCGCTGGTTTTTGAGAAGTTTGTGTAGGTGTTGTTCCACAGCCAGCTAATAAACCTCCGGAAGCGACACCTAAAGCAGTAAGCGCGCTTCCCTTAAAAAAGTCTCTTCTGGATAATCCCTTTTTCCCTTTTTCCTCTGAACTCATTAAACACCCATCCCTTCTTACGACTAAAATTTTCATGTAAAAATTACTACATTTTGAAGAACAATACTTGCCTAAAATCTAACATTATCATTTAATTAGTGAAAGTGTGTTCGAATACAAAAATGCCGAAAAAAAACTGGTGGCTGCACCAGAAGAAATAAATGAAGTTATCGAGTAAAATTGTGTCGAGATAATTCATAACTAATTAAGTCCTATCTCACAACTATTTTAAGGGGGAGACAAAATGGATGAAAACAAGGTACAACGTAAAAGGTTAAGGGAAAGATTTCTTACAAAAAAAGCAATATTGATAATCCTTATTGCATTGGTTCTCATTGGAGTCGGTGGAACGGCCGCAGTGGTTAAAGCCAGTGCTAACCCACAATTTTGCACGCTTTGCCATAATATGCAGCCCATGTATGATAGCTACCATGACAGCAATCTTCTCGCTAATTCCCATGCTAAAGCTGAAGTGAAATGTCACGATTGCCACGAGAGTTCACTCAGCATTCAAACCGAAGAAGGTATAAAGTATATAACCGGTAATTACGAATCTCCAATGAAAACCCGAGAATTTCCCAAGGAAATGTGCCTCAAATGTCATAATTATAATGATGTTAAAGCTAAAACAGTTTTCCCAGAGGATAATGGATCAAACCCCCATGATAGTCATAATGGCGATCTTGAATGCTACACTTGTCATAAAATGCACGAACCTTCTAAAGCTCTATGTATGGACTGCCATCAATTTTCTTGGTTAAACAAATTACCCGCCTATTTTGAACAGAAAAAATAAACGTTTATGTAAGGTTTCATAGTAAATTTTACATGAAAAAGGGGTTGCAGCCACGAACTGAATGGTTCATGGCTGCAACCCCTTTCATTGTTTAACATCTAATAGAATCAAGAGTAGCAATTTCAGCAGTAAATATTTTCTCTGGATCTAGTATGATAATCATTCGATCTTCAACAGTTCCAATACCTACAATGTAATTATCATTAATTCCACAAGTAAAATTAGGAACCTGATTTATTTCTTCATCATTTAATTTAATAATATCTGTAACTTCATCAACTCGGAAGCCGGAATTTGTATTATTTGAATTTAACATGATGAACTTGCTCTGTTCAATGATTTCCTTTTCAACAAAGTTAAACTTTGTCCTTAAATTAAAAATGAAATTAATATTTCCACGGACATTTATGATTCCCTCAATTGATTTATTAGTTCCTGGTAAGGTCTGTAATTTAAATTTTCTCGCTCTTAATATTGAATTGACGGCTGTTATTTCAAGCCCAAATTCCATATCATCTAATTCAAATATAACAAATTGAATGCTCAATAAAGACCCATCCCCTCCAAAAGAACTTATAAATGCGTATTTGCCAGTTTTTCTAATTGTTCAGTAAGACTTGAAATTTCCATAATACTTGCGGTTACTTGTTCAATTGCAGCTGCCTGCTGACCGACTGTATTGGTTGTCTCATTGCCCATAATTACAGTACTGTCTACTGATTCTTTTATTTCTGTTGTTAGTTGCTTTATTTTACCGACTGTTTCTTTCGAATCCGCAGAAAGTTTTCTGATTTCTTGAGCAACAACACCAAACCCAAGACCAGCCTCTCCCGCCCTCGCCGCTTCAATCGCAGCATTTAAGCCTAATAAACGAGTTTCATCCGCTATTTCTTTAATAAAATCCATCACTGCATCAATTTTTCCAGTTACAACATTTACTTTTTTAATTTCTGTGTTTAAATTTGCCTGATTTTCATTAACTACACTGGCTGAGGCTGCTAATTCTTCCATCGTAGCCGATATTTGTGACAATTGCTCGGACAAGGTATCCGCTACTGCTTTCAAATTAAGTTGATGATATGCAGCATTTGATATATTGTTTGCAACAATAAAAAGTACGTTAGCTGCTGCTTCTATACGTTCACGCGATAATTTCTGGACTTCATGTACCGCTTCGACATACCCTTCCTCATCAACGCCAATTTCAGTTGCTATTTTACGATATTTTTCTTCATCGGGAATATCCGTTAGAACTTGTCCTCCTAATATAGTACCAATTAACCG
Source organism: Desulfitobacterium nosdiversum (assembly GCF_049860565.1). Taxonomy (GTDB): domain Bacteria; phylum Bacillota; class Desulfitobacteriia; order Desulfitobacteriales; family Desulfitobacteriaceae; genus Desulfitobacterium_A; species Desulfitobacterium_A nosdiversum. The sequence continues at coordinate 3,455,038 of NZ_CP172056.1, forward strand.
TCCTTCAATCATAATTGGAGCTGCAAAGTCGATGAGTCCTGCATGGCACTCATATACGACTGGTCTTCCAGTCCGAGCAGCTTCCTCTCCGCCTTTTCGATGTGATTCCGCACACCGCTTATCTCCGGTTGTTGTTGAATGAGTAAAGTTTTTACAAAATCGAGTATAACTGCTTGGATTCGTTAAAGGATTTCCTTCAGTATCAACTGTAACACTAGCCAGTCCTACTCCTTTTGCAAAATCATCTTGGAATTGCTGCAAAAAATCGAGATTGATAACATCTTTGAGAGTTACATTACTTAAATCTAATTTTTCTTCTGTCATTTGCATGCCTCCAATTTTATTGATAGTAGCAACTATTCGACAAAATATTTATTATTCCTTTAATATTCATTCTTTTACAACAAATTTATTTTTAAATATTAAGTCTAAATATGTGTTTATTAATTAATTTAAATAAACTAGTTAAAGCAACAATTACTTTAACTAGTTTTTTAATACTCTATCTTAAGTTATTTCTTAGCTTTAATAACAGCGAATACACCTTCACCAAGACCATTTTTAACCCTTTGTAAGGTGTTTTCTAACGAAAATATAGTTTGCTTCGCTTGAACGATACTAAAACCGGATTCCTCTAAATAATGTTTTATGTCACTTGCCGAATGAAAGTTTGCACTTGAATAATATTTGCTGCTGCCTCTATTCTCTTCATACTTCATACCCAGAGGAGTAGCCTTATCAATAAAAGCAATAACAAAAAAACCGTCATCCTTTAATATTCGATGTACTTCAGTAAATGCAGTTTCAATACTCATTAAAAAACAATCTACAGTTACCATCAACGCAACATCAAAAGTTTTATCCGGAATCGGCATATCCTCAGCAGCTGCATTAATGATGTTTAGTCCTTTTTCCTTAGCTTTTTGAGACATTTTTATTGATGGTTCAACCCCGATATTAATTCCTAATTCTTTCGCAAAAAGACCTGTTCCGGCTCCGATTTCAATTCTAGTTCCACCGTATGGAAAAACTGCTTTGAGTGCATTTACTTCCGATTCGAAAATACTTTGATTTTCTTCAAACCATGATTCATAATCATCAGCTTTGTCTTCAAATAGGTTTTTATTATTCATAACAAATCCATCTCTCTTTTTTACTAAAGAAATATAAACTTACTTACCTTTTTTATTCTCTTTCTCTCTAAACCTAGTTTTTCCTGCATAAAACTAATTTACTGTCTGTTTATCCCTCCATTAAATCTAACTATTTGTATTATTAAATATTTTTATGGGCATATAACAAACCTCAATTAGCACTTACCTTTATCAAGACAAATATAGACATTTTTTTCCTTTCAAGAATTATATAATTAACCTATAAAAATAAATGAATGTTCACACAAGTACAGAAAGGAGGTTAATAATCAACACTCTCAAAAATCTATTGAATAGAATTTGAAAGTTGGAGGTGTTATTTTAATGTCTGAGGAAAAGCAAAAGTTATCAAGAAGAAAATTCTTAGTAGAAGCTGTTGCGATTGGTGCTGTTACTCTTGGAGCAACAGCCGGTATTAAACCGAAAAAGATTGCTGCAGCTGCCCCAGCCCTTCCCTATCCTTACCAAGTTCTCGATGTCAATTTAGTAAGACAAAGGGGCTACAATAATTACTTTTTAGGCGGTTGTATGTATGCCTCTGCTAAAGCACTATTGGATACATTAGTTGAAGTAGTCGGCTCTCCATGGGATACTATCCCAGCTGACATGTTTAAGTTCGGTAAGGGCGGAGCCCTAAATTGGGGAACACTTTGTGGTGCTTTAAACGGATCCTTGGCAATTATTGAGTTAGCAGCTGGATCCTCAGCCGAAACTATTGGGCCAGAACTTATGGGTTGGTACAGTAAATTTCCCTTCCCCAGCAGCGCTCATGATACGTATTGTCATTTTCCAGGTCAAGTAACTACAGTTTGCGATTCACCGTTATGCCATCAATCTGTTAGTCTTTGGTGTGCTGCAGCAAATGCTACTGTAAGCAGTAGTGAGAAAAAGGATCGTTGTGCTAAACTCGCAGGAGATACAGCTGCTAAGGCAGCCGAATTACTCAATGCCTGGAGTGCAAGCACCTTTGCTGCCGTTTATCAACCTGATGCTGATTTCGCCCGTTGTCTTCCCTGTCATGTCGGCCCGACCTCAAGATATGATAATGTTCAAGGGCAAATAGATTGTCTAGAGTGTCATACTGATAAAACAACTCATCATCTGTAATTTAAAATATGGAGGTGAACATTATGTCCTTTGACCAAAAACATGTCGATAGAAGAAGCTTCCTGAAAAATATCGGACTCCTCGCAGCTGGAACCGCTATGTCCGCAGGAATTGGAAATATCATCAGTCCAGGAGTTGCACAAGCTGCAGCCCCAGCTCTTCCCTGGCCTTATAGCAGTTTAGATGCTGACGTAGTTAGGAGAAGAGCATATGATAATTACTGGCTTGGCGGATGTATGTATGCATCAGCAAAAGCACTTCTTGACACTCTGTACGAAACAGCTGGTACTCCTTGGGATACTCTCCCAGCTGATATGTTTAAATATGGCAAGGGGGGCGCCTTTAACTGGGGGACCCTGTGCGGAGCACTTAACGGATCGCTTTATGTTATGAGCCTTGCCGCCGGTACAAGTGTTGATCCGTTAGGAAATGAACTTATTGGTTGGTATACAACAAATCCTTTCCCCAGTAGATTATGTGACTCCTATGCAAAATTCACTCGAGTTAGACAAACGACTTCAAAATCTCCACTTTGTCATATCTCCGTTTCTTTATGGTGTAATACGGTGCATAAAACTGTGAACTCAGACGAAAAGAAAGATCGCTGTGCCAAAGTTGCAGCAGATACAGCTGCTAAAGCCGTTGAAATCCTCAATGCATGGAAAGCGGGAACATTTGCAGGAGTATATCAACCCGCCGCGGAATTCCAAAGCTGTTTAACCTGTCACAATGGCCCTACGAGTACACTGGATAATGAGCAAGGTCTTGCAAACTGTACTGAATGCCATACAGGGCACTAAATTCTCATATCATTCTGTTAAAGTACTTACAAATAAAACGCTTTTTGTCATATTTCTAATTAAGCTGAAAGCTGCTTGCAGCTTTCAGCTTAATTTAATTCTGGGTTTAACGGTAGCATTCCGTTCGCCGCAGTCGAAAATATGGCTTTTCATTTCGAACCGTACTGCTTTGATGCAAATCAATGTCAGCATACAGAATCTGTTCGCTGCCATCTGCTTTGGCCATGATATTTCCGTTTGGGTCGATCACAATAGACTGCCCGATAAAGTTCATGTGATCTTCCATCCCCACACGATTACACATAGCGATAAAAACACTGCTCTGCATAGCCTGAACTCGGATTTCCCACTCGAATAATTCCAAGGGCTCACCTTCGATGTTTGCAGTCGGAATAAGAATCAGGTCTGCCCCTAAAGCAGCACAGGTGCGCACGCTTTCGGGAAGGTGCCGGTCAAAGCAAATGACAATTCCGATCTTTCCAAAAGGTGATTCATAAACTTTAAAGCCGTCATCGGATGGTGTGTAATAGTCCTGCTCGTAAAAATATTGGCTCTGACTAATATGAACCATTTTCGAAATACCCTGCAGTTCACCTGAAGCACTGATCATAAGTGAAGCATCATAATATGCATTCCCCTCTTTAAGATAGAGGTTGGGAGATGAAATTATACCCAGCTCCCTGCTTTTTTCTGTCATCCGTTGGATAAAATTATGTTCACAATAAAGAGAATACTGTTCCCTATTTAGTTTTTCATATTGTGGGAAAAAAGGATAGAATTGAAGTTCCGGAAAAAAGATTAAATCCGCCTTATTTTGAGCAGCCTTTTCCATTGCCTGCAGAGATGCCTGCAAATTAAGCTTCATATTGTTATCCATTTTCATCTGAGCCAATGCTATTTTCATAATTTTATATTTCCTCCTGAAGTTCACCCTTTACTTATACAAAGAATTCTTTTTTAAGGTTAAAAAATCCTTTATTGTCTAAATCTCCTTTAATTTACTTTTCTTAATGATAATTTTGAAGTTATATTTAAGCGACTGTGGGACTGTCGCAAAAACTATGGTCTTGTAGTTTCGGGTCTTTTGAAATAGTCCATAATTATTGCGCACCGAAAAAGGGGCTGTTTTGCGACAGCCCCTAAATTCTTATCCTTGCTACACGCAGATGTTGTAGTGGCAAGTCTTAAAACCGAGAATATTATGTAATATAATGGTAAGGGAGGTTGATCTCATGTTTGTCTTTGGCGCTGGTATCGCTATTGTCGTTATTTCTATTCTTATTCTTATTGCAATGGGCATTGTCTTCTAATCAGTAGTTAGTTGCACAGACTGAATAATAAAATCAGTCTGTGCTGCTTATATAGTTATAAAACACTGTTAGAGTTTAAATTGTTGTACTATCTTATTAAGAAAAACAGTTTTGGAAAGATTAAATTTCCAGGGATATTTAAATGAAGATTGGCAATTATAATATCGAAGGGTATACAATGGTTGAGCCAAGATTTATATATGCTCTTTAGAGGGTGTATATGGATCGGCCAAAGATTATATACAGATCGGTTGGTTTGTATGTAGTCGGAGGGAAGATTCTTTACGGTAGGGAAAAGCTTTATCGCAGTTGAGTTTTATTGATTGCAATGAGGTTCCAACTTATTGTAAAGGGTCGAGCTAAGATCATACCGGGTGTTGAAGTTTCGGTCTTATACAGCCGAGAGGTTGTATAAGGCTGGGTAGATATCTTGTATGGTCGAACGAACCATCATTATAGGCAGCAAACTGCTTTCATAGGGTCGCAAGATCATATGAGGGTAATAAACTATCTATAGTGGTGCAAGGTAGATCATTGTGTGCTCTTCCCTTAATAAAGAAATGAACGCCTTTATACAACTTTATGTTGTTGAAGGCGTTTTGGCTTTTCTTCTTTAGTTATATCAACTTGTTTTCTCTTTTAAGGAGTTTAAGTGTTCCCACTCTTTTACAAGTATACCTATCGCTCCTTCGGTCATGTAAATACACCCTTTTTTGCTGATTCGATCCAAAAATGATTGGTTTTTACGTAAAACAGCACAACAAGAGGATTTGTACGCTTGTTTAAAACTCGAATGCAAACGCTTAGCCAGGTCCGGATTTTCTTTTAATTTATATCTTTCTTGAATAACTCCGGAGGCCATCACAATTCCAACAAGTGCCCCACAAGTACAGCCATTGCCCATACCCTCTTTAAATAATTTAGCTGCAGAAAAAATGTCTTGACTCATATTAAGATTCCACACTTCATTAGCAGCAGTTAAAACCGATTCGCAGCAGTTCATTCCTCTACGCATTGCATCGTTAGCAATTTCAGATGCTCTAAGCACTTGCATGGACACTCCCCCAATCGCCTAAAACTTATTTGTTACGGATTCTGAGCAGCTTCTACGATGGTGGAGAAATGCAACTAAAATCCCCCATAAAATTATTAAACTAAATACAATATTAGAAACTCTCAATGACAAATCGGGAATTAACAAACCTTCCCTGAATGTATAACCCGTTAGGATCATTAAAGATGATATTTCTGTCTTTGCAATTAATAATTCAGTAATAAACATGGCTGCTAAAGAAATCCCCATTACGGCTAAAGGACGTTTAATCTCATGAAAAAGACCGATACTTAATCCAATGACTATGCCTGCTAAGATTGCCAAACCCGTATTAAACCTAAGTTCCAGCCAAGTCCATTGGGCAAATAGGAGCGCAACAACAAAACCTAAGTTAAACCCCATCAATCCACAGTAAATAACATTTAATCCTTTTTTCGCTCTAGCATTCATACTCTAGACACTCACTTATTTAAGCTTAAATGTGACTACTACAGGAGTTCCATCCGCGGGAAGAACATCCTTGTTCCCTCTAAATTCAGCAACTTTATTGTCAAAATCTTTAGTAGGATGAGCCGCATTACTCGTAATACCTACTGGACAGCTATCTAAGCATAGGATACAGCCCGTGTTTTTAGCCTTAGCATTTTCTTGATTGCCACCAAACCGGATATCAAATTTCTTTTGAGTAGAATCAAGAATAGCATCACCAAAAGGAATTTCTTTCCCAGCCCCTGCCCAAGTAACCGATGCATCGAGAGAATCACCTTCGACAGCGACTCCAACAGAATCAAGTTTTAAGTTGTTACCCGGTTTTGCTCCGATTGCAATCAAAGCGTTGTAGAAATCGTTCTGATTTCCCCAAGCTTTTAGCACCGACTTATTACCGTTCGAGCCATCTTTGAAAACGACACCGTGACGTGTAGGTTCTACAAAGTATTTTCCATTAACTTCAGTATAAATCTTTACTGTTTTAGCCTCTTTATCAATAACAATTGGATTAGATTGGCTTACTGCAGCACCGGAATTAGACGAAGATGCTGGTGGAGTTGCAGTATTTTTAGCAGATTCACTTGAACCGCATCCACTAAGAGCAGCAGCAAAAATTACAGAAAGTACTGCTGTTAATAAGACCTTCTTGCTCTTAAATACCTTGCTTAATTGAATTTTCATTTTTAAATACTCCCCTCATTTGTGCTAAGTTCTTTTCACTAGAACTCATAAGTTGTATTTTTCTGCCAGAACGAAGCCATACCCAACCTCCCCAAAGGCTGCAGATGCTTACCAGGAAGGCAAACAGAACGGAAGCGCTAAAGGCCCCTGCCTTAGGAACTCCGAAAGGAGCTAACAGCATTACGTAAGCTCCTTCCCTTAGACCGTAACCATTGATTCCTAACGGCAACATAGAAGCTACAGAGGTTGCGGGTATAACATAAACAGATTTCAATATATCTACCATGTTTAGGGAAAGGCCCTTAAACAACGCATAATTCGTTCCAACAATACATAATTGAAAAATTATTGACCATAGAAGCGCTTTTATAATAAATAAAGGATTTCTTCTGGCTTTTAAACCATGCTCAATCATTCCTGCGATAAACTTAAAAATTTTATTTTGATTTGCTTGTAAAAACTTCGGAGCCCGTCCGCTCATGACTAAAGCTAATAACACAAGTGTAAGGATAATGAGAAAACCAAATAATGTAATGAGTTTATGATCAGGATTATCAACGAACATACAACCCAATAGTCCAACTATAGCTAGTCCCATAGTCGCTAAAACTCTCTCTATGACAACGGAAGATGTTGCACCAGGAGAGTCTCCACTTAACTTTGCTACCCAAAGGATACGTATTGCATCCCCACCAATGCTTGATGGCAGGAAATTATTAAAGAATATCCCTACCCAGTAGGCATGCCACAACTCTTTATTACTTAATTGAAGTCCTTGAGCTTTAATAATGGCTTGCCATTTAACTGTGCTAACGACCATAGCTAAGATGATCCACATTATCGCAGCTAACAACCATTTGAGTTTTAGACCTACGATCATCCCGAGGATTTGATTCCAATTAAAAGCAACGATAAACCATCCTATAAGGATCAAAGAAACAAGAATTCTAACAAATAACTTCATATTCTTTTTAAACATGATTATCTCCAACGAGCTTTTGGTCAAACCTTTTCTTTATGGCTAAACTGACAACCAAAAGTATGAGAAAGCCACTAAGAGCCCATAGTGCGTATTTTGCACTCGGGGACATATTTTCTCCAAGCCAGGAATAAATGATGGTCGCTGGTAATTGCCCTAGTCCAGTCGCCCAGAAAAATTCCCAGAACCCCATCGTGGTTAAGCCCGCAGCATAAGAGATAATATCAAAAGGTACGATGGGTAACAAACGGGCAATCATTACGGAATGCTTACCGTATTTGTCAAAAAACCTATCTGTTTTTTCCAAACTTTTCTTGCCCACCATCTTCTCGATGACAGGACGACCAAAAGCTTTAGCGATAATGAAACAGAGGGATGCTCCTATCATCGCTCCAGTCCAGGAGTAAACAGCCCCCATAACCCAACCGAAGATCCATGCATTCGCAAAGGTAATGACAAAAGCCGGTAAAGGAGCAGCCAATGACTGAAAAACCATCAGTGCCATAGAAACAATGGGTGCCCAAATACCAAAATTCCTTAAGTAAGTTCTCATCCCATTGATGTCCGCGCGTAAAAGAAGATTTGTTGCTTTATTTACTTGTTCAGCCACAGTAGGTACTAGAAAGTACAGTCCTATGAAGATCAACGCAAAGGCAGCGACGAGCAAAACAGTTATTTGTTTTTTGTTTATAGACAATTGATCACCTCCTAAAAGACATCATTGATAGTTATGATAGTTATGATAGTTGTGATACTTATCATATCCATACAAACAGCCAATATATAACCATATTGTTATCTATTCAATAATAAATAAATTATACTTTTCTGTCCATAATTCTTCAGTAGAAAATTTAATCTTCTTTTAATATCCTTTTAGCTTCCCACAATCGTTGTATTGCGGTAAACGTTACAGCAAAGGCGAAAAGACCAGTCGTCCAGTATATCCATTCAGGAAATAAAGTCATTAAAGAAAGAAATATAAATCCTTCTGTCCGCTCGGCAAGTCCAGCCTGATAATAAAATGACTTCATTCCTTTTTTCTCAGCTAATGCACCCACTGTTAAAAAAACAGTCATGGAAAAAATTATGCCCGCAGTAAGGAGAAGCAGCAAAAACTGAGCTTCAGGATAACGCCATGCTAATCCAAGGATCACCGAAAGCTCAACAAGTCTATCAAAGGTAATATCCATTAAGGTTCCCCAAGGGCTAGCGGCATTATTTTTTCTTGCCATCGACCCATCCACAGCGTCAAAATACCCGGATAACCAGAGCAGAGATACTGCTAATAGAGGTTTATAAAAAAGAATAGCGACTCCCGAGAATAGACCTATGACCAAAGCTGTTTTTGTAACCTGATTCGCCGAAATATTCAATTGCAATAACAAGCTCGCTGTTAGGTCGATAAAGCGTTGTACATATTTTCTTGCATAAGTATCCAGCATAAAGCTTCCCTTTCTTTTTTATTGTTCTGGAATAAATAGCTAAACAAAAAAAGATAATTCATCATCAATGTGTTATCAAATTCATTATTACTTACTTATTATAAACAAAATATGCCGATAATCTCAATAAATTTGTAAAACTTATAAACGCAAAACGGAAAAGTAAATTTCCAATTTGCTTTTGCACACTGCTTAGCCAATTGAGCAATTGACTATAACTAATTAAATTTAATACTTTAGCTTCTAAAGCAATTTAATCAGGAGCTGTTGCAAAACCTATAGTCGTGTAGTTTCACGCATATCCGCTCACTCAGGCGCTCCTGGACTGGTTCACTTTGCCTTCGTAGCAGCTCCGCCAAACCTCTGGGCAATACCTGATGTGAACCTGTGGCTGCGCTACGCTACGAAAGCTTTGTTCACCTGCACGTCCCTCCGCGAATCGTTCACTTCTATGCGCGAAACTACGCTTTCGGGTCGTTTGCAATAGTCCATAATTATTGTGCGCACGAAAAAAGGACTTGTTTTGCAACAGCCCCTGATCAACGGATCCTATTTAGTTTTAAAACTTTCAGTTTTTCTCTTTAAGCTAATTGTCTGCCACAATCTAGGCGATCTTCTTTTGGTCTATATTTTTTAGGATTAAAAACAAGCAGATGATCATGACCGCACTCAATAAAGGAAAGATGATAATTTGAGCCAAACTCATTTGAACTCCTGCAGCGATCTGTCCAATAATCATTGCCGAAAGTGCAGCCCCCATTGTAAGCCCCTTTATAATTATGACCGAGGATAACAGATACCCAAAATCATTTTGTTTGATCAAAAGTACTCCTGAAATAAAAGCCAAAGGAACAATGAAACCTAAATCCATCCCTTGAATGACTAACGTTGTGTAATGCTCTAAACCAGGTGGTACAGTCCCATTTATAATTGTCGGAACAATCATACCCAGCCAAAGCATTCCTATGGCAAATGCAAAGAAAATTTGAAAACCGCCAAGAAATTTAAGCGGCAATTTCGGATTAAATGAAGCTTTTATGTCCTTTGTATTAAATGACATCATCAATAAGGTAAAAGCAAAGAAGCTCGCCGACATAAGCAGAACATACACCAGGAAAAAAGGATTATACATCCACAAAAATGTATATGAGATATATGTGTACAAAAAATAGGCTAAGGTACCTGCCAAAAGCAATTGTCCTTTTAAAGAGTTCTTTCGTGCAAGATAAATTGAAATGAGCAGCAGAGGAACCCCTAACCCCAGCGTCACTATATCCTGAGCTTTACCCTGAGCCACGACTGTCACCGAATCATTGGCATATAACCCTTTGCCGTAAATTGAAACAACTTGACCATGGATAGAATGATACTGATGAAGTCCCGGGCCCTCACTTGAGACCAGACCATAAACCGAAGCTGTAACCGCTAAGAAAACTATCAAGATAACAAGTAAAGTCATGATATTTTTGACCTTCAATTGACCTGCCTCCATCTTTCAATAACTAGCAATCACTGTTCATCAGGTCCGCAAACTGTTTGATATTTTCATCCTTGATTTGAGAGAAATCATTATTAACTTTTGCTACTTTCTTTACAATTAATCGATCGAAATAATTCATTTTATCGAATCGATATTGTCCTCCAAAGAATTCCTTCGCTATAGCTTGCGTCAATAGCTCATTAGGAAATGAATTATTCAACTCTTCATGCGCCTTCTCAAAGAGCATTCCGCACACAAAAAGCCCAATTTTCTTATTCATCAACATCTCCATATTTTGGATGCAAAAAAATTGAACCTCTTTTTGAATCTTACCCATATGAATTGAACCGCCAATAATTACTCGATCGTATTTAGTAAGTACAGGAATTTTTGCATCTTTAAGATTGAATAGTTCTATGTTACCCGTCAAATCTTTGCTGAGCATTTTTGCGCAGGTTTCCGAACACCCATGTTTTGTTGCATACACAATTAAAGTATTCACGTTATCATCTCTCCTTCTTTACGTAAGTTAATGCCGTTCAACACGATCTCCAAATGTCTTTCGATCAACCGCTCAACCTGATCCGAAGAGACCTCACTTTCAAGCATTAATTTAATTAATAGGCCAAAGGTTGAAGTCCAGATTATTTGAGCCGTAAGTTCGGGATCACAAGCCTGATATTTTCCAACATCTATGCCCCTTTGAATATTACTGCCTAACAATTGCATCGTTGGGCTCTTTTCTGAAATACCTCGTTCAAGCAGCGCTGTCCTTTTTAAAATAGAAGGATCCGGGTTAAGCATAATCGCCTTGTACTCTTCCGGTGACTCTAAAGCAGCTCGGATATAGTTCGTAAACATCTCTTTCAATTCTTTCTCAGGATGAGTATCATTAATTTTTACTGCCCGGGCTGCCGCGATTATCCGACCATAACCCTCACTGACTATTGATTCGATGATTTCACTCTTGTTTTTAAAGTAGTGATAAACGATTGCGGGAGAGTAATCTAACTCACTCGTGATCTTACGGATTGACAACCCCTGGACCCCTTCTTGGGAAATAATAGATCGTGCAACCTCTAAAATGGTATTCCTAACTTCTTCTTGTTTCTCTAATTGCCTTCTTCTACTCAAGTCATTCACCCGCTTATTAATTTAACATTGTTTATATTTCGAACACTGTTCAATTAAATATTAAGCTAACTTACATTCTCCGTCAAGTATTACTGATCAGGAATTTCCTCAGTTCATTAAAAATCCTAGGCCTTAAAACCACTATTTCTCTTAAGTTCAAAGTATTTTATGATATTCGTTATTTTACCGTATACCAATAAGGTATCTCCTTGTTGGATGATATAATCAGCCTCTGGAAAAAGTATAATTTGATCCCCTTTATCTACATTAAGAACTTGAATCTTGTTTTCTTTTAAGTTTGCATCTATCAATTTTTTACCGACCATGGGGTGTGTTCCTTTAACATAAATTTGGTACAGTCCATAATCACTGCTTTGCTTTAACATTGTATAAATATTTTTACTGCTTCTCTTTTTCATCTGTTTAAATATAAACCGTTCAAAAACCATGTCTATGTAAAGAGTTAAATGCTTGTTGCTCAAGAGCCATAGTACCACTAACAGTAATATTAAGAGAATCACAATATCTAACGGTTTTACTTCACTTCTTAATATATTGATTAAAAATGATATCGAAGTAGCTGTACCAAGATAACCCGTTAGCATAATAAATTGAGCAATACGTCTTATATCAGGATTTCTTGTAACTATTTCACTTTCTTTTGTCGTAAACCCTACACCAGTTACGAGAGATATGACTTGAAATTTAGCTTTTTCTTCAGGCATACCAAAGAATCTTAGCAAGATTGAGAAGAATTCTAATAAGCATAAAAAAGTAACCACAAACAAACCGAAATATAAAACCATTTTTTAAGCACTACCTTTAATATTTGTTATAAAGAAGAGATAAGCTTAAAGAGGGCTATATTACCCTCTTATTATTCAATAAGCCATTATGTAATTTACCATAGCACTTATTTGTTAACATTTCGTGAACGGTGTGTGATAAATAAATATTATTATGCTAAAGTCAGGGCGTTATTTTAACGCCCTGACCCCATTAAATAGCAACTTCTATTTAGTTGGAAATCGTTCTTATTTCTCTTTGCTTTCTTAACTGTATCGGTGTCATCCCATAACTTTGCTTAAATATTCTATTGAAATGTTCCACGTTTTGATAACCGACAGCATCCGCGATACGTTCAACCGTCATGTTCCCATTCTTTAAAAGTATGCATGCTTTTCCCATTCTAATTTTCTTTACATTTTCGCTAAATGTTAATCCTGACTTTTCTTTAATAAATTTGGATAAATACTGCTTGCATAAATAAAATTTTTCCGCTAAATCATCTAATGTCACTGTTTTATAATTTGCGTGAATATAATTCGATATTTCTAACATTCTCTCATCCTTGCTGTCCGAAATCTCCCTGATTTGCGGGAGCTGATTCACTGCAACTACAAGTGCTGCAATGGATGCTTTAATAATATCGGCATCAAAGCCAACCCCCCAATAAAGTTTCTCATTAAAGCTTATTCCGACATAGGCCGCGGCTTTTGATGAAGAACCTCTTTCTAAAGCATGTTCTTCATATATTGACAGTTCATAATTAACTCCAAAATACTTTTTAATGGCATTATTAACCGCGTCCAACCTTCCGTTTCCATTCGCAGTTACGATATTAGTGGTCCCGTTATGATCAATCTTTGTTACAGCCCTTATCCCGTCGATCTGTTCAAAATGAGCATCACTTATCTGAAAGATTGGAGAATTATAAACGTATTCATCTTCAAATATCTGATAAATCAAAGCCGGAGATAATTCTTTGTGTTTTTTATCTGAAACACCCTTTATAAAATATCCCACTTCTTCTTTCATTTCTTTCGGAAGTGACAATTTATAGTTTTGTTTTAAAATATAACTTACTCCGCCTTTACCGGATTGACTATTAATACGAATAATATCTGATTCATAATCTCTTCCCACATCTTTTGGGTCAATCGGAAGGTAAGGGACTGTCCATTTATCCGATTCTTTTTCCTCTCTCCATTTCATTCCTTTCGCTATCGCATCCTGATGCGAGCCGGAGAATGCGGTAAAAACAAGTTCACCCGCATAAGGTTGTCTTTCATACACTCTCATCCTTGTAAGGCGTTCATATTTCTTACTGATTTCAGGCATATTGCTAAAGTCAAGCAACGGGTTCACGCCATGTGAATACATATTCATGGCGACCGTAATAATATCAACATTTCCTGTTCTCTCACCATTCCCAAATAATGTTCCCTCAACTCGATCAGCACCTGCCAAAATTCCAAGCTCAGCATCACATACCCCGCAGCCTCTGTCATTATGAGGATGGATGCTTAATACCACCGAGTCGCGTTTTTGGAGGTTTTTACTTATATATTCAACCTGGCTTGCAAAAACATGAGGCATTGCATTTTCTACAGTGGTCGGTATGTTAATAATGACCTTATGATCATTTGCGGGCTGCCATATATCGATCACCGCGTTGCATACATCAAGTGCATAATCCACTTCTGTTCCCGGAAAACTTTCAGGACTATATTCAAAAGAAAAATTCCCATCTGTTTCATCGGCAAGCCGCTTCAATAATTTTGCGCCTTTTACGGCGATCTTTTTGATTTCTTCCTTACTTTTTCCGAATACCTGCTCGCGCTGTGCTACTGATGTTGAATTATATAAATGAATAATAGCATGGGGAGCCCCTTCAACTGCTTTAAACGTCTTTTTAATAATATGTTCTCTTGCTTGTGTCAGGACTTGGATTGTAACATCATCAGGAATCCTGTTTTTTTCAATTAATGCTCTGATAAAGTTGTATTCTGTTTCTGAAGCGGCCGGAAATCCCACTTCGATTTCTTTAAAGCCAATATCTATGAGCAGCTGAAAGAACTCCAATTTTTCATCAATGCTCATCGGTTCAATAAGCGCCTGATTTCCATCGCGCAAATCAACACTGCACCATATAGGTTCCTTCTGAATATAATCTTTCTTTACCCAATCATAGGTTACTACAGGCGGCATAAAATAAGCTCTTTCATATTTTTCGTAATTCTTCATCATCAACACTCCATTCCCATAAAAAAAATCTTTCGACTCCATTGTAAAATTTACAATAGAGACGAAAGATTATATCTTACGCGCTACCACTCTATTTCATGATCATTCATGCACTCATCAAGTACGGACATAATGTCGATACTCTTTCCTCGTAACGGTGGAATTCCGTCTGCATCTACTCTCTTAATAACATCAACCTGATTGTGCTCAGCACATTTAATTTTGGCAATGTCATTAAGGTTCAATCAGAAGCTCCAAGGTGAGTTCATTATATTCCCTCTGCTGTTTTTCATCTGCCAACAGCTTTCTGAAGATCAGGTTTATAATTACTATTCCTCTTCTTAGCATTTCCTTTCATTTAAGATAACATTTTTATGCCGAATATAACAGTATTAAATTTAGTCAATTTTATTGATCTATTTTAATCTGATAAAAGCAATTAAACACTGCTTATAGAAGTCGTCACAATAAAAAAATAACCCCATCATAGATGGGGCAGAAGGAAAAGTAGGAACAATCACAGTTTTAATTATAGTTACATTTTCTTAAAGCAACCTGAAAGCGTACTGAATATTACCTTAAAAATTGGTAATCGAAATTGCCTCCTGCAGTTTTTTATTTTGCAGTAACTTTTGCAGATGTTTTCTTTTCGTTAGAATCTTTAACTTCGACATATACAGGGCAACCAATAATATACATAAGAAGTTGTTTTTTCATTTAAACGTTACCTCCTTTCTATTAGCATAAAATCATATGACTCTTAAAATAAACGGACAAAGAAGCGGTGCCATGATGACTGTTATTAGCCCCGCAAAGATCATGGAAAGGCTAGCGATCGTACCTTCTAAAGAACCTATATCTAAGGCTGTCGAAGTTCCAACTGCATGGGCACTCGTTCCTAACAGAACTCCTTTGGCAATAGGTGAATTGAGATGCAGAAGGCGGATTATCAATGGGCCTATAATAAGGCCGATTAGACCGGTAATAATAACAAATACTGCGGTTAGAGCGGGCGTCCCACCTAAAGTTTGGGAAACTCCGATGGCAATTGGAGTGGTCACTGAACGCGGGGCCAAGCTTACGATAATCTGGGGGCTAAAATTAGCCGACAGTCCTAGTAAGACGGAAGTTAGCAGCGCAGAAAATGTACCAACTAATACACTCAAAATAATAACGGGGAAATATTTTATAAATATCCGGTAGTGTTTATGCAAAGGTAAAGCAAAGGCTACAATTGCAGGTTGGAGTAACATCGTTAACCACTTTCCCCCGGAAACATAGCTGGAATAGGAAATATGAAAGATTGATAAGCAGACCACTAATCCTACTGGAACCACTAACAATGGAGAAAAAAGTGCTAGTTTAATGCGCTGATATAAGGTTTGGGCACCATAATAGAAAAGAACAGTCAGAATAATACAGGTGAATCCTACGAAACCGATCATATAATTTTCCCTCTTCCTTGCTTATGCTGCATTATTAATTCTGCCGTAAGTCCGCTGCTGATCATAACAATAATGCTCCCAATCAAGATAATGAAGAGAAATTCAAGACCGGCTTTATGAATCAGGTCTTCATATTGAATGACAGCAACAACTGTCGGAATAAAAAACAACAGTAATTCTGTAAGGAGCCAGTTTCCTCCGATTACAACCCACCTATATCGAAATATCCTTAGCCGTAAAAGAAGAAACAATAAACCCATACCGATCAGGCTTCCGGGAAAACTCAAATGGAGTACCTTTGCCAAATAATTGCCGGCCACTGAAAACACATATAGAATTGCTATTTGAATGATCCCGATTTCTATCTTTCGTATTTTGTCAATGATTGTCTCGGGAAAAATAACTTTCACAATTTCTCATATCCTCTCATTCGTTGCCAATACACCTTAGTGGAAAATATCAATAAAGATTTTATAAATAGAGTATACAGCTGGAGGTTTTATGCGTAAAATACATATATGGAATAAATTATATTCCATTCATCTATAATTCTGTAAATTAAGTAAGTTAGGGAGTAAGGTCATGGACATCCGGCAATTAACATATTTTGCAGAAGTTGTGAAATGGAAAAGTTTTTCGAAGGCAGGGAAAGTGCTGCATATTACACAACCCACCATTAGTAAGATGGTCAAAAGTCTGGAAGACGAAATGGGGGTTATTTTATTAGAACGATCGACCAAGAAGGTTAAATTGACTGACGCGGGCGAAATTGTGTTTCACCATGCACTTCATTTAGTTCAATCCATAGATAATTTGGAATCAGAACTAGCGGATACGCTGCAGATGGGTAAGGGCCATATACGTATGGGGTTACCTCAAATGATGGGGTACAATTTTATTCCGAAAATATTGGCTGGATTTCATAAGCTTTATCCTCAAGTAATCGTTCAAATCATGGAAGATGGGGCTCGCAAAGTAGAACAAGCCGTAATCGACGGTGATCTTGATTTAGGAATAGCTGTTCTCCCAGTCAATGAAAATATATTTGAAATTCTCCCTATCATAGAAGAACATTTGATGCTGGTGGTCTATCCTGAACATCATTTAGCTGCTCGTAAGGAGGTTGACTTAAGCGAGTTAAAAGAAGAATTATTTATTTTTTACCCAGAAAATTTTACATTACACTTCCATATAAAAGAAGCCTGCTTACAAGCAGGATTTCAACCCAACGTTCTTTACGAAAGCTCGCAATGGGATTTTATAAGTGAAATGGTGACCGAAAAGCTCGGAATTGCTTTTCTCCCGGAAGGCACATGTCAAAACCTTGATTCGAAACGGATCAAGATCATAAAGTTAAAACCGCCGGGTATTCCTCGTTACTTAGCTTTTATTTGGCGTAAAAATGCTTACCTCAAGTTTGTCACCAGGGGATTTATCAACTATGCGCGTTCTCAGGTACCGTTAATCACTGCTTCTAGAAATAACAAGTAAAAAAACTCGCCCTGATTTTCCTCTATTGAAAATCAGGGCGTAATTTTATTATCATTAAACTTATCAGTTCATTTTTCGCATTTCAACCTTTAAAAAAATGCATTACAGCACCTTTTCCACAAACACTTTAACAATATCGGGATCAAATTGAGTACCGGAACATCTTTCGAGTTCTGCTACAGCTTCTTCCTTACTTTTTGTTCTTTGGTAAGACCTTTTCGCGGTCATCGCTTCATAGACATCCGCTACTGCTATGATTCTCGCTTCTAAAGGAATGTCTTCTCCCTTCAGTCCACACGGATATCCTTTCCCATCCCAACGTTCATGATGAAAGAGTACGGATTCTGCTAACGGTACATATTCATCCACCGATCTAAGCATCTGATAGCCTGTTTCAGGATGGCGCCGAATAACTTCAAACTCTTCTTTAGTAAGCTTGCTTGGTTTATTCAACATTTCTGAAGGTATCGTTATTTTTCCAATATCATGTAAAATACCTGCTGTTTTTAGATCACTAACCTCTTTTTCACTAAATCCCATAGCTCTGGCAATAGCCTCACAGTATTGGGATACTCTTTCCGTATGAATTTGTTCTTGATCATATTTAAGATTAATATTACGGAGCACCGTCTCAATAGTTCGGTTCCTCATTGTTTTACCATATCTCAGCTTGTTATTATACATATTGTTATCCGCATTCATTTTTATGATTTCAATATCTTGATCCACATTCGTTTTTACGGCAAAGCCAACAGCCAAAGAGACAATCACAGAATCCAGGGTTGTCTTTGAAGTTATAGCTATTATTCTTTGCTTAATGGCTTCGGCCTGGGTTTCATCCGTATTGGGCAACAGTATGGCAAATTCGTCGCCTCCAACACGTCCGACGATGTCATCCGCTCTGCAAACTTCTGTCATGATATCCGCTACTGTCTGCAGCAGCCTATCACCCATTTCATGGCCAAAAGCATCGTTGGTGAGTTTTAATCCGTTTACATCTAAAACCATAATAGTGAAAGGGAGATTCCTTCGCGTATCCAATCTTTTAACCGCGTCCTCTATATAAGTACGATTATATAGGCCCGTGAGGTGATCATGGAAGCTCAAGTGTTCGATCTGCTTTTGTTTTTCTTTTCTCTCGGTACAATCCCTAAATACAATAACCACACCTGTTGTTCGTCCGCTGCCGTCCTTTATAGGGGCCGCACTGTCTTCTATGGATGTTTTGGAAACCATTTTAGACAAAAGCACGGCATGATTGCTTAGTTCAATAGTATTCCCTGTTTCCAATACCCTTTGAGCAGGATTTTCACAGGGCTCTTTTGTAATTTCATTGATAACTTGAAACACATCTTCTAACGGTTTTCCCAAAGCTTCTTCTTTACTCCAACCCGTAAGCTTTTCGGCAATTGGATTCATAATTTTGATTTTTCCCCGGTTATCTGTAGAAATGACACCGTCCCCCACTGAGAGCAACGTGGTTCTATATTGTTCTTTCTCATTATCAATAATTTCTTCCATTTTCTTGCGCTCAGTAATATCACGAACAATACAGAGAATTCTTTCTATTGTACCGTTATTACCAGGAATAATCGTAATTTGAGCATCAAACCAACATCGTCCTTGAGACAAGTCGAGATAATACTCGGCACGGCTGGGTTCACCGCTTTGCATTGTCCTTTTAATAGCCTCTTTCAGTATTCCTTGAGCCGGTTGCGGAAAACTAATCTCATCAATATGTTTATTGAGCATATTATCGAGTTTGACATATAACAGGTTAGAGTCCGGTGAATAACATTCCGTAAATATTAAATGATCATCCAGTACAATGACAAGGTCCTGCATGCTTTTAATCAAAGCAGTTTTACTGCGGTTCAGCTGCTCCAGATTAACGATATTATCTCTTACTTCCTTTTCCAGTTCTTCCTTCTTTACTTCAATTTCGCGGAATATGATATTTTGCGGATTCTTAACTGCAACCTCAATGACCGCTTTGTAAATAAAGTAGACCGATAATATCTTAAAGTAATGACCCAGCAAATTGATCACATCAAAAGGATCTGAATAAAATGTGAACATAAATTCCGTAAGTATCGAGAAAGAAAAGCTCAGGTAACAATTTTTAAGAGTATTCTTATCAAATTTATCTTTCTTTTTCCATAGATTGAAGAAAGCGATTGTAATAATGGTAATAATCACGTACTCGCTGACAATTTTAAAAGGTGTAAGCCCCGCTCCGACAACAAAAGCATTAGGAAATTTCCTTGCAAATATTGCAATGAGTCCTACAAGGGTAACGGTCAAATAAATCCCATATACAGCTCTTGTATTGATTTTTTTATTAAATAATATTGCAGCAATCAGCAAGGTCATGCTTTCAATATACCTTGAAAATATCCAGAGCTGTGTCGGCAAGTTCGCATCGTACCCGGCAAAAATATTCATTCCCTTGAAAGCCAGCATATGAAGTGAATCAATCCATATAATGAAAAAATATCCTATGCTAAGCAATCTCAAGAAATTGTTATCGAAATATCGTTTTGAATTAATGACGATGAAAAAAATAGTCAGTGAAACTGCAATACTGTAGCCTTCTGCAAAGACATGAAATAGATTATAGTTATAGCTCTTCATATAGAATAGCAATGCGACAATTAAACACTGAATAATGACATGCCGAATCACTTTTATTGCTTTCTTCGCAGTTAAGTCGATCACTATAATCTCCTCCTATTCTTTGATGTCAGAGATCATTAGCATTGCATTAAAAGATTAAGTAATTCAAAAGTACTCTTATTCTAAAATTCTTTATATAACGACATATTCCTGCATATATTCAAATACTTTCGATCATATAGGATTTTTTTTGCCTAACAATACAATCTTTTCATAGCAAAAAAGTTCCCTTAGATATTCATCCGAGGGAACTTAAATCACACTATAAAATTATCCGAAACCTCATAAAAGCTCTTTGAAACAGATATTTCTGATCAATATTATCTGATTCATAATAAAACGTCTATATCTAGGTTAAATGAAACAATTACATTAAAATATTATGTCTAAGTTAATGTCTTCTAATTTGGCGCATCCGGTTAGAATCATTGCTTGTTTTAATTCCTTTGCCATGGTCTCCAAAGCAAGCGTTATCCCTTCTTCTCCAGCCCCGGCCGCCGCCATCAATAATGGTCGTCCAACCAATACACCATCCGCACCCAAAGCCATCATCTTTAATACATCGATGCCAGTGCGTACTCCTCCGTCCACTAATATAGTGACGCGGTCCTTAACACTTGCCGCAATCTCTTGCAGCACTTCAGCTGTACCCGGTGTATAATCCAGGACTCGCCCGCCGTGATTGGAAACAACGACAGCAGCAGCCCCGGCTTCAGCGGCAATTTCAGCTTCATCCGAAGTCATGACTCCTTTTACAATGAAAGGAAGAGATGTTCTGGAAATAATCTTTTTCAAATCATCTTTGGTTTTAGGTCCGACGGGTTGACCTGCTAAAGTCATGGGTATAATCCCCGCTGCATCCACATCCATTCCTATCGCTTGAGCACCAGCCTCCTCGGCCATGGCGATATATCGAAAGACTTCTTCATTATTTCTGGGCTTTATAAAAGGAATTCCTTGGCCTCCGGCTTTTTTTATCGCTTCCAGTCCAGAAGCAAACATTTGAGGATTCGGTCCATCTCCGACCATAGCAAGCATTCCAGCTTTCAGAGAACCCTGAACAACAGCCTCTGACCATTCCTGTTCACTCATTATTCCGCCTGCATTCATAGAAATTCCCGTCATCGGCGCTGCCAGGATTGGAGCTGACAAAACATGTCCGAACATGGATGTTTGCGTATTTGGTTCTTTTGCTGAATGCAAGGTTCTCAAATTGATTCGCAAAGCTGCGAGTGCATCGTAATTATTTTCAAATGCTGATCCTGTACCGACTCCGCCCATACCCGGCATTTCTCCGGCACATGCCCGTCCGTTGCACTCTCTGCACACGCGGCAATATCCTTTAAGCTTTTCGCGCGCAACTTCTCGTACCATCTGCATATTCATATAGGATATCCCTCCCTGTTACCAACCACTATAAACTTTTCTCTAAAAAATCGCAATGGATAGCAAACCTTTCCTAAAAGCATATCAATAATCCGGCTATACAAATTAATATCAAAATCAGTTAGTTAAACTTTTCTTATTCTTATTAAATAAAGTCCTAATAGTCCACTTAAAATGGGCTGTTAGGACTTTTATATTTACAGTATAATATCTTCGATCGTTATATTTAATTCTTTATTTAAGTCAACTATTGAATTATTGGCCAAAACAATAGGTCTATTTGGATTTATTCTGTTTTCAACAACAAATCCCACGGTCTTATTCGACAATCTCACACTGCTCCCAAGTGGGTATAGTGCTATACACTCTGAGAATTTCTTTACTATATCGAAATCCAGGTGTGTTCCGCATGAACTAAATAAGTACTCTATTCCCTCTTTGGGCGACCACCTTCGTCTATAGGGTCTCGCATTTGTTATGGCATCAAATACATCGCATACCGCTACTATTCTTGCAAATTCGTGTATTTCATTACCTCTTTGTCCATCAGGGTATCCGGATCCGTCTACTCGTTCATGATGGTGCAAAATTATTGTTCTTCCATTTACGTCAAGTATATCGAATACTTTCGATCTATTATAGCCATTTATTGCATGCTTCTTTATAATTTCAAATTCTTCATCTGTTAATATATCCGGTTTATTCAATATCTCAATAGGTATCAACATCTTACCTATATCATGTAACATTGCACCTATACCCAGCATTTTTAGTTTGCTTTTTGGGTACCCCATTGATAATCCGGTTACTATCGATAATAGTAATACATTTAACGAATGCGAAAAGGTAAAGTTATCATACCCATGTAAGTCCACTAAATCTATTATTATGTCATGCCCAGTTATTAACTCTTCAACTATTCCATCTACTATATCCAACAGTTCATCTGAACTAATTAAAGACTGGTTGATGAGTTTTGTCGCTGTTTTTAATTCTTCTGCTATTTGCGCTTTGACTTTTGAATACAATACCTCTTTTGATTCCGTTGGGTATCCTATCGCTGAACAATAAATCTCTGTTATTTCATATTTAATTAAATTCATTATCATTCCTTTTGTAAGTATTGCACCCTTTACTAGAAGCGCACGGCCTGAAGAATCATAAATTGTTTTAGCGAGCACATCGCCTTCTAAGACATTATTTATACTAACCAGTCTCATTTTGATCCCTTCCTTGAAGAATCCCATTTTTAAATAGTTATAACATAATAATATTTCTACAAAACTTCTTATATTCCTTCTTATTTGAATTTTCCAACAATCAGGAATACCTCTCCCCATACTCAAAATCAGCAATTGTTCTCTCACTGTCACGAAGCTTTTAAATTATGATCGCAAACGCTAATAAAGCCAAATGCAGCAGCCGTTCTACATGTTTGTTAATAACTAAAATATTTAAATATTCGACAAATTTCTCAAAATATAGTGATTATCCTGGGATACAATTCAATCATGACCATACGGAAAGGAGTTGTACTCATTTATGAGTAAACTTTCACAAAACAACTCGTTCAGTTGGAATGGAGATGCTGTCGCTTGCGATAGCGGGATAATCTGGGGGATAGCTGAACAGGTTAACGGGTTGATGGCGATCTTAGTTAACACACCGGGCGGAGTACTAACCGGAACACAATTAAAAGCTCTCGCGGAAATCGTGGGCGAAGATGGTGTAATGAAAATCAGTCGTCGCATGTCTCCTATTCTCTTAATACCCAAAGAAAAAGTTGAAACAGCGATCTCTTGTCTCGAGAGTGCGGGACTGCGTATCGCAAACCTTCATAAGAGTGTGCGCAATATTGTTGCCTGTCCAGGTAAAGGGTTTTCGTCGAATTCAAGAGGAGATACTTTAGAACTGGCAGCGGCACTGGATAAGGAATTTTACGGCACACTGCTGCCATGGGATCTCAAGATCGCAATCGCGGGCTGCCCTCGAAATTGTGCGGGAATCACCTGTCAGGATATTGGCTTGATGGCCGAACCGCGCAGTCGATTTTCTCTATGGCTTGGCGGGACAGAAACCGGTATGAATCCACGCCATGGGGCACTTGTAAAGAAAGGAATTCCCCGCACACAGGTACCTGCGGTCATTCGGAAAATCCTCGAAATATATTGTGAAAAAGCCAAACAATATGAGCCTGAATTTGATTACAAGGTCAGGCTTTACAACATAATCGAAAAGACCGGACTCAATCCGTTCTTACAAGGCATTGACGATGTTTTAGCAATCTAATAAAACTTGCGCAAGAAGAATGGAGGCAAAGAAATGGGCTACCAGGGCTTCAGTAAGTTAAGTGCGTATAAAGCGTTTCGGCAAATGGATAATGCTTGTACACCGGATTGTCAGTGCACGGCAGATTGTCAATTATTTAGAGCGAAAGAGTATTTAGGCCTCGCGGCTCAAACGGGGGAAAAGTTTTCCGATGAAATTCCCGATGACATCATTGAAATCTTTCGCAGTGCGCCGGTTATTATTGAACGATATAACCAAATTAATCTTCTTAACGCTTTTCAGGAAGTCCAAGGAATTTGTGACAATTGCAAAACTCATGAACATGATCCCTTCTGTACAGTAAATATTGTATCGACCGCATTGGGCATTCTGCTTGTTGGCAAGGATTATTCCACCGACAAAGACAAAGATCAGGCCCGTTTATGTTAGACTCCAAACTTTCCGAATACTCCTCTTTCCCTTTTCTGCTCTGAAATCCGCGGATACTCGATTCCGTTTATTTCTATTTTAAGGTTTGCGGCCCAAGGACAGCTAACACGCTTTCCCTGGATGTTGCAAACCTTTCTCGTTTTATTAAGCCATCTATCCAAATGCCGATTAAGTCTTGTAACATCTGGATCCGTAAATGATTTGCAGTTCCCTCCCTACCATATTGTGGCAAATCATATAGACAAAGCATAAGCTGTATTATCTTCGAGCAAAGGAGGAATTTAGATGGCATTTGGTGGTGTTGATGGAGTATGTACCCCTCGTTTCTTACCTGGTATCGCAATCGTAGTAGTCATCATTCTTCTGCTTATCGCAATGGGAATCGTCTTCTAATCTGTTCTAAAAAATATTTTTGAAGGAGGTAATGGTATGTTCGGAATGGGTGGCATGGGATTTGGTGGAGCATGTTGTCCCCCCGTTGGTGGCGGCGTAGGTGTAGGCGTAGGTGTAGGAATCATTGCAATTGCGATCTTAATCCTCATTGCATTAGGCGTAATCTTCTAAAAAAGAAAGGGCGAAGCTTATGGTTGGACGTTTTAGAGGATTTGGGTTTTTCCCGTTTTTTAATCCATTCTTTTTTCCATTTTTCTTCCCGTTTTTCTTTTTCCGTCGTCGGAGGTTTTAACAGTTCAGGGCTAGGCTTTAATGTCTAGCCTTTTATAATGGCGACATGACCTCCATTAACTATGATGAGCAGACTAATATGCAGAAGCGTAGATATGTCCGGAATAATTTGCTGATTATGCTGATATAACAACGTGAAGTTATTAGGGTTTAATCATAGCATTTTAGGTGATATCATTAAATTAGGCGACAACTTAGAAATAAGCAGGAAAAGTTGGAGGTATTCGTACATATGCAGGAAAACAATGTCTTCTGCCAAGGGGGCCAATATTATAAAAAGCTTTATTTTATCTGGTATTTTGATGACGACGAAGGTTACGGAATTGATGTTTTGGGGGAAAGAATTTTGGAAGAAGGCATCCCGAATGAGGAGAATGGGAGTCTCTTCTGCAGCGTAGTTAATTGGTCATTTGGAAAGGGTACAGAGGCACGTGATTTGCGCAGATCTTGGGGTGAATATGTTGCTGATATGACAAAAGAAAACGGCAGTACTATTCCTCCCGATCTTGTTTGTCTGCGTCTTCGTTTTAGCCCTGAAGATAATCAGTTAAAAGGAGATTTGCAGGAAATAAACAAACTTCTTTCGGACAAAAAAAATCCGGGATAACTAAACCAAAATGGCGAGATTTAAACATCTAAAAGGTTGATCCACTGCGACTATTTTTTTAGTGATGCGACATAGTCGCCAATCGCTTTAACCTGAGTATCGTTTAAAGAACTTGCAAATCCAGGCATACTTCCTTTACCGTTTTTGACAATGCTTTGAACTTTCCCTGAATTATTTTTCCATTCGTCCGTGTTAATAGCAGGTCCGCTGCCGCCCGCTCCTCCGGCTCCATGACATCCTGCGCAATTCGAGGTATAAAGGGCTGAACCGTTGGCTTGGGTCGCAGCGGGTTGGTTGGTAACCGGAGGTGTTGAGGGTCCGTTTGGTGGAGCAGGCGTTGTTGTAGATGGTGTTTGAGCGGATTGCGAGGGCACTGGGTTAGCTGACGGATTGGTGGGTGCGGGAGCTTGTTTGTTACAGCCTCCTACGACAATAAAGGAAAATAAGCCAAGGATAACCAGAGTTTTTTTCAGCATAATAAATTGGTCCCTCCCTAAGCTGATCTCATG
Organism: Desulfitobacterium nosdiversum; assembly: GCF_049860565.1. Taxonomy (GTDB): domain Bacteria; phylum Bacillota; class Desulfitobacteriia; order Desulfitobacteriales; family Desulfitobacteriaceae; genus Desulfitobacterium_A; species Desulfitobacterium_A nosdiversum. Next base: position 3,481,214 of record NZ_CP172056.1, read on the forward strand.
TTTAAAGTGCACATTAAGGATTCCAGATATTCCTGCCGCAAAAGTTAAGGTATAAATGTATTTATTTTGCACTATGCTATTATAAACAATTATGCTTCAAGACATTACGTACCGTTATTGTTGGGGATACTAACAAATACTAGGAAGGTAGGGTGCCGTTCAAATGATTAATCCAAATGTGCCCAATTTTGATTTTCATGGACCTAGTCCTGTATCCATGTTCTTGGCGTTTATCCTTCTGCTCGCCGGTGGTTTGATTTGGTTTATGACAGGATGGTATGGCTGGATAGTGATTGGTGTTTTCTTAGCAATTCTAGTGGGTTATGGATTGAAAGTTGCCAATCAGTGGGAGAAAGCTGTTATTCTGCGTCTTGGTGAATTTAGCCATTTAGCTGGACCCGGTGTGTTTTTTATGATCCCAATAGTAGACTCCGTAAGCAACTGGGTTGACCACCGTACGATCACTACGACTTTTAAGGCTGAACAAACATTGACAAAAGATACTGTGCCCGTTGACGTTGATGCCGTGTTGTTTTGGACGGTTGTCGATGCTAAGAAAGCAGCTTTGGAAGTTGCGCAATATAAGGATGCAGTGTTCTGGGCTGCCCAAACAGCTTTAAGGGATGTTATCGGCCGAACAAATTTAGCGGAGATGCTTTCGGACAGGGAAAGAATCGATCGGGAGCTCAAAGAGGTTATTGATAAGCGGACCGAGCCATGGGGTGTTAATGTTAACGCTGTTGAGATTCGTGATGTCGTTTTGCCGCCGGGATTACAAGATGCGATGAGCCGGGAGGCCCAGGCAGAACGCGAACGCAGAGCCAGAATAATCCTGGGAACTGCTGAGACGGAAATTGCCGCTAAATTCGCTGAAGCGGCCAAATCCTATGAGAATAATCCCGTTGCCTTGCATTTACGGGCAATGAATATTTTGTATGAAGGCATCAAAGAAAAAGGTGCGATGGTCATTGTTCCTTCTTCCATAGTAGAGACAATGGGTTTAGGTACCGTGTCCGGTTTAGCTAGCTTAGCTTCAACCGTCAATGCTCCCAAAGAATAACTTGTTTGATGAAAATAAAACGTCCTCCTAAGCTGGAGGGCGTTTCATTTCTATATTAATATTTACGTTAACTATTCCCCACCTCCCCCAACGTCCCCAACGGATGATTTACTTTCGATAATGTGAAACCGAATGGATCGTTGGGTTTTTCGATGTCCTAGTCATTTTTCCTCATAGAAAGACCTTTGGCAATCACCGATTGCACAACTGATGAGCATCAGCCACCGGCAGGGTTTTTCGTAAGACATTCACATCCGGTATTGGCACCCGTATGTTTCTTTATATCATCCAATGTGGAGCAACATTGAGCTACACCCACATGATATAAGATTTCTTCCTCCGTAACATTCGCACAATAACAAATTGGACAGGGAGGAAGAACTTTCTTAAACCAAATCTTATTAACCAGTTGGTCTTGAAGAATTGTTTCCTCGCCTTGAGTGTAATAGGCAACATCGCATTCGGGAGTTCTACACAAGAAAAACTGCTCTCCTTCAACTTTTATGCCTTGTTTTACTTGGTGCTCAACTGTTATTTTACGTACCTTCTGTCCAATTCCATGACAAATTGGACAAGCCGGAATCATATTTGTATTTGCGGAAAGTTCAATCATAATTATTTCCTTCCTTATGTCTAAATGCAGAAACCATCTGATGTGTAAGAATTAAGGCAGCTTAAGGTTGTTTGATCTCATCATTCATTCTACAATTATCCTCAATTTCCTGCAAAAAGGATCCGATCTTATTATCTGTTTGGAACAATCCAAAAAAATTATTCAACTCCCAAAAATTACATGCTGAACATTTGTAATTCAAAAATCTTTTATTATAGTTTTTATGTTACTATAATTTCCGAAGCTCTATCACTTTATTTAGGAGGGAAAAAGTTTAGTGAAGAAAAATATGGTTTACAAGTATTTAGCATTGTTTCTTGCTGTTTCAATAAGCTTAACCCCTTTACTGTTTTTAAATCCGCTCGGTGCATCTGCTTCTACCTTAAGCACTTCGCGTATAGGGGGTACCGACCGAATAAAGACGGCCATACAGATTGCAGATAACGGTTGGTCTTCTAACTCTAATGCAGTCGTCCTAGTTCGGGATGATGATTTCCCGGATGCCCTTGCAGGTACCCCACTTGCTCACATATTTAACGCGCCCATACTTCTGACTAATAAGAACATTTTAAGCCCGGATACCGAAACAGAACTTACTAAACTCCATCCTAAAATTATTTTTATATTAGGATCCTATGGAGCTGTATCAGAACAAATCGAAACAACTCTCAAATCAAATTACACTCAAGATGTACGACGTATTGGTGGATCTGACCGATATGATACAGCCGCTAAAATTGCCGAATATATGCATCAACAGAGTGGAAGCAGCTATACGGATGCCGTCATAGCTTATGGTGAAAACTTCCCTGATGCATTGGCCATTTCATCGTTTGCCGGACATGACCAAGTGCCTATCCTTCTAACTCAGACTCATTCTATCCCTGAAGTAACAAAAAGTACCCTAAATGATTTAGGAGTAACAAATACCGTGATTGTCGGTGGTTCCGGAGTAATCGATGATAATGTTCTTAGTCAATTACCCCATGGAGTAAGAATTGCAGGTAATAGTCGTTATGAAACCGCAAGCGCCATTGCCTCCGTTTTTCAACCCACTCCAAAAAACCTCTATATTGCCACTGGTGAGGCCTTTCCCGATGCATTGGCCGGCGCAGCATTAGCAGCGAAAAATGGTGATCCTATTTTATTAGTAGATCCACAGTTCAGCAGCTCCGTTGTCATCAACTATTTACAAGAATATCGAAATAGTATTCAAAACGTAATTGTTTTAGGGGGTACAGGAGTAATCTCTCAAAGTATCGCTGATAAGATTAGTGGAATTATCCAAAACGGCTTTGTCTATGCACCAACCATCACTACGCCTACGGTTCAAGCGATTAACCCTTACGTTGGCGGAGCACCCCATTCTCCATTAACCATTAAATGGACAAGCGTACCCGGTGCCAGTTTATATTCTTTAATGATTATCGATATGAATACAGGAAGTATTGTTGCTTTTGTAAATCGCATCGAAAACTGGGGGGCATTCTCACCTGAGGTTGCCGGAACAGAAGGGCATCGCTATAAAATTAAAGTCGGTGCCAACGTTAATGGGAATCTTTACTGGGGAACCAGCTATAATCTTAATGTCATTGATATGTCAAAGAAATTGCCTACCCTTGTTTCGCCTGCAGCCGGTGACATTACAAATATAACCCAAGGCAATGATGTCACTGTCACTTGGGATCCAGCCGATCCAAACTTTACCACCCCCTATAAAGTTATTTTGCAAGATCAACTTAGCGGACAAATCCTATATTCTCAGTATGTAGATGGCACTGCAACAACAATTCCCGGGAGTTTGCTAAAAGCTAACGAAACATCATCTCATGATTATGTGATTACCGTCTGCATTACGAACGGCTCAGATAAGAGCGACCCGAATTATTTTGAGACAGACGCAACATGGGTAAATAAAAATCGAACTTTTTTACACGTAATGAACTAGTTCAAAATAAATATAAGGTCCATGGAATTAAAAACAGTTCCATGGACCTTTTTAGGGTTATCCAAAATATATTTCAAGATTTACTCAATCGCTTAAGATTTCCTTGAATTAACAATTATAAAGAAGTTTATCGGTTCATTTTTAGTATCAGTTCCAAACCAAAATCTTATTAACTTTTAGAAGATCCAAAAACTCCAGCTTCGAGTAACGCTTCATAACAAATGACGACCGCTGGTCCAATCAAAATACCCCCTATTCCCAATAACTGCACCCCTACATACATTGAGATTAGTGTTGGCAGCGGTTGTAGCCCAAGCCCTTTAGACATGATCTTAGGTTCTAGAAACTGACGTATCACAAGAGTAATAACCCACATGAATATCACCTTGAACCCATCTCCGAATAGTCCCATTATAAATAGGCCGACAATCCAAGGTCCAAATAAAATGCCCGTACCCACAATTGGTACTGCATCCAATAATCCTGCAAATACACCGAGGGTAACAGCATACCGATTGCCGATGAGCAGCAAACCGATAATGGTTGTAACTGCTGTCACAGACATTAGAATGGCTAGAGCCCGTAAATATCCCACGCCGGCCGCTCCCAGATCATGACCAACAGCCTTAGCACTGACTTGCCAGCGGCGTGGTAACAGATTAGCAATAAACTGTTTTACATTTGGAAAACTTGAGCTCATCATTAACGTTGCAACAAGGGAAACGATCATCACAATAAATATATGGGGTAATGCTGTTAGAAGACCAAGTAAAAATACACTTCCTGATTTGGCCCATTCTTGAAGCATTCTTGCCAAAGTTTCCGAAGAAGTATTTAAAGTACTTTGGATTTGAGGATTTATCTTGATAAACTTTTCCACAGCATCCACTTGCCGCGATACGAAGTCCATGAGATAGCTATAATTAGGCAATGTGATTGCTAACTCTGATAACTCAGTATAAAGGCGGGCAAAAATCCAAAAAACAAAAAAGCTTAATACGAAAATTGCTAAAAGAAGAGTAAGTACAGCTGCATACGGCCGGCGAATGTGTATGGCCCGCATCACATGCACAATAAGCGGTTCTAATAAAAAGGCGAGAATTAGCGCAATAATAAACGGTAAAAAGGCATTAAACGTTCTGGAAATTACTTCACCTAAAACAGGCAAAAAGTTTTGGAAAAAGTATGTAAAGACTTTCAACATAACAAGACCAATTGTTACCACCGTAAGCTTATTTACATTTGTCCATAGAAGATGTTTCTGGATACTCAACGTTTTCACCTCACAAAAGTAACTTTACCCCATAAAAACTCAACATATTTAAACCGCTGAGCTTATCGTTTTATCGCTTTATTGTCTGTCAGGTTTTTATAATTTATTTGGAGAATAAAGTTATACGGATTACGAATATATCATTTAGTTTTACCCTCACAGTAAAATCTATCACCAGTTTGTGGATTATAATAAACTTTAAGCTTTTTACCGTTAACAGGTCTTCTTAATCAAAGCGAAGAATTGATTCCTCGTAACACAACAGGACTCAGGAGTACGCTACACTCCTTACTCTCGACTAAAGAGATATTTTTCACCGTACTGATTCCTATGTACTTTGTTAAAGTCCAGATCATTATACGTATGGGGCTGCTTATTTTCAGAAGGATATCCAAGAGAAATAATTGTCTCCACCCTAAGATGACTCGGAATGCCTAAAGCTTTCTGAACATACTGTTCTGCGGTTTCCGCTTCCGAATGTTTACGCTCCCGGATTTGAATCCAACACGAGCCCAAACCCAATGATTCTGCAGTTAAATGAATAATTGTAGCCGCGATGGAGGCGTCTTCCACCCAGACATCGCTAACCGCTGGATCGGCCAAAATAACAATCGCCGCTGCGGAACCTTTCAAGTGCTCGGCTCCCTGCTTTGCCGGAGCCAGTTGGGCTAAAACCTTCCGGTCATCTAAAACCATAAATTCCAAATGCCTGAGCCCTCTTGAAGAAGGACTTAACAAAGCAGCCTGCACTAATTGATCAATCTTTTCCGGCTCTACTTCGGTATCTCGATAACGACGGATACTACGCCGTCTGTAAAGAATATTCAGCATGCTATTTCCCCCGTTCACACCCCTATTATTTATCATGAGACTGAGGATTACCAACCATATACGGTTCTTTGATTGAAATTCGCAGCCCCTTGGGAAAAATATACTCAACATCGCTAGATGGATTATTACCACGGTTAGAGGGGCCTTGTTTTGGTAACCGTTTCGTACGAGGTATAGAATGAAGCCTAGTTTAATCCCTTAATCAAAACTTCAAAATCTTTTGAATATCCGCTATGAGCTGTACAAAGAATCTCCACATTTTTTAGTAAAGCGAGTTTCTTTAGTGACTCCTTTTGAGTCTTTGTATCCATATTTTGTAATGCAGAAAATGGCTGAGCCTTACCATTATTTAGCCTTAGATTGTCGCCAGTGAACAACATGCTATTATTTATCAAATAACATGTTGATCCTGGAGTATGGCCAGGAGTTAGTATTGCTTGAACCTTTGTTGGTCCTAAATTTGTTATGTCATTATCAGAAACCATCTCGTACTTTCTTTTTATTGGCCAGTTATATATCCAAAACCTTCTCGGAGTAATCCGAGTTATCATTTGCTCTTCTGCCTTAGGAAGGTATATTTTAGCGTTAGGAAAAAGGTCAATACCTCCTGAATGATCATAATCCGAGTGTGTTAAAAATAAATCTACGGCCAATAAACACTATTATGTTAACCCTGACTAGGTAAGTAACCTATATATAGCTATTATTAAACCTATGAAAAAAAGCGCTGTAAAGATAGTCTTGTTGTTTTTAGCCAACCACTTCGGAAGAAAGATGTCAAATCCAACGACGGTTTGATCAGTATATTTCTCTCCGAGACGAGTAAGGGGGCACCGCCACCCGTTGATTAGTAAGATAGTTCCTTCAACTAAGACTAAAGCAACTGCTATCCAAAACAAAGGATTTATCATGTCCGTTATTGCCGCATAAAGAATATACAGTATAGTGAAAGCATAAAATGCCCAAATTACTGTATGCAGAACCTTGATTATAAAAAGTTTACGATATATACTTTTTGACCTTTCCACTAACTCACACTCCTGAGCATTTTTTAACAAGATTACAACAAAACAGCTTGAGGTTTTTTTCGCGGGTCATTGTTATACAAGCAATTTGACAGACTTGATAGTGAAAGGACAACACTTTAATCTAGCATTCCACAGGTTTCTTTAAAATCCTTCCATATTGGGGGATAAAATAAATTACAAACAACCACGGTTAGATGCGAGATGCGATTAATGAATGCCTGGAGCTTAACAATCAAACGCTAAGGTCTCGATTCTTGTAAAAGAAATATGTTGATGCGAAAAAAGCAGCGGCAAGCAAAAGCGAGAGCATAACTATGCCATAGTTAAGACCATTGCCTTCTACGATATCATTATAGTTGAAATACTTAAAGGGCGAAAAAAGGTTGAGGAAATTCAGCTTATTCGTCAGATCCGTCACTTTTGATATCACAAACGAGGTCATCATTATCCCTGCTGAAAGAGAACCCGAAGCTTTAGGATTTCTAATCAATGCCGCCACTACCGCACCCAGTGACAAAAAGATGAGTTGAACAATAAGCATGCTCAGCATAAACATCCCTATTTCGCGGGAAATATCTGCTCCCTTATTATAAGCAGCAACCATAATGATTGATGATACAAACGTTACAATATTGATGATAAGAATATTTATAAAGGCGGCAAGGAGCTTCGAGCTGATAATTGTGGTTCGTGATACCGGCTTGGCCATCAGAAATTCGGTGGTCTTATCGCGTTCCTCCTTAGCGATGATATTTGAGCCCAGCAGAACTGCGTGAATGGCGGCTGCGATCTCGATGTAAAGAAACAACATTGCGAAGTAGCCGCTCATCATCGTAACATCAAATGAACCCATTCCCAGCAGCGCTTTGATCGAAAACGGCATTTTCTTAAAAATCTCAATGTTCTGCCCGCCATCAGAATAAACCGTATACTTTCCCATGCCGCTGGCAACCCCCAAAATCATACAGACACTCCAGATGATCAAGGCTTTCCTGTTCGCCTTTAATTCCCTCCGGATTATATTCATAATCAGACCTCCTCATTCAATCCATCCCTGAAGCTGCATCAGCTTACTGCATGGATATCTTTCTTCGCGTAAATAACATAGCTCGCCGCTATGGCTATAATAACAATGGCCGCACCTGTGATCAGGTACGGAGCCTCAAAGCTTGCGTTTTTTATGATGTAGGCAAAGTCGAAGTATTTAAAAGGAGAGATAAAACGCTCCGAGTAGTTCTGGCCTGTGGCTATAAGTGCTCCAATGATGTAAAACCCGAAAACAACGCCAAGTGAGATCGGGAGTACGGATTTTAAGTGGGCAAAAAACACCGAAATGACCATTCCAATTGCAAGGAAAATTAATTGGATAAAAAACAGGGTCAGATTAATCATGAAGAACAGCTTACCACTGTAAGATGTTTTCACAAGAGAGGCAAATACGGAAACCGCGAAATAATAGAAAATGTTAGTGACGAAAAGCATCGTTATTGCCGCCAGAAGCTTCGCGCTGACAATGGCCGAACGTGAAACAGGCTTGACCAGGAGAAAATCCGCTGTCCGCTCCCGCGCCTCCTTTGACAAGATAGAGACACCGAGATTCATAGCTTGAATAGCTCCAAACAGCGTAATCAATGAAAATACCATTGAATAAAAACCCAGAAGTGTTGTTATCGTGTCAATTGAAATACCCAGAGCCGCCCTTACTGACGCAGGATAGCCACTCAGCAATTGTTGGAAATCCACCGCATCGGCTGCGATGCTCGGATAGATCGAAAAATAAAGGGCAGCCAGGGCAATCATGGCACACGTCCAAATCAAAGTTGATTTTCGCAGTGACTTAAGCTCATGAAGATACATGTTCATCGCTTTAAGTCCTCCTTTGCATAGTAATGCATAAAGATCTCCTCAAGCTCGGGCTCCACGATCAGAAGATTAGATATGCTTACCTCCGAAAGTTTCCTGAGCACCCTATTTATATCGCCTTTAAATAGAAAGCTTATCGATAAACCTTTTAACTCTAGGTTGCTTACCCCGGGCATTTCGAAAAAAGACCTGTCCAGTTGACTGTCAGCTTCAATTTTTATCATCTTATAATTGTTTTCCCTCAGATCACTCATTTTTTCCAGTTTAATTACCTTTCCATCCTTGATGAAGGCAACGCGGCTGCACATTCGCTGCACCTCGCTCAAAATATGTGAAGAGAAAAACACTGTTGCGCCCTTTTGGTTCTCTGACTTGATCAGCCCGAAGAATTTATGCTGCATCAGCGGATCAAGGCCGCTGGTCGGCTCATCAAGGATAATGAGTTTGGGCTCGTGGAGTAGCCCCTGAACAATACCGACCTTCTTCTTATTGCCGAAGGATAGGTCGTCGATTTTCTTTTTCAGGTCAAGATCCATTATCTCTGCAAGTTCTTTGATCCGGTTCGAACAATCCTTTTCGTAGAAGCTAGCGGAATATTTGAGAAGATCGATCACCCTCATGTTATCGTAGTAAAACACCTCGGATGGTAAGTATCCGACTTCCTTTTTTACTTCCGGGTGCTCAATGCAGTTTTTCCCGAAAATGGCAGCACTGCCGCTTGTGGGATAGATAAGTCCTAGCAGTGTCCTGATGGTCGTCGATTTTCCTGCTCCATTAGGTCCTATAAATCCAAAAATCTCACCTTCCTCTACCTCAAGGTTCACATCAATAATACCCCTTGACTTGTTATAATTTTTTGTTAGATTCTTGATTTCGATGACGTTCATTGACTTTACCTCCAAATGTTACACCTAGACTACTTTCAGCAAAGATATGGCCAATATACTCAAACTCTTAAATAATCTTCCCCAAGTAAACAGCAATTATTAATGTTGAGCCGTCTTTTCCTTCTAACTATAAAAATAGCCCGACCGTCAAATATAACGATCTGGCTATTGATCCTTAATATCAATCCCCTTAATAGTCGTCTTTAATAAGCTTCTCTATCGTATTTACATCATTGTGTATATCCAGAGGCTTAAGTGCGGGCCCTTCTATTACATCACCTTCATAAGTGAATCTTGAGCCATGGCATGGGCAATCCCATGATTTCTCGGCGGAATTCCAGTTTAATTCACATCCCATATGGGTGCAAGTAGTATTCACTATGTGCAGTGTTCCTTGTTCATCTTTATAAGCACCGGCTCTTTGACCATCAGCTTCAATTGTTTTTCCCTCATTCGGTCCAATATCAGCATTCTTCGGAAGAGGAGAAAGTTTGCCCTCAATGAGCTTATTGGCTACATTAAGATTTTCAACAACAAAATTCTTGGCGGAGGCCCCTATCGTTTCTCTTGATGGATTATAAACATCCTGCCATGGGCTTTTTCCGCCTATGATCAAATCGCTTAATATCATTGAAGAAGCCATACTATTGGTCATTCCCCATTTGGCAAAGCCGGTCGCAATATATAAGCCGGGAGTATTGGATGTGAACTGGCCTACATAAGGTAACCCATCCAAAGTCATACAGTCCTGTGTAGACCATCGATATGGAATATCTTCAACGGTAAAGGTTTGCTCTGCGAAATCCGCTAAGGCTTCATAATGCTTGATGGTATCTGCTCCCTGTCCGGTTTTATGATGTTCCCCACCAACAAATATTAACTCACCTTGGTCTGAAGTTTGGCTGCGGATTGACCGGCCGGGCTCCTCTGCTGTAATATACATGCCGCCTGGATAGTTCTCGTTCATCCTGATCGCAACTACATATGACCGCTCCGGATATATTCTCGTAAAGTACATTCCATGTTTGTTGTAGAACGGGTAATGAGAGGCTATAATAACCCTTTGTGCTGTTACTTTGGTTCCCCTGCCTGTCATTAAAACATAATCTCCATTATCTCCGTTATCTTCAATGTCTACAATCCTACTCTGTTCGAATATTTGAACTCCGTTATCGGTGATTTTGCCGGCAAGAGCCAACAGAAATTTGCGAGGATGAAATTGAGCCTGATTATCAAAACGCACTGCAGCCTTTATATTAAAGGGTAACGGTATTTTATCAAGATATGTAGCTTTGATGCCAAGGGAAGAGGCGATATTCGCTTCATTGGCAATATCATCTACATATTTATCCTCAAGCGTATATATATATGCGGATTGTGAGACAAGATCGCATTCAATATTATATTCTTTGGCTATCGACTCATACATTTGTATTGCGGTTTGGTTTGCGTCTGCATATTGCTTTGCCAATTCTTCGCTTATTTGTTTTTGTACCTTATTATATATCAGCCCGTGTTGTGAAGTTATTTTTGCAGTGGTATGCCCGGTAGTCCCTTGTAAAATGCGATCCGCCTCAATAATTGCTGTTTTTACTCCCTTTTTATTGAGCCAATATGCGCATAAGATACCGGTTATACCGCCACCGACAATCGCCACATCAACCTTTATATCCTTATCCAAGGCAGAATAATCAATATTTGTGGTCGAGTCCATCCAATAGGATTGAGGTGGTTTTGTAAAATATTCTTCTGTCTTTTTAGTCATATTTGATTCCTCCATATAATCGGGTCATAACTTTAAAGTATATTTTGCACTCTGTAACAGTAAAATATCCATGTTAAGGTCTGGTGTTTCATTTGGGACAATCTCAGACCAGGGCTTAAACAAATTAGACGTATAAAGGGTTAGGCGGCAGGCCTAACCCTTTCGGTTTTGCTGATACATTCTTATTTATTTGAAGTGTATCGGAAGGACTTTAACCATACTTTAGCTTAAACGACTCTGCTCTCGGAAATAATAAGTAAAATGCTATATAAAAGGAGTGCTCAATTTGGTCAATCGTGAACGAATTTTAAATGAATTTCTCGAATTGGTTCGCATTGCAAGCCCATCCCTCGCTGAGAGGGAAATTGCAGAGGTACTTAAGGTTAAACTCAATGCTATAGGACTAAAGGTTGCAGAAGATAATGCCGGGCAATCTATTGGCGGTAACTGTGGCAATCTAATCGCCACCCTGCCTTCGACGCTGCCGCAGGCCCCCGTACTTATGTTATCGGCCCACATGGACAACGTTGAGCCTTGTCATGGAGTCAAGCCAATTGTCAGTGATGGAATTATTCGATCTTCCGGAAATACAGTTTTGGGCGGCGATGACAAAGCCGGGTTAGCTTCGATTTTGGAGGCTTTAAGGAATGTTAAGGAACAAGACATACCCCACGGTGAAATACAAGTAGTCTTTTCCGTCGCCGAGGAAGGAAGTTCCGGAGCTAAACATATAGATAGATCACTAATCCATGCAAATTTGGGCTATGTATTCGATTCCAGTGGTTCCCCCGGAAAGATTATCAATAAAGCTCCCGGTGAAAACAGTTTAATATTTAAAGTATTTGGGCGCTCGGCACATGCCGGAATTGAGCCTGAGAAAGGACTTAACGCAGTTATATTGGCGGCCAAAGCTTTAGCACAGATTCCTGACGGCCGAATTAATGAGATAACTACGGCAAACATCGGTACAATCAATGGGGGTATTGCCACAAATATCGTGCCGGAAACCATAGCGATTAAAGGGGAAACCAGGAGCCACAATCTAACCGAGCTTCAAGTAATATCAGAAAAAATCAAGGGCATATTCGAGCGATCAGTTGATGAACAGGGTGGCAAATCTCAGGTAACGGTGCAGAATGTGTATAACCCCTATGAACTTACTATGGACATGCCGGTGATATCAATCGCTCAGGCCGCAATGCGCAAACTTGGATGGGACCCTGTTATAAAAGCAACCGGTGGTGGAAGCGATGCAAATTACTATAACTCCTATGGTATTCCATGTGCTGTCTTAGGAATAGGAACTCAGAAAATACATACAACGGAGGAGTACATAGAGATAGAAGATCTTTATAAGACGGCGGAATTGGCAATTGAATTAATCCGTCATACAGGCGACCCAAAAACAACCTGAATAATTTCTTTAAGCGGTCCAATGGTATAAAAGTTCTCTACAGCTTCATAAAAATAAAACCCAGCAAGAGCATATTATCAGGATCACCGGTATATAGAATTTATAAAGGTACTCACAACCAACCTGGAACTCGGCAAATATAATGGCATCTTCTATGTTGAGAAACTAACCGCGGCAATAATTGACCACCTTATACACCATAGCTTTTTGCTGGTTTTCACCGAAAAAAAATTGCCGGCTGGAACACTCAAACATTACAAATAAAGGGGCTGGAATTATTTTTCGCAAATACACATAAGAAGGAGGGTAAAGTTAGTTGATAAAAGTTAAAGTTAGATTGCAACGCATTGTTAGTAAGATAAATTTACCCACTGTATTGAAAACAGCTATACTTCCGGGGGACTCAATCGAAAGATTATTTATTGCAACCCAGACAGGAGAGATCTTTTACATTGGAAACGGAGTTATAGGGACTTTTTTAGATATTCGCCCGCAGATCATAAAACTAGGTGCTTCTAGTCGCGGCTATGATGAACGGGGATTGATAGGTTTAGCGTTTCATCCCGAATTTTATTATAACGGCCTGTTTTATCTTCATTATTCAGTAGCCGGAACACAAGGTCCAGGCGCTCTTCCAGGTGCCCCTCCAGAATCTTTTAAGCCTAACCCGTGTGACCCCAAAACCTTAAACCTAAAGTGGATAAATAGAGAAATTCAATATGATCATATTGATACCGTTGAAGAATGGAGTTTGCTGTCAAACGGTCAACCTCAAAAAAGGCGGACATTGCTTAACTTAAGAAGACCATTTCTTAATCATAATGGTGTCAATAGCTTAAACTTTTCACCTGAAACAGGAAAACTTGTTTTAACAACCGGAGATGGCGGATCAGGGTATGATCCCTTTAATTTAAGCCAGGATGATATGGAAATCGCCGGTAAAATAATTGAAATTGATGTGGCTAAGAATACCTTGATCCATAATCCCCTCGTAGTCACGCGTTTCAATGAACTTCCCGCACCTATTCAGGAAACGCTTACGGTAATTGCCAAAGGGGTTCGCAATATCCCCGGTATTTCATTTCAATGGTTCTATAATCAGTGTATCAAATATGTGGGAAATGTCGGACAGGATCTGGTCGAGTCGATTTTTTCATTCGTTCATTATAAACCCATACCGGTTACTCAGCTTATTCAAGCTTCTTTAATGAAATCCGAACCTGATCAGGAAGAATTTATTAACTTTGGCTGGCGAGGATGGGAAGGTGCTTTTCCTACTTCGATTGTCAGAGGCTGCTCTGCCAATCCGGCTTTAGCTGAGAAAACAATGGCTTATTACAATGAAGCAGTCAAAACTTCGGTGCGGCGGCTTCAGCCTTTAATCAGTTATTTTCATAAAGATCCACGGCCCGATAAGTTTGGAGGAACTGCACTTACAGGAGTCCAGCCATATATGGGGAATGGAATCCCCGATTTAACGGGAAGCGTTGTGTTTACCGATCTGGCTCGGAAAGAAAAATCTCAGTCTCCGGTGAGAGGGGTCTTAGCTTATACCAGGGTAGGAACAGACTGTCAACTCAATGATTTTAGTGTTATTGAAACTGATTATAATTTCGGGTCACAATCCGCTTTTTATATGTGTTTGGGAACGAATCTGGATCAAACCAGACTATATTTAGGGGTTTATGGCTCTATGAAAGTAGCTGATTTTAACCAAGGCACTGTTTTCGAAATTGTTCCATGATTAAAAGGGCAGTATTATATAAGCCTCTATTACCGACTCGCGCCTAAAGGAGCTGGTTTAAAAGTTCATAAGGAGACAAAATCCTAAAATGAACAAGTAGCTTTTTCATTAGTTAAGTAAAAAAGCATCTATAAATCGCACTTTTATTAAATTTCATGGTTGGCATCCTTTTTGCATAATAAAGATTTATATATTTAATCTCAATCTCAAGAATCAGGGAGGTGTTTAATCAAACAAATTTTAGATTTAGCACTTAAACTGCTATTTAAAGGAATGTTGATAACTAATTCTGTCATATCGAGGGTCGAACACCGACTTTTCACTTTCACATCTCCCCTTCTAATTTATCTCTGAGGAGGAAAAATGATGTCAAATAGTGAGCATTCATTTGCCAGTCCTGCTGCGGCAGGCTATATGGTCCTAACTTTTTACTTAATTTGTCTTTTCCCGATAGGTATTGGCCTGGCACCTGCATCAATGGCGACTGTTTTAATCCCCCTTGGTTTTGCCGGTGGAATTGTCCAAGTTATTGTTGGTATTATTGAACTCCGCAATAAAGTTATCGTAGGCGGAAATATTATGTGTGGCTTCAGTGCGTTTATGTTTCTGGGTTTGTGGGAAAATCTCTTAAAGGTATTAAATTTGATGCCAGCCAATACTGTATCGGTGAATGGATTTATTTTTATGGTCATGGGAATTTATATGGTTGGCTTTACACTCCCGTCTTTGCATAAAAATCTTATTTCCGGAATTTTTATGATAACTACAGATATCTTCTTCTGTGGTATGGGAATTTCCCAACTCTTTGGAATCCCCATATTGTCTACAATTGCTTACTGGTCTATAGTTCCAATTGTAATAACGGCCATGTGGCAAGCTATAGCAGAAGTACTAAATACTAGTATGGGGCGCACAATAGTTAAAATGGGATCACCGATTTTAAAGAACTTACAGCAGCAAATGAACTAATAAGGATCATTAGAAAACAAAAAGCCGAATCTCTAAAAAGGGGATCGGCATTTTTGTTTTAAACATACTGTCAAATTAGCCAAACACCGAAAGCCACAGATACCAAGCTACTTCCGCTCTATCATTACGACTGTTATGGTAAGTACTTCAATTGAGTTTTTTAAATATCGAATTAAATCCGGAATTCCCTAACGATTTGTGAATAGGTTAAATAATAAACTCTTACTTTGGTTTTACCAGGTGATGTAATGGATATTATTAAACCGATTAGGCCTTATCTGATCACTCGAGAATTGAACCCTGAAAATCAGGAAACACCTATTCATTTTCTGCGCCATAAGATTACTCCTACGGAATATTTCTATCTTAGAAATCACTTTGAATATCCAGAGCTATCACAACAAGCGTATTTTCTACCTGTTGAGGGAGAAATAATACAACCTATTATTTTCAATTATGAAGATATCCTTCGCATGCCCTCAAAACAGTTAATTCTGCCACTTGAATGCGCTGGTAATAAAAGAGCCTATTTTAAGCCGAAAGTGTACGGTGAGCAATGGAAAGACGGCGCTATCAGCCAAGGATTATGGAAAGGTGTAACTGTTAGCCAGCTTCTTTCTATGACTGGTTTAAAAAACACGGCTTTGGAAGTCGTCTTTGAAGCCTTTGATTCCGGTAAAAGAAAAGATATGGAAGGAGTTTTCCACTATACAAGGGCCTTACCCATAGAGAAGGCACTCCATATGGATACACTTATTGCCTATGAGCTGAATGGAGAAGCCATACCTTTTAAACATGGTTATCCATTAAGGCTGATTGTCCCTCAATGGTACGGAATGGCTTCTGTAAAATGGCTTAAAAGGCTAGTTGTTATTGATCATCATTTTAAAGGACCGTTTCAAGATATAGAATACAATTATTACCCTTTTAATGATAATGACAAAGGGAAAACTCCGGTAACCTATATTAATGTCAGTTCAATGATTCTGCAGCCATTAAATTATTCAATCTTAGAAAACAGAAGACAAATTATCGAAGGTATTGCCTGGACAGGCGCTGGTATCATTACTGAAGTTCAAGTAAGTACAGACGGAGGAAAACTCTGGTATCCAGCGAAGCTTTATCAAGACAAATCACAGCCCTATTCATGTACCATCTGGAAATATATCTGGCAAGTACCTTCTAAAGGTGAATATACAATTATAGCAAGAGCAAAAGATTCTTTTGGACGAACTCAACCCTTTGAAGCTATGTGGAACAGAAAAGGTTATGGATATAATGCTGTATATTTAATAAAAGTTAGAGTTGAATAATCATTCAAGCTAATACCACTTTATTAAGGTTAGTTGCATTTTTACCTCTTGGTGAAGTCGGGACATTACAGTTATGGTCAATTAGCCATCCAATCCCTTTTTATTTAAAGAGAGGAAGTATCTTATTTGATGGCATAACACCTTCTGCTCCCAGAATATATTTCATCTTCATTTTATCCTAAAGCATGTTCCAGGGCAGCTCATTTTTCAATTGAGCTCGGCCAGCCTTCCTGTGAAATTTTAATACTGGTCTCAATCCGGTCCTGGCCTCCCAAACGGTTAAACTCATTCCCGGTTTGAAAACTACTGGTAATTTCCTTATCATTAAGTACGTTATTGCTATCGTTAATCGTTTTGCGGAATTATGACAACCCCATTCTCTACCGCCTTGGTTATAATCGGAATATTTATTGAGAACATACAAACCAAACGAATGTATGTATATTGACAAAGATATCTCTTTTTTCTATAATACATACTACAAGAATCTTTATAAGAAGGGTTGAGAGTGGCACGAAATAAATATCCTGAAATCACTGTGGAAAGAATTTTGGATGTGTCTCAAAGGCTCTTTTTAGAAAAGGGTTATGATGGGACTACTATTCAAGATATTGTAAATGAGCTGGGCGGTTTAACAAAAGGTGCGATTTATCATCATTTTAAGTCCAAAGAAGAAATAATGGATGCTCTAGGCACTAAAATGTTTTTGAATAATAATCCATTTGCGACGGTTAAGCACCGGAGTGATTTGAATGGTTTGCAAAAAATGCGTGAGGTTATCAGGGTAAACCAAACAAACGCAGACCGAACAGAATTAAACAAGCCGAGTATTTCGATCTTGAAAAATCCGCGTATATTAGCCGGAATAATTGAAACCGACAGAAAAGTAATTGCACCCCTCTGGCTTGAATTGATTGAAGAAGGCAATCGTGATGGTTCAATTCATACATCATATGCAAAAGAGTTATCAGAAATATTGCAATTACTGACAAGTATATGGCTAACCCCTTCTGTTTATCCAGCCTCGCCAGAAGAAATACGACATAAGTTTTTGTTTATCAAAGATATGTTGGACAGTATGGGCTTACCACTTATTGACGATGAGATTCTAGCTTCGCTGGATGGTGCTTTAGAGGGATTAGAGGATTGCGAATAAAATTGTCTTAAGTAAGGCAATTTTATTTACTCAAATACATTCATTCGTCCGGTATCATAAATTAAAGGGATAATTATGTCATTATAAATACCAACCGAACGTATCTATTGAGAGGAGACTAAAAATGAGTAGAGATGTGGTTATTGCAGCAAGGGGCCTGCAAAAAAGCTTTCAGCAACGTAGTGTGTTAAATCAACTTGATATCAATGTTCCAAAGGGGGTGATTTATGGTTTACTAGGTGAAAATGGAGCCGGTAAAACAACATTTATGAAAATTCTGCTCGGACTGCTGAAACCCACTAGCGGAGAAGTTTATATATTCAATAAAAATGTGTTGGATAAAGACCGGAGCTACCTATCACAGGTCGGAAGCCTGATTGAAACGCCTGTATTTTATGATAGTTTGACCGTCGGAGAAAACTTATCACTGCACTGTGATTATTTGCAAAAAGACAATCATAAAAAAATACCTGAAATCTTAGAATTGGTCGGTATTCCCGGAGTTGAGGAACGAAAAACTAAAGAATTATCCCTCGGTATGAAGCAACGGCTGGCAATCGGGCGTGCATTGTTGGGAAATCCACAGCTTCTTATTTTAGACGAACCGATTAACGGAGTTGATCCAAAAGGTATCATTGAAATCAGGATGCTTTTATTGCGGCTTAAAGAGGAACATGGACTTACTATTTTATTAAGCAGTCACATTATGAATGAGCTTGAAAAAATTGCGGATATCATAGCAATTATGCATGGAGGAAAAATCGTTGACGAAGTTTTAAAATCGGACTTTGGAAGCGATAAATTTGATTTAGAAAAACACTTCATCGCTTTGACCCAAAATCAGTCTTGGAGGATAAAAAGATGAATATAACAAGATTAATGCAAATTGAATGCCGAAAAATGCGACTTGAAAGGTTTTATAAACAAGTTTTGATTGCCAATATCGCTATTGTTATATTGGTTTTGATTACAAAATTCACATTCTCATTATCAAATGATACCGAAATCCCAGCACTTAGTACGGTTAGCATTATAGATACATTAGTTAAAGCCGTATTTGTTGTATGGCAATCAGTTATGATTGCATATATCATCGTTGAAGAGTTCAGAAGCAAAACAGCGCTCTTATTGTTCAGCTACCCGATTAAACGAGGAAATATTATCGCAAGCAAGCTTGCACTAATCATCATCATGACTTTTAGTGCAATGCTGATAACACAAGTGTTTGTTAATGGTATTGTATTTGTCCTGAATGCAGTGTTTCCCTTTATTGACTATCAGATTTCAATAACGGATGTTTTACAATTATTTATTACTTCTGTTGCAGCCATATGTATGGGTATGGCACCGCTTTATATTGGTATGCTGAATAAATCAACTGTCACAACCGTAGTAAGTTCGATTGCTATTGTTAGTTTAACAGTCGGGTCTGGCGTCGGAGACGGCGCAAGAATGATAAACATTTTGCCAGTATCCCTTGTATTGGCATCTGTTGGAATAGGCTTGGCCTATATATCAATAAAAAAAATAAGTATAGAAGATACAGTACTATAGGAGGAAATAAAAATGAATCATATGATTGAACAATTATCCGCAGGAGCCATTTTTGTAGGTAATATTTTAAGTATTATCTTGGGAATTGCGCTAATTGCAGTCGGATTATTCTTTAAAAGAAAGAAAAAAGAGCAATCTTGGTGGATTATTTTAGTTTTGCTAGGTATCGTTGCTGTTGTTTTGAAAATAGTACAAATGATGTACTAATGAAAGCAGTTAATACTTTAGAAAAAGATAAGCTGTTTCATGCCAATTTTACACTTTTTGTACTTGGACAGATTAGCTCCCTAGTCATGACTCCCAACAGCTTTATAACTTTTGTAAATGCCAGATAAATCCCTTTCTTCTTGTATAAGGTTCTGCTGGCTCTCACTAATATGTTGAGCATTGGATAAGTGAATATGAAGAGCACAGAAAGAGCGCTTTCCCTGGTCATGGGACTGCGCTCTATAATATGTCTCTAATCGTCACTTGGTGATTCTTGCATAAAACACTTTTTTTACTCCTTCTAAACTTACGATATAGAGAAGCACGATCAGCCCAATGGCCCCATAATAACTTAATGATAACGGAACTAAACCAAGGATTGCACCCACCGGGGTTAAGGGCAAAATTCCAACAACACCCATGATTAAAAGCGTGGTTAGCAATAGAGACCGACTGGGTCTGCTTTTAAAAAAAGGTCGACGAGTCCGGATCATGAGCACCGCTGCCGAAGCAGATATGACTGATTCGGTAAGCCAAGCTGTTCGAAGCTGTTCGACGTTGGCATGAAAAAACAAAAACAAGGCGCCAAATGTAAGATAATCGAAGACTGAGCTCACACTACCAAAGACAATCATAAATCGGCGAATGAATTTAAGATCCCACTGCATAGGTTTCTCAACCATCTCAACATCGATTTTATCTGTCGCAATCGACAGCTCGGGAAAATCCGTTAACAAGTTTGTCACCAGAATCTGCTTGGGCAGCATCGGCAGATAGGGCAGGAAAAGAGAAGCGCCCGCCATACTGAACATATTCCCAAAATTAGCACTTGTCGCCATGAAGATATATTTTAGGGTATTGGTAAACGTTTTCCTGCCTTCTTTGACACCATCAGCCAACACGTTTAAGCTTTTTTCCAAAAGGACGATATCCGCTGTCCCTTTCGCTACATCAACAGCACTTTCCACGGTAACGCCCACATCTGCGCTATGCAGAGCAGATACATCATTGATGCCATCACCGATATACCCTACAACATTGCCTGCCTTGCGCAGAGCAAGGACAATCCGTTCTTTACTGTTGGGCTCCGTTTCCGCAAACACATCAATCTGGTTCACCTGATGCAAGAGGGCAGTATTACTCATTCGGGATAGTTCCGAACCCGTGAGCACCTTGGCATTCTGAATACCGATTTCTTGAGCAACAGCCGCTGCCACGAATTTATTATCGCCTGTGATCATCTTCAGAGAAACACCTAATTCCTTAAGGTAAGCAATAGACTCGACAATCTGATCCTTCGGTGGATCATAGAGTACCAGCAAGCCCAAAAAAGTCATATCCTTTTCTTGTTCCCTGTCGAACTTTTGGGTAGGATCGACTTCTTTATAGGCCAAACCAAGGACACGAAGTCCCTTCGTGCTCAAATCCTGATAATTCTGTTGGACCTTTTCGCGATTGTCCGACTGAAAATTAACAATGTTCCCCTGCTCAATTTCTACGGTTGAACAAATTTCTAAAATGTTAGTAAGGGTTCCTTTGGTCACCATCAGTAACCTCTGATCCTTTTCTACGAGAATGCTCAATTTTTTACGCGTAAAATCATAGGGGATCTCTTCAATCTTGCGATAATCGGCAAGGTCAAATTGACGGTAGGCTTTAATAGCCTCATCGATGGGATTGGAGTAACCCGATTCATAGAAAGCATTGATATACGCATAAAACAAAGCTTTTTCACTCGCCCTGCCTTGAGCATCCATAACGCTGTGCAAGTGCACCGTCCCTTCGGTCAGGGTCCCCGTTTTATCGGAACAAAGAACATTCATACTGCCAAAGTTTTCAATTGAATCTAACCGCTTGACAATCACCTTTTTTTCAGCCATTCTCTTAGCCCCATGAGCCAGATTGATGCTGATAATAGCAGGTAATAATTGAGGAGTAAGACCTACGGCGAGAGCCAGTGAGAAAAGAAAGGCTTCCAAGACGGGACGGGCAAAATAAACATTGATCGCAAATATAAGCAGCACGAGAATCAGCGTTACCTCTAAAAGCAAGTAGCCAAACTTTCTAACACCTCGAGTAAAGTCTGTCTCCGGCGGTTTTAAACGCAATCGTTCGGAAATCCTGCCAAACTCGGTTTTCTCCCCAGTAAATACGACTAATGCTTTCGCTGTGCCGCTGATCACGTGGGTACCCATCCAAAGTGAATTTGTCCTTTGCGCCAGGGGAGTGTCCTCCGGTAATAAGTCTACCCTCTTCTCAACCGGATAAGTTTCCCCAGTCAATGTGGCTTCAGATACAAAAAGATCTGTTTCCTCAAGTAGATAACTGTCCCCAGGAATGACATCTCCCGCTTTCAAAAGAATCACATCACCAGGTATGATTTCCTGCGTCGATATCTCGATAGGCAATTTATCTCTAAGTACAGTACATTTTATGTCCACAACAGCCAATAAGCTTTCAACCGCATTTTTAGCGCCACGTTCCTGCCAAAAACTTAATAGTCCGCTTACGAGAATGATAAAAACGATAATCTGGGTATCGCTCGCGTCTCCTAAAAATGCAGATAATCCTGCCGCAAAAAGAAGAATGATAATAATCGGACTTTTGAATTGGTTGAGCAATAAGCTAATTGTTCCCGTATTTCCTTGTTTCCGAATAACGTTTAGACCATATTTTTTTTTGGCAATATCAACCTCTTGTGTCGAAAGTCCGGAACTTCTAGACTGCATTTCTTGGAACAAAGAATCGGCAGAATAACTCCAAAAAGATTTTCTATCATTATCCATGCTGTTCCCCCGCTTTCTCTACGCTTATTCTGATCATAAGGGAATCTATGATATTGTGCAATATAATAAACTAACTCATACGCCTCCCTATACAAAAAGTTTCCTCAGAACAATTGTCTAAGGAAACATAAAATACGCTATGAAATTATTCTAAAACCCTGAAACCCATTGATATCAAATTACTTTTGCTCTATTTCAACAACACATTCGGATTTAATTTTTCCAACCAGGAATTGCAGGGCATCTACAACATGGGGTCTAATATCTCCGCCTATGAGTACATACATGATGTCATCCCCAACATCAAGCTGGCCTTCATTAAGCCAGACTTTAACATAGAAAATACCCTCCATTTTATAAGTTTCCGCAATCGCCGCATCCACTTTCACGGCATCATAAGCAAATTCCATTCCCTTTACCAATGAACCATCATCAAGCCCTTGACGGACCTTGGCTTTGGGAGTTTGCCGCACTACACCGTTATGGACTAAAAACATCCCTTCCTGTAAAGCCCTTGAATCCGCTTTTGCTTGTTTAAGCCATTCATCAATCGATGGTGATACTTTTTTAGTCATAACTAATACACTCCTAATTATAAAAGTATTGCGTTCATTATTATTTAATTTAATGGTTTTTGTTAACTCTATTTTAACGTTCACACTATAAAACAAGCAAGGAAAAAAGCTGGATTTCGTCTCAACCGCCTTAACTTGTGCTTATGACAAAGTACATCCATGCTCTACCCTTAATCGTTTCTATTAACATCTGCTTTTTTAATCAGTTCTTCCAACTGCTGTTTCGCTTCTGGAGACAATTTATGGATTAGACAATTACGGTCTCTCCCCTGCATTTCCTGATATTCCCGCCTTATTCTTTCATTAGCCCCTTCGATCTCAGCCTTCAGTTCTCTGGCAGATAATAAGGAACATCCTGCCCCCCTTATAATAAGCTGCTCTAAACCATCTGACGTTGCCACTGTTATGTTATATTTCTTCTGATTGTCATGGGCAAACCTTTCAATATAATGGTCCGCCGTTTGAGCTTCCCGGGTAAAAACGATATGGATATTATGATAGTCGATGACTTCCTCAAAATGCCCCTGAACACGGTAAGCATCAAACACAGCAATAATCTGACATTTTCTAATCCCCTGATAATTGCTTAGCGAATCAAGCAATTTCATTCTGGCACCGTCCATATTCTCATCCACAAGCTCTTTCAGTTCAGGCCAGGCATGGATAATATTATAGCCGTCCACAAGGAGATACTCTTCTTTGCTTTCCTTCTCTCTGCCGTCATAGGCCGCCGGTTCATAATAACTTTCACGGGCTGTTTTGCGTCTTTTCCAGGCAGACTTCTTCCCTTGGTTCGCATAGAAGGTCTTCTGCAAAATTTGGTCAATCTCCTCTAAACTGATGGACCTCTCTTCTGTGTATGGGACCGGGTTTTGGACTGTATCTCCCGATGAATTGTCTTTTTTCTGGAGATAGCTTTCAACATGCATGTAGTCCTTCACTTCATCCCAAGCTGCCAAAAAGCCTGCACCATGGGCGCAAAATACAGAACCTGTCGGATTTTCCAGGTCTCTTTCCGAATCATATCCGATACTTTCCATGACCTCTTGGGCATTATGGCAGGGTTCATATCCTTTCAGGCTGCAAAACAGCCTGCCAAGTCCTTTGGTATAGGCAACCACCTCTTGCTGATAATTTCTCATGGCAGCAACAGGAGCGCTCCCTACAAGAACCGCCGTCTCGCTATTTGTCTGTGATATTTCGCATGTGCCATGCATTTTCTCAAGGTCAGTCATCGCTCTCCCTACCATTTTCACCGGCAGTTCCAGCTCAAAGGTATAATAAGGCTCCAACAACATGGATTCTGCCTCCTTTAAGCCCTGGCGCACGGCACGGTAAGTGGCCTCTCGGAAATCCCCGCCTTCGGTATGCTTATTGTGTGCCCGACCTGAGACTAAAGTGATTTTCATATCTGTGATCGCCGAACCTGTCAGAACTCCTTTATGAGCTTTTTCTTCCAGGTGGGTTAAAACAAGTCTTTGCCAGCTTTTGCTTAAGCTATCCTCACTGCATTCCACCCCAAACTGCAGACCGCTTCCCGGTTCACCCGGCTCCAGCAACAGGTGAACCTCCGCATAATGCCGCAAGGGTTCAAAGTGCCCTACCCCTTCGGCAATATTGACAATCGTTTCTTTATACACAATCCTTCCCGCGTCAAAAGCTGCCTCAACACCAAATCGTTTTTGGATAAGGCTCTGCAGAATTTCAACCTGCACCTCCCCCATGATCTGTGCCTGAATTTCCTGCAGCTGCTCATCCCAGACAAGATGAAGTTCCGGCTCCTCTTCCTCAATCTGGCGCAGTTTGGGAAGCATCGCTCTTGGGTCACAGCCTTCGGGCAGAATAATCTGATAGGACAAGACCGGTTCCAATACAGGTGCTTCCGAAGCTTCCTCTATTCCTAAACCTTCTCCCGGTCTGGTTTGGCTGAGCCCGGTTACCGCGCATACAGAACCTGCCTCAATCTCGCTCACCGCCTCGAATTTCTGTCCGGAATAGATACGAATTTGATTAACCTTCTCTTCCCAGCTGCGATTTTTTAAGACATCCTTTACCTTTAGTCTTCCGCCCGTAAGCTTCATGTGCGTAAGACGGTTCCCCTGCTGGTCTCTTGCTATTTTGAATATTTTGGCTCCGAATTCGTCGGGGTAAGAAGGTATCTCGGCATACTTCACAAGGTCCTGCATAAATTGCCCGACGCCCTCTAATTTTAAAGCGGAACCGAAAAAGCACGGAAAAACTTTGCGCTCCATAACCGCTTTTTTAATCGGCACGGTTTCAATGTGTCCTGTTTGCAGATAATCTTCCATCATGTTTTCATCACACATGGCTAATTGGTCATAAAAGCCTTCTGTCTTAATGGGTCCGAATTCGATGCAGCCATCATCCAGCTGGTATTTCATTTCTTTGATTAATTTGTCCTTATCCGTTCCATTCTGATCCATCTTATTGACAAACAAAAAAACAGGGATCTGATACATGTCCAGCAGCCGCCATAAGGTTTTGGTATGCCCCTGCACCCCATCCGCACCGCTTATCACTAAAATGGCATAATCCAGCACCTGAAGCGTCCGTTCCATTTCAGCCGAAAAATCAACATGCCCCGGGGTATCCAGTAAGGTAATCTGGATCTCACCTATTTCCAAAACGGCCTGTTTGGAGAAAATGGTGATTCCTCTGGCTTTTTCTAGCTCATAGGTGTCTAAATAAGCATCCTTATTGTCCACCCTTCCCAATTTTCCAATTTTACCGCTCAAATAAAGCATGCTCTCAGATAATGTCGTCTTACCCGCATCGACATGTGCTAATATTCCAATGACTAATCTTTTCATAATCTATTTTAAATCCTTTATTTTGTCCGTCTCTTCGTCCGTCTCTAAAACCACAGCCCGCTGAAGCCTGTATATCTATTCTTTAATTATTATGATACCAGTAGGTTTTGAGTTTAACAATTTTATGAGAATGTCTATGTTTCAGTAGCATAGACCCTTTTTTTATACAGTAGTATAATCATACTATTTAGATTAACTTAAAAAGTATATTAATTATACTCAAGTAATAGCAAATGAAGGAAAGTAACACTATGGAAAACTCAAAACTTATGGAAATGATCAGGACTAATCCTAATGCCATAGCCTATATCCCTAATCCTACGGATGAGATGAAGTTATTGGCTGTTCAAAAAAATGGACTTGCCTTAGAATATATGGATAATCCAACTCGAGAGATGCAAGAATTAGCGATAGACAATAATGCCCGAGCGATTCAATTTATAGATAACCCTACGGAAGATATGATGATAAAGGCGATCAATGATGGCTGGATTAACTTAGAGTATATTAAAAATCCTAACGATAAGTTAATAGAATTAGCTTTAAGTCAAGCGGGCTGGGCTATTCAATATGTTCAGAATCCCAGTGAGGAATTGCAATTATTGGCTGTACGAAAGAATTACGATTCCATAAAGTTTATCAAAGAACCTTGCGCAAGTGTCCATGAAGAGGCCGTAAAAATCAATTATGATGCTTTAAGATATATCAATTCTCCTACCCATAAGGCGGAGCGCATAGCTGTTAAAAATGATGAGAGGGCTATTGCGTTCATCCATGATTTAGATAAAAATAAAATATTGGAATTTTTGAAAGTCAATATTTTAGTGATTAAATATGTGATGAAAGAAATATCCAAGGATGAACTGGAACACGTTTTAAAGGAAGCCTTAGCCAATGAAGATGTTGACGAAAAATATGTCAGAGATTTTTTAAATTGCGGCACTATCGATAAAACAAGCCCCATTATGCCCATCGACAAAATCATGTTTATTGATAAGTATGGAAGCAAAAAGGCAAAAAAAATAGCTGTCGATGAAAAGCTGAAGATGCTGTAGGAGTGAACTGTCATGAATTTTACAGACACCTTAAAAAGTGTTGACTTAGTGCTATCGACCGGAGAAGTCCCCTTAATCGTTGGTGAAAGCGGAATCGGAAAAACAGCGTTAGCCAAGGAAATGGCTGAAGAAAACAATTGGAGTTTGATTGTTATCAATGGGAATCTCCTTAAAGAAGGTGAAATAGGCGGTCTGCCAACTATAGACTCTTATCCGGGAGTTAATTCTAAGGAAAATCCGGTTGAAAAGAAAACGACAGTCTATGCCGTTCATCATAAGCTAAGGGAGATTGATGAAGAAACATCTCAGGGAAACACCGTTCTTTTATTTATTGACGAGATCAACCGCTGTGAACATACCGTCCAACAGGAACTTATGAATTTAATCTTAAATCGGGAAATCAATGGCTATACGTTACCCGAAGGTGTAAAAATATGTGCCGCTATGAATCCTTCCAGTAAATATGGTTCGGATTTTGATTACCAAGTGGTCGATATGGACGCAGCTCAAGAAAATAGATTTGTCTGGCTAACTATGGAGCCTGATTATAAGCAGTGGATCGATTGGGCCATAGGGGCCGGAATTGAACAAAAAGTTATCGAGTTTATCTCCACTTTCCCCGAGTATTTGCATAAGATCAACGAAGATGATCTGAGAGCGACGCCAAGAAGCTACGAGAGAATTTCCAGCAGTTACAAGATTTATAAGGAAAACAAAGCTTCCATACCCAGGTCCGTATTTTTAAATGTTGTCAAAGGAAATATCGGGAGAGTAATCGCCGAAGAGTTTGTGAGCTTTGTGGAATCGGATTATAGCCCGCTCGTATCTTATGAAGATGTTCTTTCGGGAAACTCTCTTCCTGAATCGATCAGAGAAAGAGTAAAAAAAGAAAATCATACCCGGCTTTATCTTTCCGCCAAAAATATTCTGAAACGATTAGAGGCAAATATCTTAAATCATAATGATGATTCAAGTTTTTATATCGACAGACTGATTGAGTTTTTAAACCTATATCCTGTAGATTTAAAGATAGGTCTCATGAAGGATATTAAAAACAGTTATCCTGAGGTATACAAACAGGCCATAGAGAATGAAGCTTTTGTTGAATCATATTTTGCATCCTATCGTTTAACAAGGTGATAATCTATGGAAACTTCTTTTGACACCCAAGTCCAAGAGCTTTATAAAAAGGCAGAAATAATCATTACTGATTATTATAAGGCAAAACGCGATAATGATTATTTCGAAGCAAAGCGTAAGGATGATAATAGTAAAGCCAAGCCCCAACATGGTCACTCCAAGATAACTATACCCCAAGAATTTAAGGACGAGTTTTTCAGCCTTGTCGATAAAGTTAATCTGAGTCTCATGGAAGACAAGGATAATTTCTACGGCTATTTTTTGCTGCAAATGTCCAGAGAAATTCGCTTTGACATCAGCAGCCCTACTGCCGTGAATTTTAAAAGGGCTAAGTATGTTATCTATTTCAACCCCATCATTTTTTTAAATCTTAATCTCAAGCAAATGGAAAGCACCATTAAACATGAAATACTCCATATATTATCCATGCATTTAATACGGGCCAAAGAATTCAAAGGAAACTACAGTACCTTAGCCATCAATCTGGCCATGAATCTCGTGGTCAACACCTATCTGGATCATCTTCCCCCCTTTTCCGTGACCTTGGAATGGGTTAATTTGTATTATGATTTGAAGCTCCTGCCCTTTAAGCCTTTTGAATATTATGTGGAAGAGATTCAAACTGCCCTGGACTTGCTGGAAGCCGATGAAACTACGGAAGATGAACGCGATGCCAGTGAAGTCGATGATAGCAAGAACGAGGAAACAGATGATAATCCAGATGACGCAAACGACGATGTAAATGTGGCGACTGAATACGATCCTGAAAAAGCTCATGACCTTTGGGAAGAATCCAGTGATATCGATCAAAAAACACTTCAGGAGTTTACGGAGAAGTTTATCGACAATGCGCAAAAAGGCAGTATTCCCGGTTACCTGGCGGGCATGATTTCCTCTCTTCGCAGCAGCAAAGGGGAATTGCCTTGGAATTTATATCTTAAGAGGTTGATGGGGTCTGTTGAAAGCAATAAAAAGAAGACAATAACCAGAAGAAACAGAAGACAGCCCGATCGATTAGATTTAAGAGGTCAACTCAGGAGTCATAAAGCCAAAATTGTTGTTGCCCTTGATATCAGCGGAAGCATTAGTGATCAAGAATTTAATCAAGCCCTGAAAGAAGTCCTCGATATCGTTAAAAATTATAATCATGAAATTACAATTATCGAATGCGACAGTGAAATCAGACGCGTGTATAACGTCAAATCTGTAAAGGATGTCAAAGAACGGATCAATATCCGAGGGGGCACCCGCTTCACCCCGGTTTTTGAATATGCCAATGATCATAAGATCAATTTGCTAGTCTATTTTACGGATGGCAAAGGTGAAGAAAAGCTTCTCACCGTACCCAGGGGCTATAAAACCTTATGGGTTATTTCCGGCAGAGGAGATAAGCTTTCCTTAAAAGAACCTCATGGGGCAGTGAAAAAGCTTAAAAATATTGAAATAAAAGATGATGCGCTAGAAATGAGCGATGTTAAAAGAGATGGCTATTCAATGAATGATCAGGAAAGAATGCATATATAAGGATTTTCCGAAAAACCATCTGCCATGAAATATGGTTTAAATACATTTACTTTTTTCAGTAAGATAATAAAGAAATGCAAGAATCGGCATACTGAATCCTATCATAGATGCTGCTGCCCAATTCCCATGGGCATATGACCATCCTCCCAAAGCAGATCCAATTGCACCTCCAGCAAAGAAAACTGCCATAAATACTCCATTTACCCGTCCGCGCATTTCATCACCCAACCCATAAATTGCTTGCTGTCCAAGAACAAGGTTCCCCGAAACCGCCATATCGAGGAGAATTGCAGCCGTACAAAATATTATAAGTGATATTGTTTGGTTGTTTGGTGAAATATGAGTTATTGCAAACGAGGAAGCTGCGGTTACAAATGCGATCCCCGTGAGTTTCCTGGTCCACCCCCTGTCTGCCATCCTGCCTGCAATTGGTGCCGCAACAGCACCTGCAACACCTACAAAAGCAAATAATGCAATTCCATTCTGAGTCAGATGAAAATGATGCGACAACCATAACGGAACAACAGTCCAAAATAAACTGAAACTGCCAAATAAAGCTGCTTGGTATAGCGATCTCCTACGCAAAACAGGGGTTGTTTGAAAAATGAACCATAAAGATTTTATGATAGCACGGTAACTGTCTCTAGGCTGCGGATTCCTTTTCGGGAGCAGACAGCTTAATAGGATTGTGAGTATTCCCATAATAACTGCGGACATTAAAAACACTGCCTGCCATCCCCAAATACCGGTAATGAGGCTTGCTGTCGGCCTTGCAAGCATAATCCCCAGAAGAAGTCCGCTCATAACGTTTCCAACAATACTTCCTCTTTGTTTTGCAGGTGCCAGATGTGCTGCAAAGGGTACCAATATTTGGGCTGCTACAGAGCCCAATCCGATTAATATTGTAGCTAAAAAAAAGATATATGAATTTTTTGCCATTGATGCCGCAATCAGCCCCAAAATAGCAATAATCAATATAGATGCAACCAGGCGTCTATTTTCCAGTAAATCACTCAAGGGAACAAGAAACAAAAGACCTATTGCATAGCCGAGCTGCGTCATTGTAACAATTAGTCCGGATAAACCGGCAGAAATTCCTGTAGCCACGCTAATGGGACCTACTAAGGGCTGTGCATAATATAAATTTGCAACAATCAGACCACACGCACTTGCCAGTAAAAATACAAGCCAACGGGAAAGCTTTTTTTCTTCAGACAGTTCGGTTTTCATCCAATATCCTCCTCTTAAATCTACAAATAATTTATATACTATACGTATAGTTTATATTCATATTATTAAACGCATCGTTTAGTTTTGTCAAGTTCTTTTTTTATAAAAGATAATATTATATAATATACGTATAGTTTTTATACTGTTTTTTAAAACAAATAAACATAATAAGGAGAATTCGATGGATAAAAAGATAGGACGTCCTCGAAGTGAAGAAACAAAAAAAGCCATTCTCAATGCTTCTTACGAGCTATTGCTTGAGAATGGCTTTAATACCGTAACCGTTGAAGGTATTGCCGAGAGAGCTGGGGTAAGTAAAGCAACAATATATAAATGGTGGCCTAACAAAGCTGCTGTGGTTTTAGACGGTTTTTTTGCAGCCACGGAATCTATGCTCCAGGTACCGGATACCGGTTCAGCAAGAGAAGATCTTTTCATTCAAGTCAATAATCTGGCAACCTTTGTTACCAGTACTAAGGGGAAGGTAATTACGGAGCTTATTGCCGAAGGCCAATTTGATGCTAACATCGCTAAGGAATATCGTATCAGGTATTTCAATCCCCGCCGTCTCATTTCACGGCAAATCATTGAGCGCGGCATTCAAAGAGGGGAGTTAAAAAACGATCTGGACGTAGAGCTAAGCATTGATCTGATTTTTGCCCCTCTTTTCTATCGGTTATTAATAACAGGCGATACGGTAGATGCCGCTTTTGTTAAAAGTTTGGTATCCTATGCCCTTATAGGGTTGAGTAAGAAACCATAATCTCTGCTTTGTAACGATGATGGCTTTGCTTGATCGGTAAACATCATTTAATATAGCTTTGCTGCTGCAACGATTTTTCCGTATCATTCCACAACTGCTTTTGCATATGAGATATCACCTCCAAGTGTTCATTGCTTTTCGTTATAACCACAGATTCAGGTCATTGATCCTCCGTCTCCAATGACAGTCAGGCGGAGCTTAATTGATGTCGAGTTCGGCTTGAAAATCGGTATAGATATTCCGACATTTCTTTTCATTGAGCAATATCATTCAAGCAATTCATTTTTCTCATATGGTATATTTGCCACGAGAGAAATAAGCAAGGAGAGTATAACATGCCCAATGAAATCAGAACCGTGTGCTACGATACGCAGCTGCAGATCGAAGCCTATCATTTTGAGGGAATTATGCAGAAATTCCCCAATCACTTTCATGACTATTATGTCATCGGATTTATAGAGAAGGGTCAGCGGTACTTGCTGTGCAAAAATCGGGAATACATTATCAATCCCGGTGATATAGTTATTTTTAATCCAAAGGACACCCATTCTTGTGAGCAATTGGACGGGAAAACGCTGGATTACCGTTGTATCAATATCCAACCGGAAGTTATGAGAAGAACTGCCCTCGAAATAACAGGATGTGATTATTTGCCCCAGTTCTCACCGACCGTTCTTTACCGCAGTGAGTTTGCCGAGCCTTTGCGGGAGCTGCACTGTATGATCTGCCAGAACGAAAACGACTTTATCAAGGAGGAGCTGTTTCTATTTCTGATGGGGCAGCTTTTGCAGGAATACTCGGATACGGCAGCGGAAAAGATGGTGCAGGAGCGGGCTTCCGAATTTAAAACCGTATGCGACTATATGGAAACAAACTATGCTAGACCAAGTACATTGGATGAATTAAGCACTCTGACCGGCCTCAGCAGATATCATTTTCTGCGTTCCTTTACCCGTCAGAAAGGAATTTCTCCGTACAGATACCTTGAAACGATCCGGGTCGGCAATGCCAAAAAGCTGCTGGAGCAGGGTATCTCTCCTGCAGATACGGCACTTTTGACAGGTTTCAGCGATCAGAGCCACTTTACAAACTTTTTTAAAAAGTTTATCGGCTTGACCCCCCGGCAGTACATGCGGATATTTCTGAATGAAGCCCAAATCCAGCAGCCGGCTTCGAGGGAGGACGCATGACAGATTCAAAAAAAATAGCCGTCGGTCATCTGACAGCGCTCTTTACTATATTGATCTGGGGAACGACCTTTATCTCGACGAAATTCCTTTTAACCGATTTTACACCCTTTGAAATCTTATTCTTCCGCTTCACCATCGGTTATTTTTTCTTGCTGGCAGTATATCCTCATTTCATAAAATCAGGAAGCATACGTGAAGAGCTGCTTTTTGCAGCAGCCGGACTTTGCGGTGTTACTCTATATTATTTGCTGGAAAACATCGCCTTAACTTTTACATTAGCCTCCAACGTAGGGGTTATCGTTTCGGTCGCTCCATTTTTTACGGCAGTTTTGGCACATTTTCTTTTAAGAAACGAACCGCTCCGCCCCCAATTTTTTGTCGGTTTCACAGTCGCTATTATCGGCATTTTACTGATCGATTTCAACGGAAGCTTTGTTCTAAAGCTGAATCCACTGGGAGACATTCTTGCTGTTCTCGCGTCTGTGTGTTGGGCGGTATATACAATTCTAATGCGAAAAATAAGCGGACTTGGTCATCCTACTATCGGTTGTACCCGGCGAATCTTTTTCTACGGGCTGGTATTCATGCTCCCCGTATTGCTTCTGTCCGGCTTTCATCCGGGTTTCAACCGTTTTACGAAGGCTGCCGACCTGCTGAATATCTTATTTCTTGGACTGTGCGCTTCCGCACTGTGCTTTGTAACCTGGAACTGGAGTGTAAGAATTCTGGGGGCTGTCAGAACAAGCGCATACATTTATATAGTTCCTGTGATAACCGTTGCCGCCGCTTATCTGATTCTGCACGAAAATATAACAGGAGCAGCCGTGCTGGGTGCACTCCTTACTTTATCGGGTCTGTTCCTGTCAGAGAGGAAGCCTAAGGAAAGAACAAATTTGGAAGAGGGAATATCCCATGAAGCATGAAGAAAAAGAAAAGACATGAAAGTCATCACTCTCACGTCAAAATCGGACTCAATCTATTCAATTATGCTGCACTATAACTAGTTTTCAGCTGTTTTCTTTTATTTTTCTTCTTCCCCTGGTAAATCATTAAACAAAACGCGCATATAATCCCGCCTGCCGTATAAGACTCTAATTACATAAACAACTCCATCTTCATATCTGTAAAATATCAGATAACTGTCACTAACAAGAAATCGATAATCTGTTTGAATGTCTATAACTGCAGATAGAGATGCTCCAATTCCAGGATACTCCAACAACCCGCGAATTCTTTTCGTTATTTTAGCGATCAAATTTACAGCAGCCTGTGGACTATAAAACTCCTGAGAAATGTAGTTTTTGATTTCCACTAAATCATTTCTGGCTTCAGGTGAAATTTTCAGCTTATTCATTCTAAATCCCCAACTCTGCTTCTACTTCCTCTATAGACATCCATCCCTTTTCTTTTCCCGCCTGCTCTCCTTGAGCAAGCTTTGTCATCAGTTTTAGGGAAGCCTTTAGTTTCTCATATTCATTTATATCAACAATAGCAAATTTTCCTCTTCCATTTTTAGTCAAAAACACCGGCTCACCTACGGAAATATCTCGCAGGACTTCATTGTAGTTTCTCAAATCGGATATGGGTTTGATATTCGGCATATATAACAACTCCTTTCGATGCTGTTGTTATTATACCTTTATTATTCGTAAAATTCAACAGCAGCATTCCCTCTAAACTATACGCATCTTTTTAATTCTCAGCGTCACGTCAAATGCTGAAATTCTTTAATAAGGTACAACTTAAACTGAGGAGATACCCACGATGAAAATAAGTCGGTCATATAATCATTGAACAAGGCTACTCCATGATGCGTTTTAGCATATGACCTGCTTCCATTAAATCTCTTTTCAACCATTGCCTCTTCCCTTCATCACGAAAAACAGCAGAAGGATGAAAGGTAGGCATTATTTTAAAGCTGTCCCTTTCGACCCAAGTCCCGCGAAGCTCAGTTATCTTGGCCTTGGGATCAACAATAGCTTGAACAGCCGTACTGCCAAGACATACTATTATTTTCGGCTTTACCAGCTGAATTTGGCGTTCCAGAAAAGGCAAAGCCTGACTAATCTCAGAGTTTTTCAGTTTCCAGGCGGCCTTGTCTTCAGTATATTTGTTATATAAACATGATCTCTTGCAATTTCTGCTTCCTCCAGGTATTTATTCCTGTCCCCTCGCCGCTGTGCGCATAGGATAGACGATTGCCGCAATGTGAACCTTTAACACATGAATCCCACTACTTATTTTCATTCTGTATAGTCTTTCCTATTATTTGTAAAGACCGGCTTGCCTGATAATTTCAAGGTCTTTATCTGGTAATTGGCCCAAGGTAGTTAGATAATTACCAACTAACATTGCATCTATTCCTGCTAATAGACCAAGAACTTGGTATTCACCGAGGTTTTTTTCCCGACCGCCCGCGTATCGAAGAATTCTATCTGGCAAAATAAACCTAAAAATTGCTATAGTTTTTAATATTTCCATTGGGGTTAGCGGCAGCTGGTTCTCCATTGGAGTTCCAGGAATGGCATCTAAGAAGTTCATGGGTATCGATTCAATACCCAATTCCTTTAGTTCAAAAGCAAACTCTACTCGCTGTTCCCAACTTTCACCCATGCCGAAGATTCCGCCACAGCAAGCCTCCATACCTGCCGCTTTCACGACTTTTATTGTTTCAAGTCGTTGTTCATATGAGTGACTAGTTATAATATTTCTAAAGAAACTTCGGGAAGTCTGTAGATTATGATTATAGCGGGAAACTCCTACCTCAACTAAAGCTTTAACCGCTTCGGGCGTTAAAGTTCCGAGGCAGGCACATATCTCTAGCCTCGTCTCTTGCTTGATCCGACCGAGGGCTCGTACTATCTTTTGAAATTCCGGATCATCATGATGAACACCTAGACCGCTTGTCACAATATCGAAACGATGGGCACCTGCCCTTTCCATTTCTTTTGCCTTGGTAACAATATCCTCTTGGGTCAACAGGGGATGTACTTTAATTTTAGTCTCGTAGTGTGATGATTGTGAGCAAAAGGTGCAATTTTCGGAACACCCCCCAGTCTTGGCGCTGATAATTGAACATAATTCTACATGATTACCTCTAAATCTGTCCCTGATTTTTCCAGCGTAACCCATTAGAATTAGATTTTCACTTCCATCAGCATAAGTTAACCGAAGGGCTTCATCATAAGTTACCTCACCTCCTGCTAAAACGCGCTCACCTAATTCGCTAATAAATCTGTTCATTTCTCCCCTCCAAAAACAGCCTTCGCTATTGTAAACCTATAATAGCATTAAAAGTTTACATTTACTTCACTGTACTCCAGATAAGGGGGCGTGTCAATTTATTAACGGATTACTAGATACCTAGATGTAAAATGCTTACTTTTATCTTTATGGTGAAGATTTAATTTCTCCCACAGTGGACCGACGTTAATGAGCAATTCCTTTTCGCCACATGTCGCATAATTTGTTACGTATTCCTGTAGCGTCAATATTACATTCATATTGACAAAGTTACAGGAATATCGGCCAAATTTTACCGCTATTTTAGTGAAAACTTCAATGTTATAATAAAGTTGTCAGTATGTCGCGTTGGGTTTACACCTTATTGCCCGAACCCGTTGAATACCATTGAAAGCTAAGAAAGGTGGAAACATAATGCACTTGTCTCCGGGCCGTTCATGGCTGGCCGGAGCTACCCTTTCCGGACTTCTTTTGACCGTTAGCATTTTAGGGCCAGCCTATTCTCAAAGAAAGATTACCCAGCCTATTGCAAATCCGTTTACACTAGTTTCCGACTACACACCGACCAACACTGCCCAGTTCCTAAATCAAAAGTTGAATTTGAATCCTCTTCCCCCTGTCAAGATACCTCCTATAGTATCCAAACATATCCAAACAGAGAATGCTCAGGTTGTAACCAACTCTTCAGGCTCAAACCCGCAACCTGTAGTTATAGCTCAGGTATCATCACGAGAGGCTCTACCCAAAACATATCAGATCTCCCGTGGAAGCAGTCCTTCTTTAACTATCGTCGAACATGCACTTAGTCTGTTAGGAACACCTTATGTTTTTGGCGGAACAACGCTCAAAGGCTTTGATTGTTCAGGATTTACTCAGTACATCTTCGCATGGTCAGGTATATCTCTCCCTCGAACATCCTATGCACAATTTGATTCAGGATCAACGATAAACCAGAACGAGCTTCAGCCAGGTGATTTGGTATTCTTTACGACATATTCTAAAGGAGCATCCCATGTGGGTATGTATATTGGGGGAGGGAATTTTATTCATGCGGATAATCCCCGTGTTGGTGTCACAATTACTAGCCTTAGTAATAGCTTTTACTCCGCTCGTTATCTTGGAGCGCGTAGGTATAATTAGAGGGCGAACCTAACCTTGAACAAAAAACAACAAATAGGTGTTCAGCTTAAAAGAAATCCCAAGTTATTTCAAAAAAGCGACGGCTCTGTTCCGTCGCTTTAAA
This sequence comes from Desulfitobacterium nosdiversum, assembly GCF_049860565.1. Classification (GTDB taxonomy): domain Bacteria; phylum Bacillota; class Desulfitobacteriia; order Desulfitobacteriales; family Desulfitobacteriaceae; genus Desulfitobacterium_A; species Desulfitobacterium_A nosdiversum. The sequence goes on from NZ_CP172056.1 coordinate 3,518,419, forward strand.
CGTAATTTTTGGTCCACGCTAACCCTTTGACCATCTCCAAAATAATAAGGTACAAAAAATCAGTTAACTATAGGGAGGAACACTAATGGGCAAGGCAGAAACTGTTTTCGATCAGCCACAATTTAAAGATAACACTGTAAATAAAGTCAACAATTTCACCGGGGAGGACTTAACCGCTGATACCTATTATTTTAAGCCCGGCCAGATATTAGCTTATCATCGCCATCCAGACGGAGACCAAATCTTTTTTATCCTAAAAGGGCAAGGTACATTTTATCTGGATAATGGTACGGAAGAACAAATAGAAGTTAGGGAAGGCTCTATAATTTATGTCCCTAAAGGAATTTATCACAAGCTAGAAGCTAACGGAGAATTGGTAGCCTGTCAAGCGACCAAAGCCGGAGCTGGAAATCAGGCCAGGGTATAGATGGGTATATCCTTATGCCTACCTCCCTACAGTCCCGTGCAAACTGTTCTCCGAATTCCATCCCTGGGAATTGAAGTGCCACATGCAAACCGGATACATCCCCCCCAAGAGCGCACAGTGTTACCAAAGGCATGTTCTAAAGAACTCAATAGAATCACTGAGAATAAACTCTATAATGTCACTGTTAAACTTGGCAGTGAGCCCGCCGGAGAAGACCCAGGGTGGGAAGCTCCGAACCGTTATTCCGCTCAAGCCTTGAAATGTATGGCTGCTTGCTTTCATGATTTATGAAGTGGAAACATCAAGAAGTATGATGAACTCCGACCCTTCACCGACTTTGCTTCTCACTTTCAGTTTTCCATTGTGCCCAAGGATAATAATTTTGGCAATGGCCAATCCCAAGCCATGTCCTCCCTTGTCCTTGGTTCTGGATTGGTCAACACGGTAAAACCGGTCAAAAACATGTTCGAGTTCTTCCTTGGTCATTCCTATGCCCGTATCCTTAATGCTTACCGCGATGGAATTACCTTCCTTCCCTAAACTGACTGTAATTTTCCCACCCGCAGGAGTATATTTCAAAGCATTGTCGATAAAAATCCGGATCGCCTGTTTCATTCTAATTTTATCGGCGTTTAAAGACACTTCTTGATTGATATCAGAACTTATCATATGAGTGGAATCGATAATCTGAGTCTCCTTGATAATCTCAGAGAGCATTTCCGTAAGACTGAATTCTTCTTTCTGAAAGACAAACGTGCTATTGTCATGCCTTGCTAGGAATAACAACTTATCGATGAGTTCCCGCATGTTCTCTGCTTCATTTTTTATGGCGTCAATGGATTCCTGAAGAACTTCCTTGTCATTTTTCCCCCAACGGTCCAACATGTCTGCATAGCCCTGAATTACAGCAATGGGCGTCCTTAATTCATGGGAAGCATCGGAGACAAACTGCTTTTGCCTGTTATAATGATCTTCGATCCTATTCATCATTTCATTAAAGGTAAGGGCCAGTTCTTTAAGTTCATTCTTAGACCCACTTACATTCAACCGCAAATTCAAGTTTTTTTCAGATATTTCTTTGACTGTCCGCGTCATTTCCCTGATTGGCTCAAAAATCCCCCTGCCGGATAAGGCAATGGCTATGACGGCAAAGAAGAGAATGATCGAGAAAACAATGAGTATGATCTCGGCAAGTTTAAGTCCCTCCCCCAATTCTTCTCTGATGTCCGAGTAGATAACCACCCGGGCAGGAACATCGAAAATCACAGAACTTCGGTTCAAAGCAAGATAAAGGTTCTTCTCGGTCCTAACAACCCCTATCCAGCTTTTATATCCGTATTGAGCCATATCCGGTCCGGCGGCGAAGATAAGATTTTTATTCTGATCATAAATAAGTACAGGCAAGTTATGTTCTTCGGAATATTTCCTGACATCCGGATACCCTATACTATCGTGGCTTAAAGTGTTGGCAATGGCCAGATAGTCTTTGGTCACATTATCCCGGATGGTTATCGCGCCAAAGACGAGGAGCACTCCCAAACCGGCTGCCAGCATTACCCCCACCAGTATTTTGATATACTTTAATGAAAGCTTGCGCCGGATGGAAAACTCAATTTTTTCTCTGATTGATTTGAATAGGTTAGTCAACATGTTTTCATTCTTCATTTTGTTTAAAGAGGTACCCAACCCCTCTTATGGTATGAATAAATTGAACCCCATACTTCTGGTCAATCTTGTTCCGCAAATACTTGATATAGACATCAGTGACATTGGTATCGCCAAAGTAGTCAAATCCCCAAACATGGTCGAGAAGCTTTTCTCTGGATAAAACAATTCCCTGATTCTCCATCAAATAACTTAAGAGTTCGAATTCCTTCTTGGATAGGGATATTTCCTTCCCATCATACGTAACCCGATGCTCATCCTTAGACAGAATGAGTTGACCGGATTGAAACGTATTGCCATTCTCTGCTTTTTTCCCTTTTCTTTTTAATACCACTCTAACCCTGGCCAGTAATTCCTCGATGGCAAAAGGCTTGGTCATATAATCATCTGCTCCGCTGTCAAGGCCCATCACCTTGTCCGGCACGTCATCTTTAGCCGTGAGCATAATAATGGGCACATCAGACTCCCGTCTTACCCGCCGGCATACTTCAATACCGCTTAAACCAGGAAGCATCAGGTCCAGGATGATTAAGTCGGCATTCCCGGAAACAGCTTTTTCATAACCGCTTCTTCCGTCATGGGCAACTTCCACCGCATAGCCTTCGTAAGTCAGCTCAAGTTCTAAAAACCTGGCAATTTTCACTTCATCCTCAATCACTAGAATCCTGGTTTTCATGTCGACCTCCGAGCCAAATCTCAGTTTCATTATAAAATAAACTGAAATGAACCTGCAACAAATACAGGTTCATTTTCTCCACTTATTCCACAGTGATTTCGTTGTAACCGTCTTCTTTTTTCTCTTCACTCTTGGCAGCAGCTGCGCTCTGGTTATGGTTTTGTTCTTTTTCTACCGGTTGTTCGCGCATTTTCTCGGCTGCTGTTCTTACCTTGCTGCCGATGCCATTGACGATCTCATCAATATTAACCTCTAGTCCTTCTTCCTTTCTCAGCCTGATTTTATAACCCATGAGATAGATGGCGACGAAGCCGATCAGATAAAGCCAAAAAAACGGCATGGTTACCAAGATCGCAATAATGAGGATATTCAGTGGAATATTTAAGATGACGTTTTTGTCCTTTTCTATGATTACTCTAATCCTAAAACCTTTTTGAATCAGTTCCTTGATTCTTCTCCCTAACTTATGTGGTTTTTGATATGATTCGTGCCTTGATTGGTAGCCGTGTTTCTTTTCAAAGTCGACAATTGCTTCCAGCAGATCTCCGTTATGCTTTTCCAGAAGTTCCTTAGCCTCCTCATAGCTGCAGTTGGTTCTTTTCCTCATCTCATCAATTTGTTCCATCGTAATAGCCATTTGAATTCAACTCCATTTCGTTAAGTTGAATTTATTCTATCCTTGCTTGATTAGACCGTACTTAGTTGAAGATTAAAATTTGATGAGAATTTGGTTTGAATAGAGTTCAATTATTTTCCTTCAGGCGCTGAAATTCTTTAATAAGGTACAGCTTAAACTGATTGAGGAATTATGCGTTTTAGCATATTACCTGCTTCAATTAAATCTCTTTTCAACAATTGCCTCTTCCCTTCATCACGAAAAACGGCAGAAGGATGAAAGGTAGGCATTATTTTAAAGTTGCCCCTTTCCACCCAGGTCCCGCGAAGCTCAGTTATCTTGGCCTTGGGATCAACAATCGCCTGAACAGCCGTACTACCAAGACATACTATTATTTTCGGCCTTACCAGCTGAATTTGGCGTTCCAGAAAAGGCAAAGCCTGACTCATCTCAGAGTTTTTAGGTTTCCGGTTTCCAGGCGGCCTTGTCTTAAGTATATTGGTTATATAAACATGATCTCTTGCAATTTCTGCTTCCTCCAGGTATTTATTAAGCAACCTTCCCGAATTTCCAACGAACGGTCGGCCTGATTTTGCCTCTTCTTCTCCGGGAGCCTCGCCTATTATCATGAAACTGGCATTTCCCGGTCCCTCGCCAAAAACCAGCTTCTCATCAGCTGCAGGAAAAAATGTTTTCATACAAACATTTTTCAATGTTCCAAGATCATTAACATCATCAAGCCATACTTTCTCATCCGTCATGGGAACACACCTACATTTTCAATCAGTTCCCGCAGCATACGGCCGTTGATTGCAGCTTGTGCGCGGTAATGATTATTCATACTGACAAAGGTCTTTTCGGTTCTTGTCGATAGCTTTTGTATCCGGGGAGCCCAGTCATTCAATTCCTCTTCCGTATAAAGGTAATCGTACCGCTCATGGGTTTCTTCATGATGCCACCATTTTTTATAATTGTGTCCGTGAAAGCGCACATACCCAATCCGGCTGGTTGCTCTGACTTCAGGCGGGACAAGGGTCTTAAACCGGGGTTCGTCGACACAAACATACCCCAGCTCTTCATCTTCCAAAAGACTAAAGACATTTTCCTGGATCCATTCTTTATGACGAAATTCTATAACGACAGGAATATCTCCCATCTGTTCCTTAAAGTATCGTAAATAATCCCTGTTCTCATCCTTGTTCCGAAAACTTGTTGGGAACTGGGCCAGCACACATCCAAGCTTACCGGCCTCCACCATCGGCTTTAATGCTTCCTTGAATTCGGTAAACCGCTGCTCGTTATCTTCCCGCTTATGGGTCATTTCCCGATGGGCCTTAATCACAAATTGAAATCCTTCCGGTGTTTTTTCCTGCATATGGTATAACATAAACCGGTTGGGCATTTTATAATAGGTTGTATTGACTTCGGTAAAATTAAATTCGCGGGCATAAAAGCCAAGCATTTCTTTTTTATCCAGATTTTCCGGATAAAATATGCCCCTCCAATCTTCATAGCTATATCCTGCAGTTCCGATAAAAAGCACAATTAGCCTCCAAGTGATTTTATTTTTTCAGCTGTTACAGATAGTGACATATCCTCTTTGCGAAGAATTCCTTCAACTATTATGCCCTTCGGATTTAATTCATATAAGAAGGTTTTATAAACTTTGGGATAAATCACGACTTCCACCATTTCAGAATGATCCTGTACGACCAGACATAGGATATATTCCCCGCTGTTTGTGGGCTGCCGCCTTAAATGGATGATTGCACCTGATATCCTGACTCTTTTATTGCCAGATAGATCGTGCAGACTTTTTATAGGTATTATTTGATATTTTTCGCAGAAATTCTTCAATTAATCCTGTGGGAATGGCTTCAATGAAAACCCAAGAAGCTCTTTTTCGAGTTTTCTTTTTTCCTTTTCAGAATAGTCTTCATTTGAATACTCTTCAAGTTCATCACATGCCCCTGCATTGATCAGCACCTTGAGAACCGGATGCTTTATATGCAATCGTTTCATTTTGTCTATAAAATCCTGAAACGATCTGAATTCACCCTGTTTTTGCAGGCAATGCAGCAGTGCTTCTGTCGTTTGGATACCGCAGCCCTTAATCATGTTTATCCTGATACGAATCCCAGCTTCTTCGGGCTGAAAGCCTATACAGCTCCTGTTTACATCGGGACCAAACAAAAGAATGTCCATTTTTTTAGTTTCACGGATATAGACTGTTTTATCGTAGTAGCCTCCTTCCAGACTGAGTAAAGCAGCCATATATTCCTTGGGATAGTGGGCTTTTAAATAAACAGTCCAATACGAAATATAGGCATAAGAGATGCTATGAGCCTTATTAAAGCTGTAACCTGCGAAGTTTGCCAGAAAATCAAATATCTCACTCGCCTTTTTCTCGGTATGACCTTTTTTCACAGCCCCTGAAACAAATCTGTTCCGGTGTCCGGTCAGAGAATCAGCCTGTTTTTTGGTGAGTGCTCGTCTGAGTAAATCGGCTTCTCCCATTGTATATCCGGCAATAACATTGGCAATTTCCATGATCTGTTCCTGGTAGATGATTAAACCGCAGGTTGAAGACAAGATCGCTTCCATTTCGGGACACATGAATTGAATATCTTCTTTCCCATTTCTCCGATTAAGATAGGTCTCAGCAATTCCACACTGCCAGGCACCCGGACGGTATAAAGCCAGCAATAAGGCAAGTTCCTCAAGGTTTTTGGGCTGCATTTTTCTCATTAAATATCTGATTCCCATGCTTTCCAGTTGAAAACAGCCAAGTGTATCCCCTATTGCCATTGTTTTAAAGGTTTCAGGGTCATCCAGCCGTATGTTTTTCAGCTCTATTCTGCTGCCTCTGAGCCTGTGCACAGACTGAAGAGTGTCTTCTATTATTGTCAAATTTCGCAGCCCGAGGAGATCCAATTTTAATAAGCCAAGCTGTTGGATATCATCTTTATTAAAAGGGGTCATAGGATTTCCATCAGGCCTTCTTGTAATGGGTATAACACGGCTAAGCTTCTCGTCACCCATTAAAATACCCGAAGGATGGCTTGAGTGATTATTGGGTAAACCCTCTATTTTTTCAGCGAAATAAAATAACGATTTATAAGGTTCCCTGTTTACCGAAAGCTTCTGAAGCTCCGGTAATGTTTCAAGGCAATGGCGAATGCCGCCTGTTCCACTGAAAGCCGGAAGGAGCTTGGCAATCAGACCCGCTTGCTGCTTGAGATTTAAAAAGGCCCCTGCTTTCCGGATGGCTCCGCGGGTACCGAAAGTATTCAAAACTCCCAGATGGACTACATTATCCTGGCCATACTTTTCTTTAATATAGGCAAGTATTTCAGGGCGCCTTCTCTGGCATACATCAAGGTCAATATCGGGCAGATGGTCACGGTCCAGACTTAAAAACCGCTCAAAGGATAATTTGTGCAGGATTGGATTCACCTGTGTTATTCCTAATAAAAAGGCTGCAAGACTGCCCGCAGCAGAGCCCCTTCCCGGCCCGACAGGAATGTTGCTTTTCCGTGCAAAATTGACTATATCCCATACCATCAGAAAATAGGAAGACAGCCCCCGTTTCATGATGACGTCAAGTTCGTGATTTAATTGCACGATTATGCTCTGCTTTTGAATACTATCGAGAATTTCAAAGTTAAAGCGTTCCCTCAGATTTTCAAAGCAGATTTTCCTTAAAAACCTTTCTTCATTTTCATTTTCAGGGACCGGAAAATGCGGAAGTAAGGCTATTTTAAGCTTTCCATCCAATTTACAGCGTTCTGCAATGAGAAATGTGTTTTTAAGTGCTTCAGGATAATCACGGAATTTTTCCATCATCTCTTCTGATGAAGGAAGATAAAAGTGACCTGTTGCTGTTCTCTCATGAATTAGTTCATTCAGGATATTTAAAACATTTGCATCTTCAGGTTCAAGGTATTGAATGCGGTGAGTAGCAACCAGAGGAATACCGGTTTTTTGAGAAAGTTCAGCAGTTTTTTTAACCAGGATCCTATCAGCCGTAAGATTATAATGCTGAAGCTCAAGATAGAAATTACCTTTTCCAAACCAACCGGCATATTTCAGAGCCATTTCTTCAGCAAGAAGATTGTCACCCTTCTTTAAAAAGTTATAGATAGCGCCGCTATTTCCTCCGCATAAAGCTATGATTTCTCCCTGTAAAGCAGGCTGAAGAGGAAAACCGGAGTTAAGCCATTTCACAAGAAGCTCATAACCATCACTGTTTGCCGCCAATAATACCAGAGTTTCATCTTCAGAAATCTTCATTTCGCAACCAACAACAGGATGTATGCCATATTTTTCAGATAATTGATGAAAACGCAGAACACCGCTTATTGTATTTTTATCCGTAATGGCAAGGGCATTCATACCGAGCGACTTTGTTTTTTTAAATAGGGCTTCAAGCCGGCAGGTAGAGTCCAGCAAACTATATTCCGTATATACATGTAAGTGAACAAATGGATTACTATTGATCATAATCACCAATCTTTCGAACAGAACATTTGTTCTTATTCTACTCATTATTCGGTTTATTGTCATTGGTGATTACTGGATTTGTCTTGGGTAAAGCTTGTATTAGAAAAACGTCGACTAGCTATTGATGTACCAAAATATAGCCAAAGTTAAACAAATAGGGTACTGATGCAATAAGCTTTTGTTCCTCACCCGCATAGCAGGTGGTTTATTGTTTCGCACACTTCGTGTACGAAACAGGCTAAAGCCTATAAATAAAAAAAGTGCAGTTCGCACTTTTCCTGAAACTATAATTTTTCATCAACTACCCACGTTATGAAATGATCAACCAATTCCAGCTTTTTCTCATCGCACAGCTTGATTTTTTGATTAATTTGAGAAAGTAGACTGTCATTCGTGTGTTTGATAATACCCAGCAGGAAATAATCCGGTGTGATGTCGAGGGCCTCACATATTTTAATCAATGTTTCGATGCTGGGAATAGAATGATTGTTTTCTATATTGGAAATGTGGTTGTTGCTAAGTCCCGTGGCTTCTGCGACGTCATCCTGGGTCAGGTTCAACACCTTGCGCCTTTTCGCAATCCGTTCACCTAATTCTTTGTAATCAATCTCCAAATCTTATCACCCTGTTTAACTTTATCAATTATGAATATAATTCTTAACAAAGTATAAGGGTATTTATACACTTGTATTTGTATTTTTATAGATATATAATGGTTCCAATACCTTTTTAGTTGTATCTAAAATAGGCTTTGGAGGAGATGTTTTGTTTACTATCGGTATTTGCGATGACAGGCCGTTGTGTCGTCAGTTATTGGAGGCATTCATTCATATATATGAAGAAGAAAAGGGGTTTTTATTTGATATTCACCAATTTGGCAGTGGTGAAGAGCTTCTCGAAGAACTTAATAAGCATAGTATGATTTTTGACCTTCTTTTTCTTGATAACAGCATGAAAAAGCTGACTGGTCTCGAAACCGCCAAACAAATACGGCAATCCGATTCCATGTCAACATGCAGCATAGTGTTCGTGACATCTGCAGATGATCACGATCAATTCATGCAGGTCCAGCCTTTACAAGTAGTATGCAAGCCCGGTACCCAGGAGCATATTGATGCTATACTAGACAAAGTTCTGGCCAAGAAGGCGTAATCAAAGCCAGGACATCTGTTTCCATATCAGTATATTTTCCATTTTCAGTTGCAGGGACTTTCGGCAAAGCGGGCAATGGTCTGCCTTGAGAATACAAAAAAGATTTCGATTGAACCTGATAGGGCCTTGGCTGACTTGGCCGGCTTTATTCTCAGATGGCAATTTCGGCATTTATAGCCTTTATAACCTGTCACATTTTCTCTTTCAATCCTCTCGCTAAAAAATCAATAACCTTACTTCTATACGCTTCATACGTATCCGGATCCTTTGCAGCGAACTCACTCAACTCCCATATCAGTTCCTTGAATGTTCTGTCCAAGCTCTCGTATAAAAAGGCGATTTTATTAGCGCACGCCTTGATGTGCGCAGCAGTAAGGTTCTTGCTCATCCTTTGGACGGCCTCGTAAGATGTGCTTTGCTTGATCGAACTCAACTCCGACCGCAGATTCCCGGCCTTGGTCTCGATCTCAGTTTGGGACTTACTTAACTCTTCTGCCTTAGTCTTCAGGTTGTCGCACTCATTGGTCAGCAGGGTTATTTTGCTGACTTGGTCATCCAGGGCTTTCTGGAGATTCGCTTTTTCCTGAAGGGCCTGGTCCCGCTCCTTAACGGCCTGATTCCGATCATTAACCGCCTTTTGCAGCTCACGGGTAGACATGCTTTCGACATCAATCTCCGCGATGAACTGCGCCCGCTCTTCCTCTGGAACTCCTAAGAGGATAAAAGCCTGGGAATAATTCAAATTCGGCAGCGCTTGCGCCTGCGGGCCGGCATCGAGTGAGGCGGGCTGTTGGGTTCCGTAGGCATCGAAGACACGCATCAGTTTTTCGGCCGTTTTCTGGGAATAGCTTACCGACTCCTCCAGCCACTTGCCCCATTCCCCATACGGAAGCAGGTCCTTGGCCTCCTTCAGGCGGCGGCCGATCTCGATGGCACCGGCAAGGAGGATTTTCCCGGTCTGGTGTCTGATTGTATTTATTTCAGCCGCGATCACAGGCGACGTGCGATCGGTTAGCAAGTCATTCATACTACCTGTCCTTTCTGTTACTTTATTCACAGAATATGTGGCCAGGCTCACGAATGTGACAAACCTCATATAAACATGCCTGTCCCAGATTCGAATGCGCATTCGAATCTGGGACAGGCTGTTTCATCATCTTTTTCCTTGGACTCTTTGATGTAGCTCTTTATTCTTCTGCACCACAGCATCTTTGGTATTCTCCAGAATACAGTCAAAGCGGCGGATAACGGTCCGCGGCAGAATGACTTCCCCGTATTCATGAGGTTTGTGGGGTCGGTGAGTTTATCGGCGGTAACCCAAATGAGATTGGCTTTTTCTTTAATGCTCCTCAACTAAAAAAGGAAGTTGATTTAGTAACCTCCGGACAAGCAGGCTCATAAGATAAACGGACAGGCTGAATTCGACGCGGCCGGTCAATACGGAAGAAAGGATGTGAGGAGAATGGCGGTAAGTGCGACGCCTCTAAGTTCGACGGTGGTTATAAGATACCAGTCCGGGACCACGCCCGCCGGCGGCCCGGAGATCAGGCAGAAAAGCCTGAATGATGTGAAAGCTGACGCCACGGAACAAGATGTTTATGATGTGGCGACAGCTTTATTCAGTCTGGGGCAGCATCCGGTGATAAACGTGCTCCTGAAGAAAAACTTTGAGCTGCTCAATCAGTAACCATCCAAAAATTTACTGAAAAGGAGGTAATACGATGGCCATTACAACAAATAAGGTGTTAAGGTTAACTTTTACGACTGCCGGCGGCAAAACGTATTCAATCAACATCCCCGATCCGAAGGAAGACCTGCAGAAGGCTGAGGCCGAGGCCGTTATGGATACGATTGTTCAGAAAAATATATTCTTTACGTCCAGCGGCGCGCTAACCGGAAAACGGGATATCAGGGTTATTGATACCACGACCAACGATCTCTACGATCCGCCGCAAATTTAGGTAGAGTGAAAGAATGGCGGCCGCGTGGCCGCCACTTCTCGCCTAACTTGTAGTAAGGCAAACTAAGCGCCGGCATATACCAGCGCATCGTATATTACTTTTTATTTTACTGTTATGCTCCATGTTTGATCTTCTGTCATATCTTTTCCGGGGCGTACAAAGTTCTATTTTTCCCGATTTCGTCGTTCAGTATATTTTAATTCGGTCTCTCTAATTCTTCGTGGTGGAAATCATTTGCTTCATGAACTCATCGGTTATTGTTGTCATTTGTTCATCCTCCAAATAATTTAAATATCAGACCCTATCCCCCACGCCGCTAACGCTCTCGGCACCCAATTCACCCTTGACGATGTGTCCGGAATGTTGGACGTTATGATGTAACCTACTTAGACCGAATAAATATCCCTGGATGTGGCCGGGGGATATGGAAACAGAGCGTCTTAACGTATCACGTCCCCAACGCTCCTGGCGGGTGATTTGCCTTCGTTGAGGTGTCCGGATTGTTGCCCAAATGTTGTAATCACCTACTTGCCGGAATTCGTATCCAGATGTAGCTTCGACTCCACGAGAATTATTCTGTTCTAGCCCTAGTTTGTTTAAGAAGAATCGCGCTCAGTTTCACACTCGTTCGAGAGGGCGATGTGGTTCCTCTGGTAGGTTTGCACAAATTGAGTCTCCGATTGGGACTTCTCCCCAAGTTAACACGATACCCATTACTCCAGCCTTTCGCACGAAATTCCTGTGTTAGCTATAGATCAATTTGACCGTTAGATTTAATGTCTGTATTAGAAGGAGTTAAACTATCAAAAAAGAATAATATTATGATATGGAGGTGTAATAGTTTGAAAGGTAAGTTTTCAATTAAGAAAGATTTCCTCTATAAACTAAATCAAGATGGTATTGCTTCTTATGATTTGAATTCTTGGGAAGATTTTATTAATATCTTGGATAATAATAAAGCTTTTGATTTTAATGCCTTTTTATGGAGAGGTCAACGTAAATCAAGCTGGGTACTAGATTCTACTTTAGACCGTTTGATAACATCAAATAATAGCTATTATAGATATGATTTGGTAGAAAAACATTTTACAGGTTTCAAGTATGCTATTAGGGGCAGACGTGGGTCCTTTCCAAAAGAATTAACTGATGATGAGTATTGGGCATTAGGCCAACATTATGGTTTGGCTACCCCTCTTCTTGATTGGACAACCTCACCTTACATAGCAACTTTCTTTGCTTTACACGAAATTCCTTTTTTAAATCTTTCCGATGAAGATATGTTGAAAGAGTCATTTTCAATTTATGCAATTAATAAAAATAAAATTAAAGACAAATTAGCTGAAAATAATTTGGATGATTCAAATAAAATAGAATTTATTAGTCCCCTTATGGATGATAATCCAAGACTGATTAATCAAAATGGTTCTTTTATTAAGATACCACCTAATACAAACATTGAAGCAATAATTAAAAATTTATTCAAAGGAGAAGAACGTGAATTTGCATTATTTAAATTTAATATACCTTATAAAAGGAACAGAAAGAATAATATCGAAAATATACTTTTATCATTAAATAGAATGAACATTAATTCTAGTATATTATTTTCTGATTTATTCGGAGCATCCCTTTTATGTAACATGAGACTTACTATTCCAAGGTATACTATTCCACATTAAACTGAAAAAGTCAGCTGAAATTGCTTGTTCATTGTGTCCTGGAATACGTACCCCTCCGACGCTCCCAGCGTGGTGAATATGGTATCAAACTTCGTCAATCAGTATCTCTCTTCACCCCAACCAGCTCACCAAGCCTCGAAAGTGGCCTTCTTTTGGAAAGCGGGAAATTGTAAGACTCGGTACTTGACTGCTGGCTAGGCTTTATCAAGGCGACTATTTCAAGCCGCATGTTCTTCTTGAACTTAGCAAGGCACAAGGCGCAACCGGCGGGTATTAACCCTCGTTGATGATGTACGGAATAAGCTAAAAAAACGGCGCAAGGTTGTTTGTATAATCACTTCGAGAGGAGCTTACTTGGCAAAGCAGGGAGCTGATTCCTTTAGGCCAAAACGGAGGCGAAGGGTGTGAAGAGGCTTAAGCTGATTGAAAGGCATCAACCATCGCAAATTATTTCCCAACCTCTGCTTTGTGCTTCTTTTTGTAGCTCATAATCCGGATTCACTGCCACCGGGTGCCCAACCAGCGTTAGCAAAGGTAAGTCGTGGACCCCGTCAGCATACGATATAAGCTTCGTCTAAATTAAATAACACCCCGGAATTCTCTTGTGCTTTTAAGAAGCTTCGTAATGCATCTACCTTTGAAGTTCCAATCAAAAGTGATTTAATTCGTAAGCGTCAAATAACTTAGTGGATACAAAAAAAGCAAAAACCAGTGTAAACTGAGCAGAGATTTTTATCTCTGCTTTTTAGATTATCTTAAGAACGCTTAATCATTTTCTTTTTACTCATGTAGCTTCCAATTAAATCTAGAAAGTTTTAAGGCGTTTGTCCAAGTTAGAAAAAAGTCTCTCTAAAGTTGATTTGCTGATCATCGATGAACTCAGCTATCTCACTTTTAACCGTCACCAATCCGAGATGCTATTCCAGGTCATATCGGAACGCTCTGAAAGAGCGAGCCTAATTATAACCACCAATCTTGAATTCTCAAGATGGACGGAGTTATTTGAAAACGAAATCATGGTTGCCGCGTTAATTGACCGAGTCGCTTTCCGGTCCCATATTTTAAACATGAATGTGAAGGATTCCTACCGACTAGAACAAACCCTGACAAAAACGCAGGAGGTTAGAACAGACTAAAGACGGGCGCCGCGCCTGTAAAATCTCCATTTGGGCTACGCCCTTCCGATTTTACAGGCGCATATTCTTAACCATAAGTGGCTCGATATTTTCCCAGCGTTTTTCGCAATATGGCTCACTTTTTTACTGGCGTTAGTGGCTCAATATTTTTCTGGCGAATGGCTTACTTTTTTCTTGACGTTCGCACTTTAAGGGGTAGCCAGTAATACAAATGCCCCCTCAGGGGCAGCAAAAGCGGCAAAAACAAGGTAGCTTGAACGAATGTGAAAGCCAGCGCCTTTAGGTGCGGGTCGGTAACAGAGGCTTATAGCCTCAGAACAAACCACCCGTTGGACGGGTGGTGATGATTTTTTAATTCCCTAAGATATTATACATCTTGCCATAAACAAGGATAACTAGAATTTTAGAAATACGTACTCAAGAAATTTGTATGCTTTTAAAACTTAATTATCATTTTTATTATTAAATGCTTCAAGTAATTTTATTTCAAGTTCGCTATTAAAACCGTTAAAATAGGTTCCATCAAGAATCTTCCCCTCAAAATCCGGGTATGATTTCGGGGTAAGGATATTAAAAGCATAACGGACATTTTTATTAGTTTTCTTCATTTCTTCATTAAGTAACGAAAAGTATTTTCTAGCATCTACCATTTTAGAATAATTCTCTTTACTAACATCATTATCAGCCTTTGTCTCAATTACAGCTATATTATCACCAATCTTAATAAAGAAATCTGGATTAAACTCTTTTGGTCTACTTCCTCGTTTTAATATATATTTCAACGAATAAAAGCCAGTATCTCGCGATTTTATCCAAGCATCAATCCGTCCAGCAATACTTGTCCTAGTGAGTAATTCTATAAACTTAGTCTCTGGTTCTTTGTTAGCCACTACTACACTTGAGGGCGTCTTAAAATTATAGACATTAATTTCTTTCATCTGTTTTCCCGGTAGCTCATTGCTAAAGAACTCTAAAATCTCAAGTTCCTCTTGAGATAGTTCTTTTTTATAATCCGATGAATAATAAACAACCATACCATTCTTTACAGCAGTATATCTATCGCTCGATTTAGCCATTTGATTAGTCTTAATTTCTTCAGGGGCATTTACTTTATTCACAAATCCAGCTGATGACCTTTTTTTGCGTAATAGTCCAGTAAACTTACCATTGATTTTTTCGATATTTGCATAAGTTAATTTATCACCTTTGATATTTGCAGATTCCATCGAAGCCTTAATAAATGCAACTATCTCATCATAAGAAGGTAGCCGATCCATTTCAGTTTCCCCATTGTTAAAAACCAATTCATTATTAAGGTTCCGAATATTTGCTTCCTTTTCTCTTCTTTTGTATTGGTTCACTATAGCCGCAGCTACTTCTGTTATAGTTTTTGTTTCTTTAAATATTTGATAATCAACGTTTTCTATTTTATTAGAAGTATCAATGTAAGAAATAGATTTTAAGACTCTTTCGTCTTGAGTAATTAATGCTAAAGGTTGGCTTATATCAAACGTTTCTACTTCATCATAATTCTCATTAAACTTAGGCTGTTCAACTTTATCAAAGTTTAACTTATACAATAAAAAATTGTATTGTGCCCTAGTTCCAGATTGTATAATTGAGCTAGTAATACTAGCTTCATTTTCTAGTATTTCATCAACAATTTTCCTTATATTTTTACTCCACGACGAATGATTAAATACTCTTACAGATGGTTGTGTATTCATTCCTTTAGGTATACGTAACCCACGTCCTAGAACTTGAGCAATAAGTAGTTTTGAATTAAAAGCCCTATCTTCCCACGGAACAACTTGAAAAACGTTCTGCACATCCCATCCCTCTGTCAGCATGGATACAGAAATAATCCATTCGATAGGATTATTTTTATCATCCACCAATGGAAGTTTCTGTACATTAGCTTTGTGGTCTTTATGTGATGTTACAATAAGCACCTTGTTCTTGACATTTTCTTTATTATCATTAGTAAAGGATACTAAAAAGTCTACAAAATCCTCATATAGTATTTTTGCACTGTTAATATCACTTGTAACAATAATAGATAACGGTTTTAACCCTGAATATAAGGTTTTACTTTTATTATGATTGTGAAGTATCTTCTGAAACTTCTCATAATCGTTTTCGTGTGTTTCTTCATCAACATAATTAACCCTTTTTACTACTTTATCAGTGATTGCTTGTCTTAGGGAATATCGATAAAATACATCGTTAAAATAATCATCACCGCAATAAGCAGTTCCTGTAAATCCAATGTGATATTTAAAACCGTATTTCGGATTCAAAACAAACTCTTTCCATTTTTTAATATCTGAATCTTTAGATGTATTATATGCATGATGAACTTCATCACTAAGTATTAAAGTGTCAGAACCACTATTTATAAAGCTTTGATCAATGGAAGTTTCAGTATTAGAATAAACAGCGTGAATGTTTTCAATGCAAATATCATTTGCACTGATTGTATTATTTGCATTAGTTATTCTTAAAGATTTTTTAAATTTTTCTGGAATGTAGGATTGCAAATCAGCTTTAGATATAAGTTCAAGAAACTTTTTATTTAGTTCTGTCTCTATTGTAAGAGAAGGACATAATACTAAAACTCTTTTAACAAAACCCATAGACATTAAAATTTGAGCAATACCAAATATGACAAAACTTTTCCCAGAACCCGTAGCCATATCTAATACACCTGATAAAATATTAGGCATTTGTAAACTTCTAAGAAAATGAGGAAGTGTCTTGTAAGTTGTCCGTATATCCTCATTCAAATAATAATTTTCCTCTGCTAGATCATTAATTGAGCTATATTTCGCTGACATAAGGTAAATAACTGCTGTTTTAATAGCAGTCTTTTGATATTCTCTTTCACTACATAAACAGTCAAGATAGTCTTGCCAACTATCGATATCTAATACAGCTCTATTGTAATTTTTATCAATACTTAAAACCAAGTTCTTTATATCAAATTTCCTTATTCCTTCCATAGCTACCCCTCTAAAACTTCCATAAACTCATTCCCATATATATCAATATAAACCACCTTAATTTTATTACTTTGGATATCATTATAATGTAATAATATTACGTATTTTTCATTATTCTTAATATCATCTGCAAAGAAAACTTTCTCCATAATAAAGTTCGTGTCACTTGACGAATCAATTAACACCATTGCCAAAATATCTTTAACTAATTGATCATCTTCACTAACATTAACGAATGGGGACGTAACTTTTTCTATTACAATTTTAATATCTTTATTAACTTTTTCTATATGGCTTCTGACTTCGGGTATATCATTAAAGTAAAAACCAATGGAGTCTTCTACTTTATTTATTTTTTTGATATTTTTAGGCTGTTGTAACTTTTTAAACTTTATTTTATGAAGATCAGCAATGACTTGATATGGAATTCGAAGTAAATAATATTTAATATTATCTATTTTGTAATAATCACCAATTATATCCACATTTACTTCTGGTGCAATAAGATAAAATTTATCTTTTATTTTATGACCGATCTGGTTATGCAAATCTTGTATATAACTTTCATTAATGGCTGTTGTCTCGGAGAAATCTTGATATGCAAATACCTTGGCCCAGTCTCCTCTTCTTTTACCATCAACTTGTATTCCATTTATTTTTTGTACATCTTTATCAATATGGAAAAGTTCTAAAACGAAATCATAATATTTTTGTCTATTTAGATTAAAGACACTCTCCAAATTATAGCATCCAGCATTAACAAGGCAGAAATCGTTTGCTCCATTTTTTAATTTAAGTAATCTTTTTTGAATAGTATAAATTGATAATTTTCCAATATCACAGCCAATCCATCTTCTTCCCATAGTTTCTGCAGATATAAGTGTAGTTCCACTTCCTGCAAAAAAATCCATAACGATATCGCCTTTTTGAGTTGTCATTTCAATAATTCTCGAAAGCATTTTAATGCTTTTCTCAGTTGGATATTTAGTTGTAAAAGCATATGCAGGAATATCGTTCCATAGATTATTACATAAAGTTTCCGTTGAGGATGGTAGAAAATACTCGGGTTTTCCTGAGCCCTCATTTTTTCTAATGAATTTTTTCTTTTTACCTGTTCTTATCCAATATTCATTAAGAGATTCATCCTTTTTAAAAGAGTTCTCCCATATTTCATAATTCTTTATTGCTCTTATAGCTTTATCTTTCTCCCATCTCCAATGATTTGAGGAAGACGGGACAACACCAAACAATTCATAGTCCATACCAGTTCTGTAACCGGAAGCATCAAAAGAATGCCATCTTTCATCTTTATAATCTATTTTTGTTGGCGGTAAAATTAGCCCATCTTCAGTTTTTGAATACATCAGTATCGTATCAAATTCTTCATTAAGCTTTTTCACCATTTTTCTTTCTCTTATATTTTTCTTAACTCTATTCACTGCAATCTCATTTTTAAAATTGTTTTCCCCGAAAACTTCATCCATAATTACTTTTATATAATGTTTTTTCCTATAGTCCAAATGAACACATATTATTCCATCGGTTGATAATATTTCACGTGCAAGCAATAATCTTACTCTAAGAAATTCAATAAACTCTGATCCTTTTACTTTATCAGCGTATGCTTTTTCGCCCCCTTTTGTAATAAAATCACTTTCAGTCGCAAAAGGGGGGTCAATATATATTAATTTAACTTTTCCTTTTATTTTATCTTTAATTAAAGGGTCCATATTCTCATATATTGTTTTTAATGATTGAAAGTTATCACCGAAAATCAATAAATTCTTCCAGTCATCTTCTATTATTTTTCCGCTCGAAAACTCCTTCTCAACTTGAAAAGGAACGGATTGAGGCTCTTCTCCAACAGAAAGAATCTTTTCTTTTGGTGCTTTGTCTTTATAAGTCAACTCATATTCCCTATGGTCTATCGGGAAAATAATTTGTGCATATTCTTGCGGAATATCTTTACCACTTTGTAGAATTTGTATCAACTTATCAGCTAGTTCTTTTTCCATTATATTCTCCTAAATACGATGTGAATTTTTTATAAAGATTACAAAACTTTCGTGTTTATATTCGGCTTGTATTTGCAACATTCCTTCCATTTCCAAAAAAAAAGAAAATAACGTATTATTTTTGTAAAAATTTATAACAATATTACTGAAAACTAAATAAGGAGGTTTATACGATATGACAACTTTAATTGTTGTCTTCGGGTTCATTGTTTACTCTTTCAGCATGATAATTTTTGTAATTATTTTACTGAAATTAAAGTAAACAATGTTATCCCCTCGGGAACGGATATGTTCCCATTCCCGAGATATCGTATAAACAAATATAATAATACAAGGGACCGTGTAGAAACTTAGTTTCCCACGGCCCTATCAAAAACCATAAATCTTAAAAAGTTCATACAAGGACACATGCATAAATGGTTGACTGCTTATATATTGGCAGCAACCATTTTTCTCATGTTATGGTCAATGCAATGTAAGCCCCACTCTAGCTTGACTTTATCCAACCCGTTGAGAATAAATCGGCGAATGCCAAAATTGCCTTTGATATCTCCAAAGACACTCTCCACCTCAATCGGTCTTAATCTACGCATCTTCAGCCCGTATTCGTAGGTCAGATTGGCCCTAGCCTCTGCTTTAAGCTCATTGCCTCTCCGGTTAATGTAAATCTGCTTATTAAAATCTGGATTATTGCTCTGCTTTATACACCGGTCTCGGTACAGACACTCTTTACAATCCTCACTTTGGTATACTCGAATGATCTTAGCTGTGTTTTCACACAGCCCCTATATTAAAGGCATCTATGTTTTTCTTAATACTTAGGAGGCTCAGAATACATTTTCAGTAAGTCTTCTACCCTTAAATTATGAAGAGTAAGAAATTCGTGCAATTTCTTTGGAGGAAGATCTTTAAAATCTAAAGATTTAAATTCCATAAAGAACTTTTCAACATTACTGGTAAGCTTTCTTAAAAGGTTTTCCCTCATAATTTCGACATCAAGATTAAATCCAGTAGCATGACTAAGTTTCTTAGTAGGTATTATCATAATTCTTTTAACAGGTACATCTCCGTAATTTCTATGAAACCAAGCGCAAGCATTATTCATTTGACCCGTTTCGTCTTTATGAATCTCCCTCCTATTAATACTTACTTTACTTTTGCATTCAACCAATAAATACTCGTTGTCCTTAACTTTCCATAAATTATCCGGTCCTTCATTCCATTCTTTATCCGGGCGTTGACTAATAAATCCAAGCGCTTTACCTAGATCATCAAAAGCTCGCTCAAATCGCTCTGCCTCCACTCCAAATCTAAGCTGGCTTAAAATACTATCCACATTTATTTTTAGTTCATCAAAACTTTCGAAAGTTTGAATCCAAACAATAATATTTTCAGCTCTTTTTAGACCTAATGAAGAAATATTCGTTATAGAAATACCTTCTCTTGGCTTAAATAGATTGATATTTTTTTTGTGCGCAGAAATTTGATAGTCATTAGCCTGACTAACAGAACGAGGATATATATATCTTGCTAATTCTTGAAGGTACCATCCTTTTTCTTGCGTATCCTTAATTTGCGTATCTATGAGGCTTTGAATTATTGAACATGCCTCTTCATAATTTCCATTATAGTATTCATTTTCAGCTTTTCTCTCTGCTTCAAATATTGCTAATACTTTCTTTGATACTAGAGTTGAATCCAGTTCATTCATTTTTTCAACATAAAATTCTTTCCAACCTTCGTCACGATTAAGTGATTGATTAACTAGGTTTAATAAAGCGTTTCTTGGTGATATTCCATTTTTTATATCATCTCTAGCATAATCGGCTATTTCTAATCCTATTTCCACCTGGAGATTAGTTTGTTGTGAGAAGTATTTTCTGGTATTTTTACTTCTGATAATCTTTATAAGTTCAGTACCAATTAATAGTATGACACAATAATCCTTCTCACCTCTAACCCCTCTCCCTAAACCCTGTTCAATTATTTGCGCTTGCTTAATTGCAATAATTTCACTTGTACTACGACACATTTCAAAATACCTATCTTCTAATGACTCAGAAAAGGGCTTGGAATCGAAAACTAATACTCTACAGGTATGGTCAGGAAGATCTATCCCATCATATCTATTTACGATAATAACTGTTTTCTCAAAATCTTTATTTTTCAATTTTTCTATTTCATAATAAATGTTTTCATGATTAGTAATTACACTTCCGTATTTTTCCCAGTCCTTACTCCCTTTAAAGCTAGGTGTTAAAGCGACAACCCCAAATTTTGCATCAGTTCTAGGCTTCGCATAGATATTAACAATTTCCGTTCTTTCCAATGTATTATCAATAAGAGAAGGTATCAGGATCATTTTCTCTCCAGACCATTTTTCATTTAAGACACATAAAGGATTCTCAACCGTAGCTGCACTTAACCCTAATCCTTTAATAAAAAATGAATCATCATTTATTGTAGCTGACATAAAAACTCTATGGTCAGCTTTACTGTAAGAACCAAATAATCTAAGTGGTAAACCATAAGGAGCTATTTCAAGGCTATCTCCAGATATAATGCATCGACAATCTTTTAAAATATCTTTAAGTAAAGGCCAAGGATATTTAATTTCATTTTTCAGGCTCTTATTTTCAGATAAAATTTTTGCCACTTCAGATATTTTATCTTGCCAATCCCAATACGGTACTGTCAAAAAAGCATCATAATCGTTATTTTTTATGTCAGCATAAGTCCCAACCCCTTGTTTTTCTAGCTCCGGACCAAATAGAGTTAATAAATCAAGATAAGGTTGTTGGTTCTTTTTGAGTGTAATTTTACATGCATTGCGAATATGGTCGATACACGCATGTGCATCATCTATTAGAATTGTTGATACTGGAATCGATTTAGACCCCAGTTCGAACTTTGTCTCACCGTTAAATAACTTTTGAATATTTGTTATCAGAATAGACTTTCCATCTAAAAAATCATCGGGTAATTGTTTATCAACTATAACAGAATAGTTAATTCCAAAACTTTGAGCTTGTTTACATGTTTGCTCAACTAAATATCGGGGCACAAATATATTGCTGGTCCGGTATTCTGATTTAATCGTGATTGTAAAATCAATAATCCAATTAACGTTTTTCCTTGACCTGTATGAAGTTTAAGTATTACGTCTTTTTTCCCTCTATATTTATCATACCAATCGCTTAATATTTGCTCCTGAACTGGTCTGAGAGGACCTTTATCACTTTCTCTATCTAAATTCTCATAAATCTTACACGGATGAATTGTTCTATCGATTTGTTTAGCTCCTAATTTTTTTCGAAAATCTACCATTAGAAAATTCCCTCCTTATCGCAATCAAACAATATCGCGAAATACAAATATTTCCTTAATACTTGTGTTTCGCGATATATTCCATAAAATCCTTTAAAAAATTACACAAAAATTCCATTTATGTTGTTTAAAAAGGAGTCTTCAGCCTCCTCTTAGATCGCTTAAATATTTCAATAAAATATACGTTAAGAAAGTCTCTGGAAGCAAAAAGCACGTTTTTTTAGTTTAAAAATATAAGGGTATTTTGAGAAAGCTATTATCTAAAACTTCTTTAAGCTTTGAAGAATCAATAATTTATATATGGAATTCGACACGATTTATAACATTTTTTAGGAAATCGACAAGAATAAATACTATAATATAAATTGTAGGCCTACAAAACATTATATGGAAAAGGTGATATAATAAGTAAAATTTTAAAAAACAATGAAATAGTGCTAAGGAGTGGTATTATGTCCAAAAAATTGATAATCATTGGTTCGTTGGTTATATCTGGCATATTGGTTTCAACTTTAGGTTTTGAAAATTCTTATGCCGTTGCTCAGTATGCCAAAACAGGAATTTCTCTTCCAAATCAACAAGATGTTGTGAAGAAGGCTCATTTAAACAAGTTAAAAGCTATTTCTACACAATCCAAAACGCCTCAGAAAGATGTGGATAACTATCTCAAGGGTTTAAATAAAGATGAATTATTACTCGCAGTTGCAGAAGTATCCGATGAAACAAAAGATCCGGAAAATATCTCCGACTTACAAATTTTTGCATCAGCGACCAAGGAAAAATTATTGGGTAATTTAACTAATGCAGACTTTGAATCTATATTTACGAATCCAAATTATAGCAATAACTTTAAAAGATATGCCATGGACATTAAGAGTACTGAGAACTATCAAAAAGGCACTAAAAATGATGAGGAATATAATCGGTTACTTCGAAATATTTACCAAGATAAGACCCAGCGGAATGATTTAAGAGTTGTTTCCTTGCTCCAAACCGATAATTACAACGCATCGGATGTTCCGATCCTTGAGGAGCTGATAAGTTCCCAAGACTCCTCTGCTGTTTTGAAAGCTAATGCAATAAGAATTTTAAAAAGGATTGATAAGGAAAAGGGAAATAAGCATGTCCTGGATATATTAAATAATGTAAATATGTATTCAGAAACAGAAGTCGCCGTTTCCCTAGATACATTAGGTAATTACACTAAACAAGTTGAGAATATCACCGGCTCAGAAGATGAGATTGATTTGATAAATGATGTACTTAAACAGACGAATAACCCTAATGTAGTACAGAGTGCAGTATTCTCACTTGCTCACTTTAAGAATGCTAAGTCAGTCGAGACAGTTCTTCAAAATCGGGCCAAAATCAATGATGATTTTGCCATTCGATTCTATAGCGATAGAAATTTCTTAGTAGTCGCTGATATGCTGAATAGTAGTGATTCGTTGGTACTAAACACTGCTTTGACAAGTGTGGAAATTGCACCTTTCAAGAGCTTCTTACCCAAGATTACTGAGTTAGAAGCCTCTACTACCGATCAAGCTTTAAAAGCTAGACTGGACAATATCATTAGTCTGATCAATAGCAGTAATATTGACAGAAACACTAAATGGGACGTTGATTATAAATAAGAAAGTGAGGATAGAACATGAAAAAGATAATAAGTACATGTTTACTTGTATTTTCTTTACTATTTGCTAATGTTTCACCCGCTTTTGCTGCCAATCATTACGGCGATGCAGTCTACAGAGACGGCGTATTGGACAATTTAACTTGGCACGCTGCAATTAACAATTATTCCACGGTTGGCTGGGCTGTCATTGAGGCTCCTGGAGGAAGTGGGGTTGTCTCAAGTCATACTTGGAACACTTTCCTTACAGACGGCGATGGAATTGTACGTAACTACCAAGGGCCCCCACAATATAAATACGGTATGACTGATAACGATCTAAATAATGTTCTTTATACAGCTCGTTTTTTGGCAAATCAAGCAAATGTAACCTATACCCCGATTGATATGATGCATGGTTATACTTCTATGACTTATATTTCACCCGGAAGTGTTTCCCAGCTACGTTGCGATGGTTTAGTTGAATATGCTTATGAATGGAATAACTGGGATGTCTTAATGGACAAAAACGGTAATTGGGATATTAGTAACAAAAATTCGACTCCGTATCACAGCTCCATATGGTTTACTTGGACAGGTAACACCTTTAATCCTGTCACCCAATGGAGCTATATGGACCCACACTATGACTAATTTGTTATACCGTCATAAGGTTGATAGAATTGCTTATAGATAGGAATTTTCTCAAAAAGGGGATACCAACTCGGCATCCCCTTCTAACTATATTGGAAAGAGCGTATTATTAGGTAAATGGATTAAACTAAAAACATCTGAAAAATAAAAGGAAGTGATTTAATATAAAAAGGAATCTAGTTTTCACTCTCTCCATTTCAATCTTAGCAATCCTGTTTGGCTACAAGTCCAATTGGGCATCTTTCTTAGGGGAATGGGGTACAGTTCCAGACAAGTTTGAAGGCTTAATAGTAAGTATTGTCTTTTTAGTAGCTTTGTTATTATACGGAATAGTTATGGGCTATATGAAAAAGAAGAGCTTCATAAAATTCATCTCACTATATTGGGGAATTAGTGGTTCAATTTGTCTAATTTCATATTTTATGGCACCCATTGGAGGCTTTGCAATCATTGTGCTTCCTATAGATATACTTACTACGGTTCCCACTTATGGACTTAAATATTTTTACATAACAGGCACTAACGTTCATTATCTAGTCTATATATTTAGTATGATTTCATCATGGTCAGCCAGCTCTTTTGGATTCTTACTTGGCTATGCACTAAAGAAATTAAAAGTAGACGTTCAGAAAAATGAATGAATCTCATTCTTAAACATGAAAAATCCTTTCAAATACAAAACTTAACCTATAACAACTTCAAGTTAATTTTACACTTATTCGGTGCGTCAAAGAGGAAGACCAATTCTTTAGTTAATTTTTTGAAGTTAAAGACTTTTGAGTATCAGGGTACGTCTACTTAAATAAGGGAGATGGAGTAATGAGTTATTTTGTTACATTAACATTTGACTTATCCGATGCTGAAGCAGATGATTATGAGAATGTGAAGAGTGAACTTACTAAAAATGGGCTATATGATACCGCTACTGGAAACTCTGGGAAACAGATCGAATTACCATTTAATACTTATTGCGGCCAGTTTGAAGAAAGTAATAATACATCTGAAAGTTTACGAAACTACTTTACTGACAAGGAATCACAAGTATTTAACACGTGTAAGGTTAAAGGTAATTTATTTGTCTCAGTAGGAAATGGATGGTCATGGGGACAAAGACAAGTTTAATAAATAAAGGGCTAAGAAGGCTTTATTATAAAGATTAAAAGTTAAGGTACCCTGATGCATTATTTAAATTCTCAAGTAAAAGATTTAAAAAAGGTAAGTACCGTTGTGATGCGTTCATTAACAGGCACTTGGAATTGACGGTATTAATGATATCCCTCAGGTATATCAAATAACCGAAAACACAATACCGTAAAAAACGTTGTGGATATCTATCATTTATCAGTATATTTTACTTTTAATTTTAACATCACATATTATGGTTGTATCATAACCACTCTTGAATTTTGAATAAAGAATACTTTTTGCAACAACTCAAGTCAAAATGCTAACAGGCAAAAAAAGAAGAACAAATTAAAGATGCAAATAAAAAGCACTTTAGGGTTTTATTTCACCCCAAAGTGCTTTCTTGATATCAACTAAGAATTTATTCAACCTCACTGTTTCTTACAAACAGACAAAGGTTTTCATCCCATTTCCACGAATTTTGATCTTCTGGATTGTTTATGAATTTAACTAGAACATCGTACTCTGAATCCTTTATAGCTTTCTGAAACCATTGCTCGTAGGTTAAATCCAATGATTTACAGATGGAGTCTAATCTAGCCTTAATCTTTTCATCTCCTGGGAATATGATAAACATTAAAAATCACCACCCCTTGCTCGGACATTATAAACATTTATTAAACATTAGACTCCCTAATTCCTGCTAGATTATCTATAAATTTCTATCATAAGTTAAACAAATCTTCCCTTTTCTAACCTTATAAAGACAAATATATTTTATTTCTATTATGAAAACGTGAGATACTAAGAGATAATAAGTGATATTTTACGTTAATATTGATTTATTCTTATTTTTATGCAATTTTATCCATAATATGCGAAAAGAGAAAATATTATGGAATACATTTTTACAAGATACCGACCTCTTTGACAAAGAAATAGGTGTAAAATTTAATCAAATCTTAAAACCAGATATTGTTTAGATTGAGAAAAATGAAGAATGTATGTTCTTTGCCGTCCCTGCGTCAATCATTCGAAAGTAGTTTTCAAAGCAGGGATTTCATCGAATTTATTTTGCAATTCTTCAGGAATTACGAATTCAGTATTCTTTTTGAAATTCACTTCCAAACCGGCTTTTTCAACTTCAATGGCTTCATGAATATAGGTTTTCAAGATGGTTTCCATCTCAACGATTTCTCGAACATTGGTGAACCGGATCTGGCGCCCTGCCTGCACATTCTTCGTTTTTTGGACCAGAATACCATGGGCATCCTGTAACAGGGACCTTTGAAAAACAGAAGTGCACAGTATTCTTTAAATCCATGTATTAAAAACTGCAGTAAACCATTAAAAGCGGAAATTATAAACTGAGCCTCCCCATCGCAGAAATAGACTGTGCTGGGAGGCTCAGTTGCATTTGTATTCTTATCACGCGCCTGCTCATTTAAGCTGCTGATTATTCCGAAAAAAATCTTGCCAGGGGTCCTTGCCGCCGATCCTCCGGAGCGCTTCCGCCATATTGATACCGTCAGGAGCCACCGTGTCCAGTTCATCCCAGGCGATAGGCATGGATATCCCAGCCCCTTTTCTCGCTCTTAGGGAATAAGGGGCAATGCTTGTAGCGCCTCTGCCGTTGCGAATCCAGTCGATGAATATCTTGTTGGTGCGCTTGGCTTTCCTGACATTGCTTGTGTAGCGGTCAGGCCACTTCTGCTCCATCACTTGGGCAACGCGCCTGGCAAAATCGTGAAACACCTCCCAGGAAACGGCCGGTTTTAAAGGGACGACCACATGATACCCTTTGCCGCCGCTGGTCTTGAGATACGAATTCAGGGAAAGCTCGGCAAGAATATTTTTCATATCCCGTACACCCTGACGCACCGTACTCAGATCCATTCCCTCATCCGGATCCAAATCAAATACCATCAGATCCGGCTTTTCCAGCTCGTCCACACGGCTTCCCCAGGTATGAAATTCCAGCGTGCCCATTTGTGCTTCGGCAATAAGTCCGGATGCGTTCTCAATATAGAAGTAATCTTCCGTTTCTCCGTCACTGGTGGAAACAGGGATGGTGACGATTCCTTGGCTGCCCAGACCGGGATGCTTCTTGTAGAAGCAGGTCTGGGATATGCCTTTGGGACAGCGTACAATGCTGAGAACCCTGCGGCTCACATACGGCAGCATGCGCTCTGCCACCTTGGCGTAATACCGGATCACATCCCCTTTGGTGACTTCAGGGTCGGCAAAGATCACCTTATCCGGATTGCTAATCTTTATTCCTTCGATGATGATGCTGTTATCGTTTGCTTTCATGGGGCTTTCCACTCCTTTGGCGAAGGATTGAGGCTGTATCGCGTCATCCGCTTTCTCCTTCTTTATATCCCTGGGATCTTTATCCTTCCGCAGGCCTTTGAAGCTTGCTTGCCTTAACCGGTGATCTTCGGTCCATTCGGCAAATTTGATTTCGGCGACCAGTTCAGGTTCAAGCCAAGTGATCTTTTCATTCGACCTGCGCTTTGGCGCGAGTTTGAAAGGAGGCTCCATTCTCTTTATGCTCTTAAATTCTCCCTCAAGCTCTTTCATGTCGGCTTCACTCAGGCCGGTGCCGGCACGCCCGGCATAGACCAATTCCCCGCCTTCATAGACCCCAAGGAGCAGGGAACTTATCCCGCTGGTTTTTTTAGAGGAAAGGGTATAGCCGCCGATGACAAATTCCTGCCTTTGCTCGCATTTAAGCTTGATCCAGTCACCGTTTCTCGTTCCGTTGTAGATGGAATCGGCTTTTTTACCGATGATCCCTTCCATGCCCGCCGCACAGGCCGCGCGGAAACTTTCCCGGCCGTTCCCTCTGACATGGCGGCTGTAGTGGAGGTTTTTGGGAGCATCCTGCATCAAAGCTTCCAACGTTTCCTTCCTGTCGATCAGACGCTGTCCCCGGAGGTCCGCCCCATCCAGCGCCAGGAGATCAAAGACGATATAGGTCAGGTTTTGGGCCTGGGGATTTTTCAGATAGTTCTGCAGAGCCTGAAAATCCGTCCTACCCGCTGCGTCCGTGATGGTCATTTCACCGTCCAGAATCATCGCCCTTCCGTCAGCCCAATCGACGAGGGAAGAGGCGACATCCTGGAACCGTTCGGTATAATCATTGCCGTTTCGGGTGATGAGCCGGACGCTGTTGCCTTCAATATAGGCCAGTATCCTGTAGCCATCGTATTTCAACTCATAAAGCCAATCCTCACCCTCAGGAACCGTATTGACTAATTGGGCCAGCTGCACGCCGGTACTGCTGAAGGAGTTCCTCGTGATCTTTTCGTCTTCCCCTTCTTCGATTTCCGTCATGGTGCGCCCAGTTCTGATGCTGGTGCTAAATTCGGAAATCCCGTCGGCAGTTTTGGCATACTCATCTTTTTCTTTAAGCAACAGCCAGTTATCCTTCGTCTCGCCCGCTTTCCTTTTCAACCGCACCAGAGCCCACTTTCCCTTCAGTCTTCTTCCTTTCAGAACAAACTTCAGCACACCTTCACGGAGTCCGTCATCCACATCCCCATAAGGTTCCCAACAGCCTTCATCCCAGATCATGACGACTCCGCCGCCATATTCCCCTTTGGGAATCGTCCCCTCAAAGTTCCTGTATTCCAAAGGATGCTCCTCCACCTGTACGGCGAGCCTCTTGTCACGGGTATCGTAGGAAGGCCCCTTGGGCACTGCCCAGCTCAACAGGGCTCCGTCCCATTCCAGACGGAGATCGTAGTGATCTCTGCGGGCTATATGGTGCTGTACGACAAACCTCAGACCCTCTTGGGCAATTTCAGTTATCCCTTCCGGCTCCAAGGTTCTTTCAAAATTTCTTTTCTGGTTGTATCGGTTGAGTTTTGCAGTCATATCATCACGCCGGTTCCTTCTCTTTTTTGCTATTGTTTCCAATTGAATTATAAGTATCCGGACGTTTTCCATGCGCTTTCTGTGATTCTTGAATAAACTAAAATTCGTTCATAAAAAAACAGCCGACCTGGTAGAAAAAATACACCATGGTCGGCTAGCAGTTTATCTATTCAATTGTTCGTTAGTATTGATTATTAAAATTGCAAAGCTGCATTGCTACGCCATCTGCCATAATTTCAAACCCAAATTTTTCGTAAAAAGCGGCATTTTTGCTCTCTTCTGGCATTATTTCAAGATATAGATAATCCTTATATTTTTCCTTAATCATTCCAATCATTGTTCCTGCAATTTTCTGTCCTTGATAATCAGGATTTACCAAAACATAGTGCATATATGCTACCATTTCGCTGTCATCCAGCACCCGTACAAGACCGACCAGTTTATCTCCATCCCAAGCTGTTAAGACGGTAGAAGAATTTATCAATGCTTTATACAATCGACTTGGATACTGACCAGACACCCAGCCAACAGATAAGAATAATTGCTGCACTGCTTCTTGCGTGAATTTTTTTTCCTCTGTGTAAGTAATCGTCATTGGAAAATGCCTCCTTTTCCTTACTTATAGTCACATTTTTTACATTGCGTCCTTGTCTTTTCATTATCTTCTTTGTGATAGGCTCCAGACCATCTGCAAATACTCTGCAAAATAGGAATCACAGAATTGCCCTTCTCAGTGAGGCAATACTCCACACGAGGCGGAATCTCATCGAATGACTTTCTCTGCACAATATCATCTGCAATCAGTTCCTTGAGGGTGGATGCCAGAACAGCATCCGTTATATTGCTCATTTCTTTTCGAAGTGCACTGTATCGTAAAGTGCCTTTTTCAGCCAAAACGCATATGATTCGTGATTTCCACTTTCCGCCGAAAATTTCAAGGCCATATTCAAGCGGACACCGGATGTCCTCTTCCATTTTATGTTGATACATCAGCTTCACCCCCTTACAATATCCCAAGCACAATACAGCAAAAACAGGCTCAATATAAAATTGATCGATTTGTAGTGTTTTTCGTAAATGCGCTGCATCTTAATTCTAAGTGCTAATATGGGGAACAAGATAGACCAGCAACAAAGTCATAATATATAAATAGATTTTTACATTTACAAATTGAAGAGAGAATCCCTCTCGAAAGGATGCTTGTCCATCCTTCTTATCCTTTAACGGCTTACTTCGAAAAATGTGTATTGCCAGCCAGACCATATATATGCTTCCAATATATTTCAGCACAGCAAGCACTGGTGTGAGAAAAGCGTTCAATCCATATACCGCCAAGGTAAAAAAAACTGCACACAGGCATAACCTGCACAAATGCCAATAATTAGTCGTTTTCCTTTTTGCCAGCCAACATTGTCCAAAAAACTGATATCGACATTTTACCCTCCTGTGTTCAAACGAGTGTAACGCTATTATAGAGGGCTGGCTGTGTATCAGCAAGTAACTATGAAATTTATGAGTAACTCATAAATTTGCGGATATCTTTTTCTCTTGGAGCGCTTGAAATATAATTACACCAGACTCAGGCAAACAAAACGAGTCACATCACAAAATTGGAGGTAACGCCATGAAAGTAAATGCTTATTTGGAAATCACAATGAAAATCGAAGAAGCCAACCGGGCAGACGCTGCCAAGGTTTATACTGATTATCGCGGCCCGTTTCTGGAAACAATTGAAGGTGCTCTGACCAAAGACCTGCTGATTCGTGGCGAGGATGTTCAGGTACTTCACGGCTTCGACAGCATAGAACACGCACAGGCTTACCTGTCCAGCGCAATGTTCCAGAATGATGTCTTCGTTGGCCTCAAGCCGCTCTGGAGCGCTGACCCGGATGTAAAGATTTATAGCGTGGCATAATTGCTTGAAACATACCGTGATTTCTCCGTGCATCGTTGTCCGATGTGCGGATTTTTTATAAAAATAGCCCATCAAAAAAGGGTTAGATTCCTCTAACCCTTTTTTGATGGGCTATTTCTTCTCTATCCTAACAACTGTCTCAACGTGCCTTGAACGATAAAAAAAAATGCCGTATGGACCTGGTAGCCCCTTGGCGGAGGTATAATCTTATAAATTGTACTTCTATATTTATGCAAAAGATATCATCGTGTTTTTTCGGTTGCACTTAAGCTCTTAGCCCATTCTTTTACTCTCCGACTGCTTTCTTCTTCTGATAAATCCTCGATCCTAGTCATAATGGACCATCTCACTCCAAAAGGATCCAAAATACTTCCGTATCGATCACCTGAAGCAAAGTTAATAACTCAAATACCTGATCAGCATCAGCAACGTAAATTGCCAAAGAATAACATGCATTATCCTCAGTTACCCCTTCATTGGATTGAATTCATCAACTCGTAGAAATATTTAGGCTCATGAGCTTTATTAAGATTATACCAGGCGTTTAATGTTTGCGGCGTAAATACGTCTAAGGCCTTCAAGACATGTAAAGCAAATTCCAAAGGAGCTATTCCGGAAGCAGTTATCAGTTTTCCAGCAGTTACACCAGACTCCTTCTTGTAGTACTTTTCTCCGTTATAGGTAGGACATATCATTTTAAGGTATTCCAAGTCGTTGCTCGTATGCCATCGTGAATCCAGCAATCCTTTCTGAGCAAGCCCTATTGTAGCTCCACAAATTGCCGCCACAAGAATATTTCCCTTTAAACACTGCTCTACCGTTTTCAATATAGGCTCATGAATTGTTTCTGCCCACGTATCTCCGCCCGGTAGAATCAAAGCATCTGCGTTTTCAATGCTGCACTCATCCAGTTCAATATCCGGTAATATTTTTAAACCTCCCATTGTAGTAATAGGAGTCTTTTCAATTCCCACGGTAACGATTTTTAATGGGGTTAAGCCTTTCTTATAGTATCTTCCGGAGTTCAGTTCCGCAGTTAAATAACCTACTTCCCAATCAGCCATTGTATCAAATACATAAAGATATACAGTATTATTCATTTGCCTGTCCTCCATCTTTTTCAATTCATCAATCAATCAATCATTCATTGGGATTGAATGTTTATCCTTATAATAAAACAGCTTCACTGACAACTACTGTCAGTAAAGCTATCATAATTGATAATATTCCATTAATTCCGATGCAATAGAAATAAGCTTTTTCTTTAAACTCTGTGGTTCAATTACTTGAATAGCCTTTCCGTAAGATAGAAGGAAATAAGGTACATATGCATGAAGTGCTCTTTCGTCAAGTAAAAAAACTGCTTGATTTGACCTACGCTCTTTCAGGTGATGACCTAAAAACCAATGGATGCACAAATCGTCCAAAGCTTC
This sequence comes from Desulfitobacterium nosdiversum, assembly GCF_049860565.1. Taxonomy (GTDB): domain Bacteria; phylum Bacillota; class Desulfitobacteriia; order Desulfitobacteriales; family Desulfitobacteriaceae; genus Desulfitobacterium_A; species Desulfitobacterium_A nosdiversum. The sequence continues at coordinate 3,551,199 of NZ_CP172056.1, forward strand.
TGACCTGCCACAAATAATTAATGTAACCACCCCATCCTTATTTTCAGAATCCGGTAAAAGATTTTGCATAAAAAATTTCCTGGCAGAAAAGGCTTCCGGCCTTTTAAACATCATTTGCGTTCGCTGTATCCGATAAATCCGTTCAGCTCGAAAGCTTCTGATTTCGTTTCGAAGATGGCAGAATCCAACCGTATACCATTTATTGTTCCAATAGAGCATTCCATAAGGGTCAATCACTCTTGTCCGGGGTTGTTCTTCATGACTTGTACGGTATTCAATTTCTACAGAATATTCGTTTGCTATAGCCTGCTCCAGTTCTTCCAATGTCGGCTTAACAGACGGGGCAATATCACGGTTTATCACTTCGAAACCGGCTAAGTGGCGATTGAGGATACTTTCCTGTTCCCGGTTTGAATACAATTTTAATTTTTGTGTTGCATTGTTTAACGACTCACTGAAAGGGTATCCCGCTTCGTTGGCAAATACGGCAGAATGAAGCAGCGCTTTTAGTTCTCCAATATCAAAAAATAAAGGTATATTGATAAAATTGTTCAGTAAACTATACCCGCCATTATGACCTGTATCGGATATTATAGGCACCCCACTGGCACAAAGTGCATCAATATAACGATAAACAGTCCTTATATTTATTTCTAACTTTTCAGATATCTGTTTTGCAGTCACTTTTGCGCCTGAATTCAGCATCCACAAGATCGCAAGCATATTATCGTTTTTTGACATGGGTACCCCCTCCTCTCTTACCTTTCTTCCATCCATCCTTCTAAATACCTTGTGTCGTCTACAAAAGGTTCTAAAAATCGGGGTGATAAATAAACTTTTGGGCTCCGATTTTTGCTCATTTTTTACAGTTCATTCGTTCATAACTATCTGCCAAGGTTTTTTAATATTTCGTGAAAGCGTATTGTGGCTAATGCACTCGGTTCACCTTTTTTGCAAAAAGAAAACTTAGCCAACTTTGGAACATTGCGTTCAACAACAATCTGCCCATCTACCATTTTGGATTCCAGCATTTTTAAAGCTTCCAGAAATCGGTTATCCTCCTTTGCGCGATTGTAAAAAGACAAAATATAAACGTAAATAAAAAGATTGTAGTTGCGAAATGGATACTCGACCTGCATGAACAATGTTCCAATTCCATAGTGGCACGGACCAATTGGTTTACGGATTGTCCAATGCTCAAGCAAAAATTCCACAGCTCTATTAAGTGCTGGTTCTTTGTTGAGATATTCACTAAAGCGGAATGCGCTTAAGACAGTAAGTGTTGGGAATGGGTTTGAATACTCAGTTTCTGGACCTCGACCAAAGCTAAACTTATTGCAACGCCAGCCCCCATCAGCATATTGTATGTCTAAAAGATGTTGGAACGTTTTTTGCAGTCTGACATCATATACATATCCCATATGGCAGAGTACATCGGCAGCGTGAGCGGTCTGGCATGGGTATATAGAGCCTTGCGGATACAACTTAAAACTTCCATCTTCCCTCCAAGCACTGAATATTAAATCGGCGCATTCTTTAAGCAGAGGCTCGTTGGGTTCCATACCCAATTCCAACAGATAAAGTACACTATCCAGAGTGGAAAAGGGTGATCCCTTAATTAAGCGTTTGTCAGGTGTTGTCCAATAGTCTGCGCCATTATCATATCTGTGTGACAATATCGCTTCATAATCTGATAAGTATTGCTTCTGTATAGCCATTTCTTTCAACTCCTTTTATATTGAGCTATCTCCTTATTATTCCTTCACCTAGACCTATAAGTTTTCTCTTGCATTATCTAACATGTTTAAAACTTCTTTCAAAAAGGATTGTGTCATGTGTTCTTATTAAGAAGTACAACCGTCTCCACTGCCTTGAGTGTACAAAAAAGATGTCGTACCCCTCTGGTATCCCCTTGGCGGAACTTACACTTAATCCGGCTGTCAGTGCCAAACGGCAATGATCATCGAATTTTTATTCATCCTCAGCCAATCTTGCCACAGCTTTGCCGCACTTTTTGCATTTGCCTTTGAGAAGTATGCCAAATTTATCGTTATGCATGGAGTATTACACAATAGTAGTCACTCCGCAAGTAGAACAAGAACTTGCTCCATTTTTGCATATTGAGAAATAACATTAATATCTTTTTTCCTTAAATGCTTTCTCTGCCTCTTTTTCAATAAAATCTTCATTATCAGGACGCCTACCGCCTTCCACGTTCGTTTGTCAGTAGCGGCGCGATGGCGGCTAAATAGTAGATTGACAAATTGAATATAGTAAGCTATGCTGATAATCAGTTAAACTTATTATATTGTACGGAGATTACAGATGAAAATTGAAGAGTCTTTAGGATTTAAGCTGGCAAAAGCGTCGCAACGTATGTTTGAACTCTTTGCTGACCGCCTGAATAAGGCTGGTATTACATCTAAACAGAATGGCGCGATGCTGATTATTCACGAGCATCAAAACATTACGCAAAAAGAGGTTGCTACTCTTCAACGGGTGGATCAAACAACAATGGGGCAAATTATTGATCAGCTTGAAGAAAAACAGCTTGTCATGCGTGTAAAACACCCTTCGGATAGACGTGCCTATTGCCTCGTTTTATCCGATGCCGGAAAAGAACTCATTACGTCTCTGTGGGCAGATATGAAAAACTGTGAGAGTGTATTCCTGCAAATGCTTAATGAGGATGAAATCCAGCAATTATTTAGATTGCTAGATATAATTGAAAAGGAGTAAAACATCATGAGTAAAATGGATTATTTTAAAGCGAAAATTGAGGCAACCATCAGCCCCATGGATTTTATGCAGGCAGCGAAGGCTGAGCCGGACAAGTTTCTAGTGGTTGATGTGCGCAATGCTCCGCCGCATATTATGAAACAGAAAATTGAAGGAGCTAGTCACATTCCTTTAATGCATCTATCAGACAGACTGGGTGAGCTACCGAAAGACAAAATTATTGTTGTGTATTGCTGGGAAACATGGTGTAACATGGCCGCAAAAGCAGCCATTGTATTGTTGGAAAATGGATACGATGTCCTTGAACTGACAGGTGGTATTGCAGCCTGGACAACGATGGGCTTTCCTGTTGAACCCGCGGAATAATAGCTTACCCTGCCAATTTGATGCACTTGCCTGCAACACTTCGTCTTTTTCACATGACCATTGGATCAATGCTGCGGGAATGCAATTAAGAAACGAGTCGTCAAGTTAGAGTCATGTTCGCAAATGGCTGTGTATCAGCAATAACGTTTAAAAGAGCCAAAAACAAAGGCATCAAGATTTGCTGTCCTGATGCCTTTGAATTTTCCTGTGCAAAATTCCCGTTTTGGAGATCATATCCTTCCAACGACCCCTTGTCATCTATGAAAACAGCCAAAAAAACGGGTCAAAATTTGTACTTTTTTGCTTCGATTTTTGCTCAATTTTTGCTCCAAAACCACTACATATAGTGTGGACGTGCCTTATTTGTCGTTCAAACCACTATTCGTCATCAAAACTATACTCTCAACGTGTCTTGAGTTGTCAAAAAAGATGTCATACCCCTCTGGTATCCCCTTGGTGGAAGGCATTATTCTTATATTTGTACTGAGTATGATTGTCAACTCATTTAAAACTTCCTTAGTTCCATACTACAACAAGGAACTATGGAAGTTTTGAAAGTATTAGGAACACATTTATCAATAATAATCTATTATCCTTACCACCAGCAATCATCATTGGCTTTGTATTCTACTTCTACATCTTCCCTAACAAAAAAACTACTTGACTTTATTGGAGAAGGTGCTATAATTTAATTAGCCGGCTAATCAAATGAGGAGTTTATTCAATGGAATATACATTCAAAGATCGTCCAACAAGTGAGCGAATCCTTAAAGCAATGAAAAACCGTTCAGAAATTGATCCGTCCCTTGTCTTAACATTTCTGAACTTGCAGTGGACATATCGTGATTTGGAGAAAGAATATGGTCGTTTGCTTGAAAAGTATCGACTGAGCGAGTCTAGCTTTATTGTGATGATGTTGCTGTTTCATTCTGATAATGAGCCACTTAGTCCATCGCTAGTTGCAGAAAAACTTGGTTCTACACGCGCTACTGCAAGCAAGCTGATCAAGCGCATGGAAAAAGATCATCTAGTTTTAAAAATAGCTTCAGAAAAGGATAAACGTTCAGCCTCAGTTCAGTTGAGTACAGAGGGTCGTCAGGTTCTTGAAGCCTTTCTTCCGTATAATTTTTTGCTTGTTGAGAAAATATTCTCCTCTTTTAGTGCGGATGAATTGAATGTGTTGAATACCTTGTTGCATAAATTGTCTGACGGTACAAAGAAATTAAAAATGGAGGAAATAATATGAAAGAAGCACAAATTCAGTTATTAGAAACATATATGAGTCTGTATATAAATCATTCAGTTGTCGTGGAGTATTTGGATCAACCAGAATCACCTTATGTGATTTTAGATGTAAGAAATGCACCCGCAGCAGTTAAGAAAGACCAGATCAAAGGAGCAATTGCTATTCCTGCTAGGAATCTTGAACAAGTGCTTGATACACTGAATAAAAGTAAAACATATGTTGTTTATGATTGGACAGGGGGAACAATTCTTGGTAAACAAGCGTTGCTGATTTTGTTGAAGCACGGTTTCGATGCCTATGAATTAGCAGGTGCGCTTGAAGGTTGGAAAGGCATGAATCTTCCTATCGAATCACTGACATAGAATACTGTAATAATTATCATGATAACCCTGCTTGGCGTGTAAGTGGTCAATTCTAGTGGATCAGTCGTGCAGCACTGTATCATTCTTAAGTGGATTGCTCTGGTAGGGTTGAGCAGCAATATAATGGAATACATCTTGCTAAATGCACAACTTATGAAGAGCTTTGTATAGAAGTGAATGATTACATGGATTATTATAATAAAGAGCGTTATTCAATGGGAACTGGCAAAGCTTGCTCCTAATCAGTATGCAGAATATTTATGAACAGGATATTATCCTAATAAAGGTATAGCAAAAGCGTCACAACTATAATTACTAGCTGTGACGCTTTATCATACTCTTTTTTTTAAATGTCCTTGACATTGGGACCACTTTATTCAACCTTCACGCTTTTTATATATCAGATATTCATTTTTCTATTTCTCCGTCCGTTGCAATAGAACACAACTTTCTGTATGTATTTCAGACTGTTCCCCCTCTGAAATGGAGTCCATCGAATATACTAATCATTTAATCCTTTTCCATTCAAAATCTGCTGCAACCATTTCTCAACCCTTGACGCTCGAGTTTTGGATTGTTTGGGTTGAGAAAAATGAAGAATGTATGCTCTTTGCCGTCCCGGCGTCAATGATTCTAAAGCAGTTTTGAAAGCAGGGATTTCATCGAATTTATTTTGCAATTCTTCAGGAATTACGAATTCTGTATTCTTTTTGAAATTCACTTCCAAACCGGCTTTTTCAACTTCAATGGCTTCATGAATATAGGTTTTCAAGAGGGTTTCCATCTCAACGATTTCTCGAACATCGGTGAACCGGATCTGGCGCCCTGCCTGCACATTCTCCGTTTGTTGGACCAGAATACCATTGGCATCCTGTAATAGGGCACCTTTGAAAAGCAGAAGCGCACAGTATTCTTTAAATCCATGTATTAAAACTATGTTACTTCCCTGAAAAGAGTAACAAGGTTTACCCCACTTCAATTCTTCGGTCAGCTGACAGTCAAGAATGATCATTCTCAATTTCTCAAATTCTTCCCGCCACTGTTTTGTTTTACTTAAAAATCCATCAACCTTAGGGTTCATTCTACTATTTGTCATCAAGGTACACCCCTCTTCGATTTTTCGATTCTGACAAGTTGCGTGACAACTTCAACGTGCCTTGAGGATACAAAAAAAGATGCCGCATCACTCTGGCATCCCCTTGACGGCTAGTTTCTATGGTAACATGTCTTCATAAATCTTCTTATTATTAGCAATTATTTGTTCTAATTGTTTACGCTGCCGCTCTTTTTCTTCCTCTGTCCGACTATCAACGTATCCAAATTTCTTACATACCACTTCCCATGGAATATACTCCGCTGTTCCGTTTTCACTTTCTTCGCAGCATTCCTTCATGCTGCGATTTTTTTAATTCCAGCTTCTATTTCATCGGCATCATAACCAAAGGACGTCAGCTTGTATAAGGAGTGTGCCGCACCAACCTCAGGGCTATATGTATTAATGCATTTATCTAAGACTTCCAAGGATAGCCATTTTCTCCAGGGTGTTAATTCTAATCCATAGCGTTCTTTATCATCAGTCTTAACTCCAAAAACCTCATAGTTAAATGCTCCCGTATGAAACTCATCTTCAACCTTTACTACAGCCAATTTAAGGTCACCGTCATTCACCTCCGGCGGCAATCCCTTTAGTTGGTTGAAAACTTTTAGTTCCTTAAATGCCGGTTGAATTTCTTTGGGTAGTTGATTCTTTTGCTCTCTTTGAGCTATCATGTAGAAAACACCTCTTAATTCTATGTGATAGTGGGTTTTGCTCGACTTTCACTATACCAAAGAAAAGAGGTGTTTTCTATTGTCAATGAGCATTTAAATCAATTTCTTTTCCGTTAATACCAAGGTTTCAGCTCATTTTTCGCTCTGCGAAAGTTGAGTAAACAACAATTGATTTTTCAGGCATTCCCATATTTCTTTATAAATTTATATACCGAATCGGCAAATGTTTTTTTCTGTTCTTTGAGATAGATAATAAGCGCCTCTCTGTCTTGAAGCGGTACGTCCCAGTCCTCGGGAATTTCCCTAATCACTTCTTCGATTGACACTTCCGGCAAAGCCAAGATTTGTTCAATATATGAAGATACGATCGTTAAATCTTCCAGCATGCCCGCTGCCCAAATATGAACGATAGAATCTTTTTTAAATCCTTTACGCTTTTGCAGCGTTGCCTCATTCCATTTGTATCCTCCCGAAAAACATTTTCCGTGATCGATCATATGAATATTATATTTGCCTTCCGGCAACCGTTCTAAAAGGATGTTGCTTTTTGTGCGGTCGGCGTTATGCACCCAATGGTCGAAGACGAAAATTCCGGCCAAAACCTGGTGATTTTTGATTTCATTTTTAGTCGGGTGAGGAGGTTTCTTAGAGAGGCCGATGCAATTATCTATAAAAAGGCTTGCAAACTGTTTGCCTGGTTTGTAATTGGAAGAAAACTTTTCCGGTATATACTGAATCTGCTCCTTTGACATATGCACAATTTCAAATGGTACTACAGGTAAAGAAAGTAGCTGCCCTAATCTGGCGATAACGAACTCGTTTACCAGCTCCCTTGTTCCGTGGAAATTGTTTTTACATTTTACCGCATAACGATTTCCATCAGTAAATAATAATAAATGTGCAGCTTTTCCAGACAGAGTCTCCAAATATTTTACCGGTTTTAAAGATGTCATGGCTCCAACACTCCATTACTACAATGTTACTTTACTATATTCAAAAGAAGTGAAAGAGTACTGGACAAAAAGGGATTTCTGGAATTTTCAGGCCTTATTCTTGTGGAAAGGACCATCCTCCAAGGATGGTCCTAAAACTTGCCGTTATAAACAGCGCGGAGAAACGTATCATAAGTACTCTGCGAAACTTGTCGTTTCTCAGAGGTTCCAGGAACCTACGCAGAACGACAACAAATGACAACTAACAAGCAGTCCGCCGAGTACATGTTACCATGAACCACGCAAGACTCGGTACTTGACTGCTGGCTAAGCTTTATCAAGGCGGATTCTTGAACTTAGCAAGGGGCAACTTACATAGTGATTTACCATCGGATAACTTAGCGTAAGCTTATTTCAACTTCCAGTTATGTACAAAATCCTACTTTTTCTGTCCAAAAATGCAGTGCCTCATCTTGGTTATTTACATACAACATAATTTGACCGATTTTCCTTATCATTGATTTTTCTTCTCCCTTGTATAAGTAATTACCAAACTCATACTACCATAAGTGCCGATCAGCAATAGGCTTCATTTGCTTAATCTTCTTTCTAGCTTGTCCATTGCTATATTTCCGTGCAATGTTGTTCTGTCTCTCTGAGACGTTTGCCAGTTCCTCGTCGGAATATGCTCGCAATCGTCATCTGTTATCGTTCAGCGTAGGGTCTAGGAACCTAAGTGCAATAAAAGAGTTTCTTTATTTTGCCAAAGCGAAAAGGATCATAACTTTACGATCCTTTTTATACCTACCGTCAGCCATCCTCCCATTGATTACCTAACCCATACTAATCTTTTTACCGACCGCGATGTCTTGAGGCTTTTGCACGGCCCCTATGATACTCCGCGCGGCCCCTTCGATATTCTGCCATACCCCTTTGATATTCTTCCATGCCTATCTGCCATTCGTTTCCGCGCCATGGATTGAGAACCCATTGTTTACCGACCTCAATTCTTTCACCAACATAAATTCTATTAGGATTGCTAATTTGAGGATTTAAATCCTTCAAATGTCTGACCGTTGTATGAAACTGCATCGCAATATTATACAGAGAATCTCCGGGTTCAACTATATAGAACATCACAAACATCCTCTCATTTTCCATATTTGACCATATTCATTTTATGGCGGGACAGATTTTTTCTGTGCACGTACTTTTATAAGAGAATTTATTTAATTTAAGAGGTGCTATGAAATTGTGCACATTTTGCTGCACATGTTATTATCCAAATAATATTTTGACTACAGATTCTAGTTAACTATTAAGATCAAGATCCTCCGGTTTTAACTATCCGAAAATTTCGGAAAATTGCTTTTGGTCGCTCTTATTTGGTAGTCAGACGTTTATGTTTTGTTTTCTAGGATTTTCTTCAAGTGCCATTACTCTATGATCCTCTGTCAGCAGTTTCATTTGACTTATAGCAATGGCATTAAGCTTTTTAAGGCGTTCGTTTTGCGATATAGTTATTCTTTTCAAAATGAGAAAGCGACCCTGATTGGGCCGCCTAGATAACATCTTCCCCATTATAGGATTTCTACATACCCTTCTGTTCCATGCACGCGAATTCGTTGCCCATCTTTGATCCGTTTGGTAGCATTTTCTACTCCGATAACTGCCGGCAAGCCGTATTCACGGGCGATAACTGCTCCATGGGTCATCAGTCCGCCAACTTCGGTGACCAGGCCTCTTATAGATACAAACAATGGAGTCCAGCTCGGGTCGGTAAAGGAGGTGACTAAGATATCTCCCTCTTCCAGATCAGCGTCTTCCATGTTTAAGATGACACGCGCCCGTCCCTCGATTACTCCGGACGAAACCGACAAGCCTGCAATCGCTTCGGCCGGGAGATCTTCGCGTTTGTACTCCCCGGCAATGATTTCACCGTCAGACGTGATCACCCGTGGGGGAGTTAGTTTTTCATATAATTTGTACTCGTCTTTGCGAATGCTTACGATCCGGTAATCCAGTTTATTGGTGCGTACGGCTTCGCGAAGTTCTTCAAACGTGAGATAGTAGATATCTTCTTTTTCATGAATAACGCCTGCCTGTACGAGTTGTTCGGCTTCTTTCAGTAAAGCCTGCTTATAAACGAAGTAACGACTGATCATGCCGTATTTGGGATATTCACGATAACCGATGAAATTCCGGATCAGGTCGATCCTTCGTTTTGTTTCTTGGGCTTTTTGTTCACCATCCGGTAATGGCTGCAAGCGCTCTAATAACTCCTGTTCTTTTTGCAAAGCAACACGCCGCCCTTGCTCAAATCTCCGCCGGCCGGCATGAGGCTGAAAGTTTTTGATGTTGCTGAGAATCATGGGAACAAGGGTGATTGGTTTTTCGCTCCAACGGGTTTTCGTAATATCGATTTCCCCGGCACAGCGCATTCCGTATTTGTTGAGATAACCATAGATAGCGTCCCGGGTTTCCCGTCCGCCGTCAAACTTCACCAGTTCAGCCAAAAAGTTATCATCTTTTACATGATGTAAATAGGCAATGATTTCCGGATAGGGTCGAATCGCATCGGCCACATCCAACAGCGCCAGACCCATTTCCGCCGTAATATTGTTAGGCACCGATTGGGAAAGAGGATCGGCTGCGTTTTTTTCTCCCAACCACTCGTTCATTTTTTCATTGATCCAGGCCGAAGCATTGATAGCAGCCATAAACACAGCCGAACTTTCAGGAGCAAATAAAATCTTCTTTAATTCCTGGATATCTGCCAGGATAAAATCCAGTAAATCCGCTCCTGATTTCGTTTGGATGCTTTGTCTTAACTCCTCGATCGATGTTTGACTGCGCTTCATCAAATCGGCAACGATGGTCGGATCGTTTTCGATTTGTGTATGAAAACCCGAAGACGGCATACCTTTGCTTTTGCCGGGATTCTGTTCCTTCTTGTCATCATGTAACGATTTTATGAAATCTCCTCGCTCGATTATGGTCATGAGTGCGTCTTTCATGAGCGGATCGTGTTGCCCCATATTATTGAATAATATTTTTCTGCTGTCAGGTGAGGCTAACATTTGTGCCACATCAACAAACAACCTTCCACCAGCTTTATACATGAGTCGGGCAGCTGTTAACTGCCATAATGACAATCCCAATGGTTTGATGGGATCGGTCATCATTTGTTGGTGACCGACCGATACATAGACGTGATTTTCCTGATCATTTGCTTCCGGGATGGGATATAAAGCAGTGATTGGCCGGCTCTGGACAATGTAAAACGCATCATCAGCCAAACACCATTCGATGTCCTGGGGGGGGCCAAAATGTTCTTCGATCTTTCGGCCCAGGCGCTCAAGCTGCAAAATCTGCTCATCCGCCAGCACTTGCCTATTCTGCCGCTCAGGCTCAATCTCCTGCTCTTTCGTACCGCCCTCTTTTAAGGCATAAATGGCCAGCTTCTTGGTAGATACCTTCTTATCGATCACCTTGCCGTTACGCACTTTATAGAGATCAGCATTCACCAGGCCGGAGACCAAGGCCTCGCCAAGTCCGAAACCGGCATCAACGGATAAAACCTTCCTATTGGAAGTGACGGGATCGGCAGTAAACAAAATTCCTGATGCCTGAGGGCAGACCATCTTCTGAACAACCACAGACAGGTGAACTTTTCGGTGGTCGAAGCCGTTTTGCAGGCGGTAGGTTACTGCCCGTTCGGTAAACAGCGAGGCCCAGCACTTGCTGACATGCTTAAGGATTGCCTCCCTGCCGATAATGTTCAGATACGTATCCTGCTGGCCCGCAAAGGAGGCAATCGGCAAATCCTCAGCAGTGGCGCTGGAACGTACGGCATAGGCGTTTTTTTCACCAAGCTTTGAGAGATAATATGTGATCTCCCCTTCTATATCTTTAGAAATGGGTATTCTTTCGATGGCCATACGGATTTTTGCGCTGATTTCGCCGATATTTTTCCTGTCTTCCGCCCTCAGACGCGTCAATTCATCCAACAAGCTATTAAGCTCGTGATTATTTTCGGCTATCTTTTTATACGCTTCGGTGGTAATGCAAAAACCTTGGGGCACCCGTATGCCCTCGATTCCGGACAGTTCACCTAAATTTGCACCCTTGCCCCCTGCAACCGTTAACTTTGTTCTGTCGATCTCCTGAAAGCCAAGTATATAGGTGTTCATATTTTTCTCCTTTTATCGATACGAAATTTCGCGAGGAATCTGCAAATACTCTTCTTCTCTTGCTATTTCATCCAATCTAGAAACCCAAGCTTTCTCCAACAATTATCACCTTGATCCTGCCTTTAGCCATGGACTTATTAGTAATTACAAGCTGACTGCATCCCCATTCGGCTGCTTTAGAAAGTTCATCAAAAGAGGAGTAGTCCTGCTTGAATATTAGACATGTAAGGGGGGCGGCATAGTTTCTCACTCTTAATATAGCTGCATCCAAATTCGGCTCGACTTTGTTAAGTCCTGCTATCACTATTACATTTTTCGGCCCAAAAATCAGCGCGGCTACCCTGTTGCCTATGCCATCAATATTTACCAGCTCGCCGGTAGCTGAAATAGCGTTGGAACTCATTAAAAAGTAATCTGCAGCTAATGCCTGATGTGCAGCTTTTTCCATAGCTTTAGCACC